>JBMOHS010000006.1:0-49709 GCA_049317725.1 Blastocatellia bacterium
CGGGGCTGATCCGCGGGGCCAGCTTATGTCGCCCCAACGTCCGGCCCGTGTAGTTGGCACCAGTATCCCCGGCAAAAACGACCAGGAAGAAGAAGGTCAAGAGCTTGGCAGAGAGCGAAGGCACCTCCGATTCGATGACGCGCAAGGCGCTCAGAAAGCCCCCCAGCAGCCCGAGATAGAGCACCGCCGTCAACCGCACCCCCAATCCAGAGAGGGCTCTACCGTGATCTTCCTGATGGCGTTGCCGCCAGAGAGTCTGGAGGAACTCGACCACCACGAAGAGCGCGAGCACCGCCCCCACCCACTCCAGCCGCCCAAGGAAGAAGACGCCGACCAGCGTGATCACGGCGCCCATCCCGATCCATCGGTCCGACGTCTCAACCCCACCCAAATGATGAAACTCTCGCAGACCGAGCAACAATGCCCCGCCCACCATTCCGACAAAGACAATCGGGGGCGCAATCCAGAGCGCCCCCATCAAGATCGGCAACAGAACGATTGCGGTCAGTACGCGTGCCATCCAGTCTCCCACTCCCGATTTCTACGCAATTACGAGGGAATCCTCCCGGCGGAGAACGACTCCTCCGTCAAGCCCCCAAAGCGACGATCCCGCTTCTGATATTCAACCAAGGCAGTGAAGAGATCTTTCCGGTCAAAGTCCGGCCAGAGCGTCTCGGTCACATAGATCTCCGCATACGCAATCTGCCAGAGCAGAAAGTTGCTGATCCGCAACTCTCCACTTGTTCGAATGAGCAGATCTGGATCGGGCAGGTTGGCCGTGTAGAGGTGGGCCTGAATTTGCGCCTCGGTAATCGAGGCTGGACTCTTGCCTTCCGCCAGGCAGGTTGCCAGAAGCCCGCGAACCGCATCGACCAGCTCGGTCCGCCCCCCGTAGTTGAGCGCCAAATTGAGAACCATTCCTTGATTCGCGGCCGTCCGATCGCGTGCCCTCTGCAATTCGGCCTGCACGCTCGGATCGAGATCCCCGGTGCGCCCGATCGTCTGAAAGCGGATGCGATGCTGGTCGAGGGTCGCGACCTCTTTCCGGAGATACTCCTTGAGAAAGGTCATGAGTGCCTCGACCTCGAGGAGCGGACGCTTCCAGTTCTCGACGGAGAAGGCATAGAGCGTCAGCACTTCGATGCCAAGGCGGGCCGAGGTCTCGACGGTCTTGCGCACTGCCTCGACTCCTGCACGGTGGCCCGCGACTCGCGGCAACAGACGGCGCTTTGCCCACCGACCATTCCCGTCCATAATCACGGCGATGTGACGGGGCAACCGCGCCAAGTCCAACTGCTGAAACACTCTCTCCTCGGGCGATCCAGGGGCCATCATTCCCGCAAAGGAATTCTTCGTACTCATACCCCTCTCATCCCCTTCTCTCCTGCCGCAGTGAGCCTTACTGCTCCTGCCTTCCCCGTCGAGTCGGTCATGCAAGTGCCGATCGCTCTTCGCCATCGACTCCTTCGGCTTCTCCAGTTTGAAGACCCGGGCGATGGTAATACTCCACTTTGACCAGCGTCAATCCCTTCGCCGGCGCGGGCGCACCAATGGTCCGCCGATGGCGCGTGGCGATCAGCTCAGCCACCGTGGCCACAGCCAACCGGCCTCGGACCACGTCGAGTACCCCCGAGACCATCGTTCGTACCTGGTAGCGAAGAAATCCCTTTCCCCGAATGTAAATGTCGAGCCGATCCCCTTCCCGTACCAGCCAAGTCGAGAGGATGGTCCGCTGGGTCGTCTGTGTGTCCCGCTCCTCGACCGTAAATCCGACAAAGTCGTGCGTGCCGTGAAACGAGGTCAGCTCCCGTTCCAGTATCGACTCGTCAAACGGGTAGGGATAGTGCCAGGCATAACGCGAGAGGAGGGGATCCGGGACCTCGGAGGTCACCAGCCGATAGCGATAGGTCTTGGCGTGAACATCAAATCCAGCATGAAACAGGGGGTCGGCGGGTTCCACATCCTTGATGCGGATCTCCGCAGGAAGATGGGCGTTGAGGGCCCGTCGGAGTCCTCGTGGATTCCACTCACGCCTCGATTGAAAGTGGACGACTTGGCCTTCAGCGTGAACCCCTTTGTCTGTCCGAGCTGCCGCATACGTCGTGACGCGCCCTCCTTCCAGCCGCGCCAAGACCTCATTGAGGCTTCCCTGGATCGTTGGCAGATTGAGTTGCTCCTGCCAACCCGCAAAGGGGGTCCCGTCATAGGCGACCAGCAGCCGCATCTTCATTGATTCGATTCAATCCTGGCGATCTGGGGAGAGCTCCCTGCTGGTTTCGCCGAGCGGCTGCCAGGCTTGACGACGGGAACTCCTTGATGACAGAGCGGGCACTGTGCGGCAACATAGGTGGGCACCTCAAGGACGGCCAGCGCGTGGCGGGGCACCCCCAGATCGACCGCCCCTCCGCTGCGATCAATGAGGGACGCCGCCGCGACCGTAACCCCCCCCCGGTCAGCGACGACGGCCATCACTTCGCGCGTCGAGCCCCCAGTCGTCACCACATCCTCGACCACCAAGGCCCGCTCCCCCGGCATAATTTCAAATCCACGCCGCAGCACCATTGCCCCATCCTGTCGCTCTGTGAAGAGGGCACGCAATCCGAGCGCACGTGCGACCTCGTGCGCGACAATCACTCCTCCCAGTGCCGGTGCAACGACGACGTCGATCTGCCCAATCCGCACGTCCTCCCTCACCTTGGCCGCCAACGCCGAACACAACTGCTCTGCGATTGGTGGGCGCTGCAGGACCAGTGCACATTGCAAATACCGCGTGCTGTGCAGGCCTGACGAGAGCAGAAAATGCCCAGTCAAGAGAGCCGAACTCGACTCAAATACTTGGATCACCTCATCTGTTCCTGTCACTTCACTCCTCTCCATCTTCTCGACCATCGTTCCCCCAACCTGATCTTCTTGTCGTCGGCTTCTCTGTGTCCCGCCCCCCCGCCTGTCCAATGATCAGGTAGCGAAAGGGAAAATGGCGGTGGACTTTGAGCGAAAGCCCAGCCAAGCCAGCGATCTTTTGCCAATCCGCATCCTGAAAGCCTCGCAACACCGAGACTGCCGCATCGTGCCGCACCAACCGGTTATTCGTGAAGAGCCACGTCAGGCAACGAATTGAGTAGTAGGCCAGCGGATGACGGCGAAGATCGTTGATCAGGAACGCATCCCGGGCGACTTGGCTGAACCCTTGCAGCAGCCTTGCCGCCGCTTCATCCTCAAAATGGTGCAGGAAGAGCGAAGCCATGACAAAGTCGAAGCCACCCTCGACAAAGGGGAGCTGGAAGGCGTCCGCTTGAACGACCAGGATCTCTGGATAGTCCACCACCCAGTTCCGCGCCTCCCGCACGGCCAGCGGATGCAGGTCAACCACGACGAAATCGACCCGCTTTCCGCACTGACGAGCCCATTCGACCACCATTCGGGGGAGGTCCGCCGAGCCAGTCCCGATGTCGAGAAGGCGAATGTGCTGGCGACCCGTCGCCTCAATCATCGGAAAGAGGTGACGGGCAAGAGCGTGCTGCCCGCCCAGGAGCTGATTGATGCGCCGTAGATCACTCAGGCAATCTCGAAACTCCGCTACCGCGTAGTCGGTTCCATCGATCAACTCCGGCTCTCGACTCCGCTCCGAAAATCGGTTCGCCACAACCACTCCTCCTCCGCAATGGCTGATCTGCGGCGGTGATGAGACGCACTCACCGATCCCTGGCCCCTTGACTCAACCCCTCAAGTTGTCCATTTGCGCACCACCAGCGCCGAGTTCTTTGATCCAAACCCGATGCAGTTGCAGACCGCATACTCAATGTCCTGCGGACGCGATTGGTTCGGCACGTAATCCAGATCACAGTTCGGGTCGGACTCGTCGAGGTTGATCGTTGGTGGAGCATAGCCCCCCGCCATCCCCCCGAGTGTCGCAATCAACCCAGCCGCCCCGGAGGCCCCTTGTGGATGTCCAATCATCGATTTGGTTGCGCTCATTGGCACCTGGTAGGCCCGCTCCCCGAAGGCGAGCTTGACCGCCCGGGTCTCGATCCGGTCGTTCAGGTCGGTCGAGGTCCCGTGCAAGTTGATGTAGTCGACCTGCTCCGGCCCGATCCCCGCATCCGCCATCGCCAGCGTCATCGCCCTTGAAGGCTCGATTCCCGATTCATCGAGCCGAACCCGGTGATGGGCGTCGCAGGTCGATCCGTGCCCAACGATCTCCCCGTAGATCGTTGCCCCCCGCGCTTCCGCGTGCTCGAGTGCTTCGAGCAGCACCAGATAGGCCCCTTCCGCAAGAACAAACCCGTCCCGATCTCGGCAGAAAGGACGTGATCCCCGCGTCGGCTCCTCGTTCCAAGATGGCGTGATCACCTTCATCACGCAAAATCCAAGCAGAATACTATGTGCCAGCGGGGCATCGACTCCGCCCGTCAGGACACGATCGATGCGACCGAGCGCGATGTTCTGCGCGGCATATGAGATCGCATCGGTCGAAGAGGTACACCCGGTCGAGACGAGATGGCTGAACCCTTTCAAACCGAATGGCATCGAGATCTCACTGGCCAATGAACCGGGCGTCGCCGTTGGAATGCTGTAGATACTCGCCTTCTTTGCTTCATTGGCAAAGTAGTAACGGTACTGCTTCTCCAAAAAGCTGAGACTGGCCCCACCACTTCCCAGGACGATTCCGATCTGCCGACGCTCGTCAATCGACATCTCGCGCGGGTCGATCCCTGCATCCCGGAAGGCCAAGTCGGCGGCTCCGATGGCGAAGGCGACCGCGTGCGAAACGTGCTGTCGGTCCTTGGCGGGAATGACCTGATCCGGGTCGAAATCCTTGACCTCTCCCGCAATTTGAACCGGAAGGTCGGAAGCGTCAAACCGGGTAATCCGGCTGATTCCACTCTTCCCTGCCCGCATCGATTGCCAGAAGGCCTCTCGACCGATCCCTGCCGGACTGACACAACCGATTCCTGTAATGACCACTCGTCGCAATGTTTTGGGGCCTTGCATGCTTTCTCCTTGCCAACTTCATTCTTGATCTCTATCCCGATCGATCGACTCCGATTCTTCGAACCGCCCTGCCCAGCCTTTCAATCGGTCAATGAATATCGGGATCCGGGATCTCACCTTCTGCTTGTAGAAAATCGAAGTCACACCCCTCGTGAGCCTGGGTAACGTGGCTCGCGTAGAGTCGACCATACCCGCGTGGATAGGAAGCAGTAGGCGCCACCCATCGGGAGCGCCTCCGCGAGAGTTCAGCCGCATCAACCCTCAGTTCGAGGCGCCGCTCCGGGACGTTCAACTCAATCCAGTCCCCCTCCTCAACCAGGGCAAGAGGCCCCCCCACGAAACTCTCCGGGGAGACGTGCAGAACGCAGGTCCCATACGAGGTCCCACTCATCCTCGCGTCTGACACCCGCACCATATCACGGACCCCTGCTCGTAGCAGCTTCTTTGGAATCGGGAGCATGCCCCATTCTGGCATCCCCGGACCACCCAAAGGGCCCGCCCGTCGAAGGACAAGTACCGAGGTCGCCTCGACTGCCAGATCTTCGCGATCGATCCTCGCCACCAAGTCGCGATAGTCCTCAAAGACCACCGCACGCCCAGCGTGGACCATCAAGTCCGGCGAGGCTGCCGTCACCTTGATGACGGCTCCATTGGGTGCCAGATTGCCATAGAGGATTGCGGTCCCTCCCTCTGGGGCGATTGGTGCTGCCAGCGACCGAATCACCTCGCGGTTGAAGACTTCGGCTCCGCGGATATTCTCCCCAAGGCTTCTTCCATTAACCGTCCAGCAATCGAGCGTCAGCAGCGGGGCCAATTCGGCCAACATCGCCCGCAAACCGCCCGCGTAGTAGAAATCCTCCATCAAATACTGACCGGAAGGCCGCAGGTTGGCAATCATCGGTGTCTGGCGCGAGACCTCGTCAAACCGGGCCAGCGACAATGGAACCCCCGCCCTGCCGGCCAATGCCAAGAGGTGAATGATGGCATTGGTCGATCCTCCAATCGCCATGGTCACCGTCATGGCATTCTCGAAGGCGGTCGCCGTCATCAGCTCTCTCGGACGCCAATCCTCCCAGACCAGTTCCACAATCCTTCGTCCACAGGCGGCCGCCATGCGGGAATGGGCGGCATCGACGGCGGGAATGGAGGATGCCCCCGGGAGGGTCATCCCGAGCGTCTCCGCCAGGGAGGTCATCGTCGAGGCCGTCCCCATCGTCATGCAGTGGCCCGGAGATCTTGCTATTCCTTCCTCAATGCCCTGCCACTCCTCGATCGACAGATTTCCCGCGCACCGCTCCGCCCAGAACTTCCAGGCGTCGCTCCCGCTCCCGAGCGTCTTTCCTTGCCAGTTCCCCCGGAGCATTGGTCCTGCAGGGAGGAAGATCGCCGGAAGGTTGACCGAGAGGGCCGCCATCAACAGCGCTGGTGTCGTCTTGTCACACCCCCCCATCAGGACCACCCCGTCGATCGGCTGGCTCCGCAGAAGCTCTTCGACCTCCATCGCCAACAGGTTGCGATAGAGCAGCGGGCTCGGCTTGACGAAGATCTCGTTGAGCGGGAACGCAGGGATCTCCACCGGGAATCCCCCTGCCTGCCAAACTCCCCGCTTGACCTCTTCGGCCCGTTCCCGGAAATGGGTGTGACAGATCGTCAAATCGCTCCACGTATTGACGATGGCGATGACCGGCTTGCCCTGAAAATCCTCTGCTCCATACCCCATTTGACGAAGCCGCGAGCGATGACCGAATGATCGTAGATCATCCGGTTGCAACCAACGGGCACTCCGCAGATCCCCTTCCTGCCTGCGCGGCCGTCTCGGCCCTTTCCGTTCCGTCAACTCGTCGCCTCCTTCCACGTTCTTCATCGAGCACTACGCCCGTCATCAACGCATCGGAAACAGCCAGGCCAGGAGCATCGTCACGGCGATCCCCACCCCCCCCATGACCAGCATTTGCGGGGTGATCGTTCTCAATCCCTCCCGCTCCGTCATCCCGCTCATCCGGGTCATGACCCAGAAGGCACTGTCGTTGAGCCAAGTCACCGGCTTCGATCCACAGCCGATCGCCAGCGCCAGATAGACAGGGTGGAACCCAAGTTGTGCGGTGGTTGCCATGCCAGAGAAGGCTCCAGCGGCAGTGATCATCGCCACCGTCGCGGACCCTTGCGCAGTGCGGATGATCGCCGTCATCAGAAAGGCAACTGGCAGAACCGCCGTTGCCACCGAGAGTCGCTCGATCGCTTCACCGATGTTCGTCTGCTGGAGAACGGCCCCAAAAGCGCCTCCCGCCCCGACGATCATCAAGATCGATCCTGCCCCAACGAGTGATTCGCGGATGGCGGCCTCCATCTCTCCCCGGCTCGTCCACCGCAACAGCAAGAACAGTCCCGCCATTGCCCCCAGAATCAGCGCGAGATTGCGGTCCCCCAATGCCTTCAGCCACGGCATCGATGGGGCTGGCACCAACCCTGCTCCCGCAATCAGCACGACCGGCAGCAGAATCGGAGTAACCGCCTGCCACGTTGGCGGAAGTTGATCCTCACTCCGGTCGGCAACCGCCTTCAACCGCTCCAGCGCCTCTTCGGGCTCCCGTAGAGGAAGATCTCTTCGCCGGTCCGCCCAGTAACCAAACCCAAAGCCCGCCAGCGTGCTGACCGCCCCCACCAACAACCCCATCCCGATCATCAACCCCATCTCGATCTTCAATTCAGCCGCGACGAAGAGGGGCCCCGGGGTCGGTGGGACGAGCGAGTGGGTCATTGACCCCCCCGCCAAGAGTGCCAGTATGTACCACAGATAATGGCGACCTGTCCGTAACCGCACGGCCTTGATCAGCGGAATCGCCAAATAGAAGACCGTATCGAAGAAGATCGGAATCCCCAGCAGAAATCCACTCACGGCGAATGCTTGTGGTGCCCTCCTCTCCCCAACCCACCGCAGGATCGCCCGGACCACTCGATCTGCCGCGCCACTGCGCAGCATGCTCTCCCCAATCATCGAGGCCATCGCGATCATCACCCCGATCTGTCCAATCGTCCGCCCAAACCCCTCCGTCACCCTGTCCAAAAAGAAGCTCTGCGCCTGATGGTTTGCCGCTGCTTCCGTCATTCCCCGCGCTAGCCCCGCTTCAACAATCCATTCCGTCGGGGTTGCCCAGGCAATCACCGTGGCGGCCAGCAACAATGCAGGAAAGGCGTGCAGACGGGCCCAAAGGATCCCGCCGACGACCAAGACCACCCCCAGCAATAGTAAAAGGAAAGGGTACACACCCTTTAGGATATGCTGGTTTCTTCAGGGACGCAAAGATTTGTCTTCCCATTCCCCCTTTTTGTCTCTACCTTCCCCCCACCGAAAAAAAAAGAGCCAGTCCGAAGACCAGCTCTCTAATCGTCCGCTTTGGACACACACAAGTTTCGCTTTCAGTCTTTCCTTCTTCCTGGTCCCCTGCCACAGGAATCGTTTGATTCCGTCAACTTTCAGAGCAATAATCTCTTGCTTAATCAACCTCCTGGCGAACACATCGCCAAGCGGCTTGGTTCGAGAGAGTCTTACTTCTCAGAAAGCGCAAGGTATCACTGTTAGAAGTCCAAGACTGACTGCGAAGGTCGATTGTTATCATAAATTTCCTGAAAAGTCCTTTTCAAGTATTCTTAATTTTTATGAATTTCCGGCTTACCCGCGAACTTCCCGACGCCTAGAACGAAACAAACGCCGTCAGAAAATTTCAGACACCCCTTCGCGACGGCTTGACGACAAGAATCGGCGTGGTATAGTCCCTGGCTTGGTGAACAAAGATGAAATATCACCCCTTTCCAGTCAGTCATGATCAGTGAATCGTCCACTCCCAAGTAAACGACGTGTCGATCTGCCGCCCGTCCTTCAATGGTAACGTACCAAGGGAAGCAACCTTTGCCACACAGTAGCCGAAAGATGATGGATAATAGGACTTGGACGCACTATAAAGAGGAATTGAGCAAGCAGCGGGATGTGCCATCGTCGGCCGTCAAGAGAGAGTCCTGGATCCGGTCAGAATCTTCTGCCTTCATTCTGGGTGTGCCGATTGCTCGAAATCATTCTTCATTATTAATGTCAAACGTGGGATCCATTTGAGTCAACCTGTCTACCAATTTGGACCATTCAAGCTCGAACCGGGTCGTAATCGATTGATCCGGGAGGGATTACCGGTCCAGATGCGCCGGAAGACCTACGAGCTGCTCCTCTTCCTCGTCGAACGACCGGGAACAGTTATCTCCAAGGATGAGCTGATCGAGAGGCTCTGGCCCGGTCAACTGATAGAGGAGAGCAATCTCTCACAGCACATTTATCAACTGCGGGCAGTTCTGGGAGAGTCGCCGACAAAACAGCCCTACATCAAGACCGTTTCGCGGGTCGGATACAATTTCACCTACCCGGTCGAGATTCTCTCCGCTGAGCCCCCATCCTCAGGCGCCCTGACCAGCAGCGTGGTGGTGCAAGATCTAGAGGATCCGTTTCAGGTTGACACAGGGGAGCTTTCCCTCTCCAGCCCACTCCTGGGAACGGCTGAGAAAGATTCTGCAGGTGTCGTAACAACCGATCCCGCCACCTCTTCTCCCATCGCCCCTGGTGGAAAAAGATGGCGAAATTGGATAGCCAGCCAGCCCAAGACCAGATTTCTGCTCATCCTGACCCCATTCTTGCTGGTGGTGCTGGTCCTCGCGTATCTGCCATTTTCGGACAGAAACGATCAAAGTGAATCGGCCATCACGATTGAACCGTTCACCACTCTTTCAGGAATGGAGCAAGACCCGGCGTTCTCACCCGACGGCAACCTGCTCTCCTTCAGCTCGGAAGGGATGACGCTCAATAACCGGGACGTCTACGTCAAGCTTGTCAATAAGGGCGAGCCTCTCCGCATCACGTCGCATCCCGATGACGAATTCAAGGCCACCTGGTCACCGGACAGCAAGCTCCTGGCATTCCTGCGAAGACCTAAGCAGTGCGATACGAAATCCGAAGTGGTCGTCATTCCTGCACTGGGGGGATCGGAGCGGGTGGTAACGGAAGCCTCGGACGGGCTCGACTGGTCCCCAGATGGGCAGAAACTGGTTTTGACGGATACGGACCGCCCGGGGGGGCCGATGGGGCTCTACCTCATCTCGACCTATGGTGCCAATCGGACCCGGATTACTAACCGCGAGAATTCTCCCCAGTACCACGACTCCAATCCGAAATTCTCTCCTGATGGGAACCGGATCGCCTTTCTCCGCTCCTGGAGCCATAGCAGCGCCGATGTCTATCTGGTCGATCTGCGATCTGGGCAAGAGATGGCCCTGACCCGGGATCGAGGGAGGCTGACGAACCTCGATTGGTCGCCAGACGGGCAAAAGATCTACTTTGTCTCGAACCGGATGATCAACCAACGAATCTGGTCACTCGATCTGCCAACAGGGGCCTTGCGGATGATCAAGGGATTGCCGATCGACATCGAGGACTTTACTCTCTCCGCTGATGGAAAGACAATTGCGTATGTGCAGGCGATGATCGACACAATCGTCGAGATCCGCCCCCTGTCTCCCCCCTCGTCGATTCCGCCTTGCGTAATCAACTCCTCCCGTGCAGACGATTCCCCACGGCTCTCTCCCGATGGGAAGAAGCTGGTCTTTGTCTCGAACCGCAGTGGGTTTCACGAGCTCTGGCTCTCCAATGCAGACTGCACTGAGAATGCCCAGTTGACCCATTTTTCAGGGCACGGAGTCGGCAGCCCGCGGTGGTCTCCAGATGGAAAGGCGATTGTCTTCGACCGGAGCACGGATCGTCAGACGGACATCTACCGAATTCAAGCGGACGGAACGGGTCTGGTGCGATTGACGATCGATCCGAGTGAGGACGCGATGCCCGCTTGGTCTTCGGACGGGAGTGCGATCTACTTTACATCCGCGCGAGGGGGAGGGCACGAAATCTGGAAGATACCCACGGAAGGTGGCCCGGCGCAACGCGTCACCAACGGTCCAGGGCGAGATGCGGTGCCATCGACCGATGGCAGGCTTCTCTTTTTTATGCGGGAGGGGGCCCTCTGGCAGAAACAACTCCCTGACGGCGAGGAGGTCCCCATTCCTGAGCTGGCACGATTCTCGGTCGGCCGGTTCTGGTCGCACGATTTTTCCCTGCTCCATTTCGTGACGCAGAACCACGAGGAGTATCCCAAGATCTTCCAATTCGACATCGGAAGTCGACAGATCATCCCCCTCGGGGAGATCCCTGGCTTCCTGCCCCGTTGGATTCCAGGAATCAGTGCCATTCGGGCTGGGAACAGGCTGGCGATCGCGTATGTGCGATATAAGATCGGGGATATTATGCTGGCGAGGGGTTGGGAGTGATTAGGATTGATAGGGCGAATAGGACGGATAGGTCCTATAGGTCATAGATTTCATCTCGCCCCTATTCTATTCATCCTATCTGTCCTATTCGTCCTATCCGTCCTATCCGTCCTACCCGTCCTACCCGTCCTATTCGTCCGATCCGTCCTGTCATTCCTATGGGGAGAACGCCCATCATCAAGAAGAGCCGCCTGTCGATCATCATCCCGACCCTTGAGGAAGAGGCAGCGATCAGATCACTCGCCGAGTCGTTGCGGGCCCTCCTTACGCCACAACCTGGATCCGAAGAGAGCGAGGTCGAGATTCTGCTGGCCGACGGGGGGAGCAAGGATGGCACCGTCCCCAAGGCCCGGGCCTTGGGCTGGAAGGTGATCGAGTCGCCGCAACGGGGCCGTGGACCGCAGATGAACTCCGGCGCGGCACGAGCGAGCGGAGAGATTCTTGTCTTTCTTCACGCGGATACCCACCTGCCGCCAAATGCCCTAGTACGGATCGAAGAGGCCCTCAAAGATCCACAAATTCTGGGAGGAAACTTCAGCTTGGTCTTCGCGGGGGAGACGTGGGAGTCGCGCTGGTTGACCCGACTCTACCCACTCCTGCGACTCGGGGGGATGTGCTATGGGGACTCCGCCTTCTTCGTACGGCGCGCTGTCTTCGAGTCGATCGGCGGATATCGCGAATACCCAATCTTCGAGGACTGTGACCTCTATCGTCGGTTGCGACGGCAGGGAAAGTTCGTGCGAGTGCCAGCCAAAGCTTCGACCTCCTCACGACGGTTCGCCGGCCGGTTCTTCCGCACCTTCGCCCTCTGGTCACTGCTGCAAGTGCTCTACTGGCTAGGGGTCAGCCCGCACCGCCTCGCCAAGCTCTACCGGCCTTTCCGGTGAGCGAAGCTGGGGGAGAGGGTCGATCAAAGTTTGCGCAGGCGCACGCGCTGGATGACGTGATTCGGCCCCTTCTCCAGAATCAGGCGGGCTCGCATGCGGGTCGGAAGGATGTTCTCGCGGAGATTGACCCCATTGATCCGTTCCCAGATGTCAAGCGCAAGCCGACGTGCCTCCTCGTCACGCAGCGTCGCGTAACGATGGAAGTAGGAGGCAGGATCGCGGAACGAGGTCCGCCGCAGCGTCAGAAATCGCTCGACATACCAATCACGGATCTGCTCCTCCTTGGCATCGACATAGATCGAGAAGTCGAAAAGGTCGGACACGAAGACTGGGAGGGCGGGATCGGCACTGGAACTGCGGGTCTGAAGTACATTAAGCCCCTCGATGATCATGACGTCTGGCTGTTCGACGACCTGCACCTGAGCGGGAAGGATGTCGTAGGAGAGATGTGAATAGAGAGGTGCGTCGACCCGTGGCTCCCCAGACTTGACGGCAGTGACAAAGTTGACAAGGCGCCGCCGGTCATAGCTCTCTGGAAAGCCCTTGCGCTGCATCAGGCCGCGCTCCTCAAGAACGGCATTGGGGTAGAGAAAGCCATCCGTCGTCACCAAGTCGACCTTCGGATGATTTGACCAGCGAGCGAGGAGCGCCTGGAGGAGCCGGGAGGTCGTGCTCTTCCCGACCGCGACACTGCCCGCGATCCCGATGACGTAAGGGACCTTGGCGGCGGTGTGTCCAAGAAAGATGCGAGTCGCGGCGTGGAGCTGCTGGGTCGCAGCGACATAGAGATTGAGCAGCCGGGAGAGGGGAAGATAGATCTCCTCGACCTCGCGAAGGGAGATCGAGTCGTTGATCCCGCTCAGCAATGCCAGGTCCGCTTCGGTCAGAGTCAGCGGCGTATTGTTGCGGAGCTGACTCCACTCCTCGCGTCCCAGTTCGATGAAAGGGGAGAGGGACATCTGGTCTCCCGGTCAACTGGCCGCTGGCCAGCCTGTCATTCAATCCCGGTAATGCGGATCCCGGTATGGGTCTTGTAGCGAATATTGAGACCGATGAGCAGGGCGGTCCAGGCCTCCACGATTCGGGAATTGGCGAGGACGCCGCCGTCGAGGTAGCGGCAACCGGGGATCGACTCGACCAGCGGACGAATCTGTTCCCGATGGGCTTTGGTGTCGCCGCAGACGAGAATGTCGCATTCGACTGAGTGGGCCAGGTCCGCCAGAACCTTCGCCGAGACATTCTGAAATGCGGAGACGACGGTAACTCCTTCCGGGACCAGCTCGGCCGATTGCTCTGCAGCCGAGCCCGCCCAGACGCCCAGCACCCGGGTGGGGCGCCCCCCAACCGCCGGTTCAAGCGGCACCGTCACATCAAGAAGGAGCGTATCAGGTTGCAGGAAGTCCCGAATCTCGCGCAGGGTCGGCGCTTGGGCGGCAAAGGGGACGGCGAGGACAACCAATCGGGCACGGGCCGCGGCCTCGGTGTTCCCACCACCATCGATCGTTCCCTTCGTCCCGGCAGGAAGGAATGACCGCATCGAGTCTGCGGATGCCCTCCCCCGCTCTGGGTCCCGCGAGCCAAGGAAAATTTCATACCCGGCCACCGCCCAGCGCAAGGCAAGCCCTTTACCCTGGTCGCCGGTGCCCCCGATAATGGCAATCTGTTGTCTGGTTGTCTGTTCTGTTTCCATATTCGCATACTATCATCGGGGCTTGGTTCAACCCAATGGGATACGTCAACCGCGCGAATTGCGGAGACACATTACCTCGACCACACACGCCCCCCCCGGCCAGCCCGATGTCCGAATTGAGGTGTGCAATGGTGCTTCAATGTGCCCTGCACCCAGAACCATCAATCGCCAGAAGTCAGAGAAAGTAAGGCCGAGGAAGTGGCTGTCAGAAACCGAAGTGAGGAGTTGAGAAGAACGATCGGCGCCGGGCTGGCCGCCTTCCAGTCGTGGATGGCCGAACAGTTTGTTCCGGAGTCGCCCCGGGTCGATTGGCGGATCCTTGCCCGCACCTTTCTCAAAGTGGGGGCGACCGGGTTTGGTGGCGGGGTCGCGGTGATTGCACAGATCCGACGGTTGACAGTTCACCAGCGCCGTTGGCTCTCGGACGAGGAGTTTCTCGATGCCGTCTCGCTGGCACAGAGCCTTCCGGGAGCCAATGCGGTCAACGCCATCTCCTACATCGGCCTCAAGCTCGCCGGGATCCGTGGAGCCCTGATCTCTGTCGCCAGCTTCATCTTGCCATCTTTTCTGATCATGATCGGGCTGACGATCGCGCACACGCAGTTTGCGGAACTGACAGACGCCAAGCGGATCTTTCTTGGGTTCAATGCGGCAGTGGTTGGGTTGATCGCCGCGACGACGGTGCGTTTAGGAAAGACGGCAGTCCAGCAGCAATGGCACCTCGAGCTTGGGTTTGTCGTGGCGTTTCTGCTGATCTTCACTCAGACGACCGTTCTGGAAGTGGTACTGCTCTCCGGCATTACCGGGTATATCATCCGTTCCTACAAGTCACGGCGACGGCAACGAATCCGGCAAGAGATTCGCAAGGAACGACAGACAAAGGCACGGACACGAATCGCAGGAGAGCAGGCGCGACAGCGTGCTGCGGAGATGATCAAAGAGGAGATGGAGGGCGAGTCGGAGAAGGCTGACCGACCACTGACGGCCCCTTCACGTTCCGCAGAGGCCCCTCCTTCGTCGCATAAGGACTCACTGGAGCCACGCGCCGGGAAGTCGGGGGTGACGGGCAAGCTTCACAGTCTCGACGTGTCAGGGCTGCTCTTGATCGTGCCGTTGTTGACGTGGCCGGTACTGAGCAAGATGGTGACGGTCTGGCAATTGGTGACCATCTTTCTGCGGGTAGGAACGATCACCTTTGGAGGTGGGTTCGTCATGATCCCCCAGATCGAGACAGATGTCTGTGAGGTCTACCGATGGATGGACCACCGAACCTTCGCGGACGGGATGGCCTTCGGGCAGATCACCCCGGGACCCGTCCTGATTACCGCGACCTTCATCGGATTCAAGGTGGCGGGAGTGGTCGGGGCGGTCATGGCGACGCTGGCAGCCTTTCTGCCGTCATTTGTCATGTCGGTGGTAGCCGGGAGTTCGCTCGACCGGTTTCGGACCAATTTTCAGGTACAGGCGTTTCTGGGCGGGGTCGCGCCAGCCGTGGTTGGGATGTTGGCGGCGGCGGGGGTGAGTTTGGCACGGTCGGGACTGGGAACACCGGACAGCTATGCCGTGGCAACGCTGGCATTTCTGCTGATGCTGCGGGCACGGCTCAATCCGGTGGTGATCATCCTCTTGTGTGGGGCGTTGCAGTGGGCCATCTCCCGGGGATTGACGCAAGGTTTAATTGGTTGGCTCGGGGTGTAAGCGGAGGGGGGAGACGTGAGTGAAACCGGAATGGATGCAGGGAACGTGAAAGGAGCAGTGGCAATCCTCGAAGGGGAGTTGGAAGAGGGATTGCGGCACGGCAGTGATCTCCTCAGTGAGCCGGGCGTGGAGGGGCTGTTGCTGCTTGTTCCAGGCGAGGAGCTGGACGCGCTGGCGAGTCAACGCGGGCCAAAGCTGGGCGTCAAGGGTCATGGAGCGTTGATTGTCGCTGCCCTGAATGAGTTGGGAGAGGCCGACCGTTTTCTCTATCAGAGTGGTGGGGGCGGATCGGCGCGCTGGGCCCTGGTTCAGGGGATGCGGCAGGAGGGGCTGGTGGAAGCGGTACGGGCCCTGATCCATGTGAAACGGAGTGAGCAGGTGGTCGGGGAGGTCGTGGGGGTCGACGAGAGTACCCTGCTCCGCACGGTGACGCGCGCGGCAGTAGTCGGGGCGGGCACCATGGGAAGCGGCATCGCCATCTGCTATGCGAACGAGGGAATCCCGGTGCTGCTGCAGGACACTTCGCGGGAAGCGTTGGAAGCTGGGATGGCCCGGATCCGGAGCGTTTATGACGAGGCAGTGCGCAAGGGGCGGATCAGCCGGGAGGAGGGAGAGGCCCGCTTGGCCAGCATCAAGCCGGTGACTGGGTACGAGGGCTTTGCAGAGGTCGAGATTGTCACCGAAGCGGTCTTCGAGGGGATGGCACTGAAGAAGCAGATCTTCGGGGAACTCGACCAAGTCTGTCGGGACGGAACGATCTTGGCAAGCAACACTTCGACGTTGAGCATCGACGAGATCGCGGGCGCGACCCGGCGCCCGGCGGATGTGATCGGACATCACTACTTCAGTCCGGCGCACGTCATGCGGCTCCTTGAAGTGGTGCGGGGAGCAGCGACCTGTCCAGAAGTTTTGGCAACCTCGTTGGCCCTGGGGCGGCGGCTGGGCAAGTTGGGAGTAGTGGTGGGCAATGGGTATGGGTTTGTCGGCAATCGGATGCTCCACCAGTATGGGCGTGAAGCTCAACTGCTGCTGGAAGAAGGAGCACTGCCCGAACAGATCGACCGGATCTTGACCAACTTTGGAATGGCGATGGGGCCATTCGCGGTGGGGGACCTCGCCGGACTGGACGTTGGGTGGCGGATCCGGCGCGAGAACGCGCACCTGCGCCAGCCCGGGGAGCGCTATCCGGTGGTCGCCGACCGTTTGTGTGAGCGTGGGCGCTTCGGCCAGAAGACGGGGGCAGGGTGGTATCGGTACGACGAATCGCGCCGCGCCATTCCAGATCCGGAGGTTGAGGCTCTGATCCAAAGCGTCTCTGCCGAGCAGGGGATCGAGCGGCGCAAGATTCCTGACGAAGAGATACTCTCTCGAACGCAGTACGCGCTGATCAACGAGGGGGCCCGGCTGCTGGGAGAGGGGATTGCCCGACGGGCCAGCGACATCGATCTCGTCTACCTGCACGGATATGGCTATCCGGCTTGGCGAGGGGGGCCAATGCGCTACGCCGAGAGCGTCGGCCTGGCCAAGATTCTCGAGACAATCCGGGAGTGGCAGGCCCGGGAAGGCGAGCGCTGGCGACCTGCCCCGTTGCTCGAGGCGTTGGTCGCTCGCCAGCGCCGGGGCTTCGCGGAAGCAGAGGGGGGCCGATGAGCACACGGGAGCCGATCGAGATCGCCATTCTGCTCTTCGAACGGATGACTGCGCTCGACGCGATCGGACCGTACGAGGTACT
This sequence comes from Blastocatellia bacterium, assembly GCA_049317725.1. Classification (GTDB taxonomy): domain Bacteria; phylum Acidobacteriota; class Blastocatellia; order RBC074; family RBC074; genus CAIOZW01. The sequence continues at coordinate 17,357 of JBMOHS010000006.1, forward strand.
CGGTCGACTCCGGCGGGCATCCGTCCGTTTTGTCGGGCACGAGCGAGGCGTCTATCGGACAGATCAGCGGAGTCTCGGGCTGGTCGCGGACTGCCGATTGGAGGAGGTTCCAGCGCCGACGGTGGTCGTCATTCCAGGTGGCCCCGGGCAGGGGGAACTGATGGAGGATGAGCGGCTGCACGCCTGGATCCGGCAGGCGCACGCTACCTCCCACTGGACCACCTCCGTCTGCACGGGATCACTGGTGCTCGCGGCGGCCGGGTTGTTGCGGGGAGTTCTGGCGACCACCCACTGGCTGGCGTTGGAGGAGTTGGGACGCTGGGGAGCAATGCCAGTTGCCGAACGGGTCGTGATTCGTCCCGAGGAGCGGATCGCCACCGCGGCAGGTGTCTCAGCGGGGATCGACCTCGGGCTGGCGCTGGCGGCGCGCCTCACGGGAGAGCGGCAGGCGCAAGAGGTCCAACTGACCATCGAATATGACCCGCACCCGCCTGGTGGTTGCGGGTCTCCTGCCACTGCCGATCCGGAGATCGTCGCTTCGCTGCGGCGTCGCAGCCGCTTTCATCAGCAGAGCTTCTGATCGACATTTCCAAGGAAAGGACCTTTTTTCTATGCGTGAAGCCGTCATCGTCGCTACTGCCAGAACCGGACTGGCCAAATCATTTCGGGGCTCGCTCAACCGGACGCGCCCGGAGGACCAGATTGCCCACTGCCTGCAGGAAGTGATTCGGCGAGCCCCTGGGCTGGACCCGGCCGAGATCGAGGACGTCGCGATCGGTTGTGGCTATCCGGCCGGTGTCCAGGGAATGAACGTGGCCCGGGTGGCCTCGCTGCTGGCAGGATTGCCAGTCAGTGTTGCCGGGGTGACCGTCAACCGGTTCTGTTCCTCGGGACTGCAGTCGGTTGCCATGGCCGCTTGGCAGATCATCAACGAAGGGGCCGAGGTGGCAATCGGTGGCGGCGTCGAGAGCATCACCATGCTCAGCCCGGACCGTTCGGTCCATCCGACGGTACAGGAGCGCTATCCGGGAATCTACATGGTGATGGGGGAGACGGCGGAGGTGGTCGCGAAGCGCTACGGCATCAGCCGCCAAGCCCAGGATGAGTATGCCCTGAGCAGCCAACAACGGACGGCGCGGGCCCAGGCCGCCGGGTACCATGCCGAGGAGATCGTCCCGATGGAGGTGAGCCGGGCGGTTCTCGACCGGAAGACGGGCGAGGTGATCGGTGAGGAGCCAGCAGTACTCGACCGGGACGAGTGCAACCGGCCCGAGACGACGCTCGACGGGCTGCTCGGACTGAAACCCCATTTCGATCAGACGAGTGGGATGGGCAGCGTCACGGCGGGCAACTCGTCCCAGCTCTCCGATGGGGCCTCGGTCAACTTGCTGATGTCGCGCCAGCGCGCGGAAGCGCTGGGGCTGCGCCCCTTGATGGTCTTTCGCGGGCTGGCGGTCGCGGGGTGTCAACCGGATGAGATGGGGATCGGGCCGGTCTACGCGATACCGAAACTGCTCCAACGCCACGGATTGACCGTCGATCAGATCGACCTCTGGGAGCTGAACGAGGCCTTTGCCGTCCAGGTGGTCTACTGTCGCGACAGGTTGGGCATCGATCCAGGGCGGCTCAACGTCAATGGGGGCTCGATCTCGATCGGCCACCCATTCGGCATGACCGGGTCACGCCTCGTCGGTACCCTCGGCCTGGAGATGCAACGGCGCCAAGCGCGCTACGGTGTAGTGACGATGTGCATTGGGGGCGGGCAGGGTATGGCCGGCCTCTTCGAGGCTTGCCTGTGAGAAGGCAAGACAGGCCCGGCTGTCGCCGGATCCGTGATTTCACTGCTGGGCTCTTGCTCGTGTCGGTGGGCTTCCTCAGCAGTTGCCGGGGGGAGGTGGAGGGGTTGACAGTTTCGGCGGCTGCCGATCTGACAGAGGCGTTCGGAGAGATCGGGCAGCGGTTCACAGACGAAACAGGAATCCCGGTTCGCTTCAACTTCGGGTCGACGGGGCAACTGGCCCAACAGATTGAGGCGGGAGCCCCGGTCGACCTCTTTGCTGCCGCCAATGTCGCGTTCGTGGAAGATCTGGAGCGCAAGGGGCGCATCCTCGTCGGGAGCCGTCGACTCTACGGGCAAGGGCGCATCGTCCTCTGGACACGGGAGGGGAACGGGATCCCACTCACCAGCCTCGAAGATCTGAACCGCCCGGAGGTCCGCCGGATCGCCATCGCCAACCCGGAGCATGCACCCTACGGAATGGCGGCGCGGGAAGCGATTGAGAGCGCGGGGCGCTGGCAGGAACTCGAACCAAAGATCGTCCCGGCCGAGAACGTCCGCCAAGCCTTACGCTACGCCGAGACGGGCGATGTCGAGGCGGCCATTGTCGCGCGCTCGCTCTGCCGGCCGGGAGTGGGACGCTGGACGGTCCTCCCGGCAGAACTGCATCGACCGCTCGATCAGGCGCTTGGCATCGTCAGTGCCAGCGGGAAGCGCGAGGCTGCGACCCGCTTTGCTGACTTTGTCCTGGGCCCCACGGGGCAGCAGATCATGCGTCGCTATGGGTTCGTCGCGCCCGAAGAAAGAAAGGAAGAATGAACTGGTCGGCGGTGACGCTCTCGTTACAGGTGACGCTGGTGGCCACCCTGGCGCTGGCACCGCTCGGGCTGGGCTTGGCCTTCCTGCTGGCGCGGGTCGAATTCCGCGGGAAGACGCTGGTCGAGACGCTGATCCACCTGCCACTCGTCCTTCCGCCCAGCGTCACCGGGTACTATCTGGTCTTGGCGTTGGGGAAGACCAACCCACTGATCGAGTGGCTGGGCTGGCAGATCCTCTTCACGTGGCAGGGAGCGACCGTCGCCTCGACGATCGTCGGGATTCCGCTGATGGTCCAAGCCTCCCGGGCCGCCCTCGGCTCGATCGACCCCGTCTTGGAGAACGCGGCGCGAACGCTGGGCTCGACCGAATGGGAAGTCTTCCGCCGGATCAGCCTCCCCTTGGCTCGCCGCGGCATCTTCGCGGGGATCATTCTAGGGAGTGCACGCGCCTTGGGAGAGTTTGGGGCCACGCTGATGGTCGCCGGCAACATTCCAGGGCGGACCCAGACCTTGCCCCTCGCGATCTATGATGCGGTCCAGGGCCGTCGCTTGGCGGAGGCGAACGGAATGGTAGCATTGCTGACGGCGATGGCCCTGCTCGGCCTGTGGTTCGTTCGTCGCCTTGAGCTCCGGAGACCCCTTGGCTGATCCGCGACTCGTCCTCAATTTCACGAAGCAAGTCGGACCATTTCGGCTGGATGTCGAACTGACGATCGGGCGGGAGATCCTCGTCCTCTTTGGTCCATCTGGAGCCGGCAAGACCCAGACGCTCTATGCCATCGCGGGGCTGACGCGACCCGATGAGGGGGAGATCACGCTCGATGGTCACCCGCTCTTCCGACGGAAGGGAGGGGAGGCCCCCATTGATCTGCCAGCACGGGGACGGCAGATCGGGATGGTCTTCCAGCAATACGCGCTCTTCCCGCACCTGACAGCCTGTGAGAATGTCGAATTTCCGATGCGCCCGGCCTCGAAGGCACGGGCCCTGGAGCTGCTCAGACGTGTCCGGTTGGAAGACCATGCCGATCGCTACCCGCACCAGCTCTCCGGTGGGCAGCAGCAGCGCGTCGCCATCGCGCGTGCGATTGCCGCCAACGCGCGAGTGCTTCTTCTTGACGAACCATTCTCGGCGCTCGATCGTCCCATCCGTGACGCGCTCCACCAGGACTTGCGGGCCCTGCAGGAAGAGACAGGGCTCGTCATCGTCTACGTCACCCACGACTTGGAGGACGCCCTGGTCGCTGGCGACCGGCTGGCCCTCCTCGATCACGGACGAATCGTCCAGGTGGCGCCGGCCCGAACAATCTTTTCAGCGCCACGCAACCGATCCGTCCTTGAGATCCTCGGGGTTCCCAATCTCCTCGACGGAGAGCTGATCGACGGAAAACTCGACTGGAAAGGATTACCGATCGAGCTCCCCCCAATGACGTCCCAGAGAAGAGGCGAGGGGATGGCCCTTTCGGGTTATCTGCCAGCCGAAGAGGTGCTCTTGGGCGACGGCTCAGGCCTTGATCGGCTGCCGAACCTCTTTCCGTGCCAAGTCCGCCGGGTGCTCGCCGCGGGGCGCTCCCACCGCATCGTCGTCGAGCTGTCCAATGGAGGCTTGATCGAGGCGCTCCTCCGATCCCCCTCTTCCCCTCCTCGTGTCGGAGACTCGCTCTACGTCTCGCTGCCCCCGCATGCAATCGTCCTGACCACCGAGTGAGTTCGACCTGGGTCAGGCGGCAACCGAGGAGAAGGGGGCCAGCAGTCCAGCGCGATGGAGGACGGCGAGGAGTTGTGCGCGATGCGATTCCTGAAGGGGAACGAGGGGCAGCCGGTACGACTCACGCACGAGCCCGACCAGGGCCAGAGCCGACTTGATCGGGATAGGATTGCTCTCGATGAACATCGCTTGAAAGATCGGCAGGAGGCGCCGGTGGAGTTGGCGGGCCTCGGCGAGATGGCCCTCGACGCTGAAGCGGGTCAGGGTCGAGACCTCCCGGGGCAGCAGATTCGAGGCGACCGAGATGACACCGACGCCCCCCAGCGCGGCAATGGGCAGAATGAGAGCGTCGTCCCCGGAGAAGATCCGGAAGGCAGGGTCGAGAATCGAGGCCAACTCGGCAATCTGGGCAATGTTGCCAGAGGCCTCTTTGATGGCGACAATCTGGTCGAACTCGGCCAGCCGGGCCACAGTCGCAGGGGCTAGATTGCACCCCGTCCGACCCGGCACATTGTAGAGGATGATCGGCAGAGGGCTCGCCAAGGCGAGGGCCCGAAAGTGCTGGAAGAGCCCCTCTTGCGTCGGCTTGTTGTAGTAGGGGGTGACCGAGAGGATGGCATCGGCACCGAGGCTCGCATAGCGCTCGATCTTCTGGATCACCTCGCGGGTATTGTAGCCGCCCGCACCGGCGACGACCGGGACACGGCCAGCGGCAACCCGGAGAGTGGTCGAGATGACCTCGGCCTGCTCTGCGTCGGTGAGGGTGACACTCTCCCCCGTCGTCCCACAGGCAACCAGAAAGTCAATACCTCCGTCGAGCTGGTACTCGATCAAGCGGGTCAATGCTTCCAGATCAAGGCTCTCGTCTGCCAAAAACGGGGTCACCAGCGCGGTGCCACAGCCTCTCAATCGGTCCATCTCGATGGTCATGCTGCCTCCTTGGTCGGGGGAATCGGGACAACTGGAAAGAGCAGATCGGCAAGGGCGAAGAACCCCTGGCGGCCGAGCAACTTCTCGGCCGCGAGGACCGCGCCTTCGGCGAATCCTTCCCGGTTGCGGGCGGTGTGGGTGAGGGTGATCGTCTCGGCTGGTGAGTCGAAGCCGACCTCGTGGGTTCCAGGCAGGTATCCGGCACGCACACTGACGGGCGCTGGCGTCCGTTCGGCAAAGGCGCCGCGCAGATCCGCAAGCAGCCGCAACGCCGTTCCCGAAGGAGCGTCGAGCTTCTGGCGATGATGGCGCTCGATCAGGAACGGATCGAAGTGGTCGTAGGTAGCGACGAGCTGGGCGGCCTGGCGCACCATCTCGAAGAAGAGGTTGACACCGATCGAAAAGTTGGGGCTGTAGACGAAAGCGCCACCGTGCGTCGTAACCAACTGGCGAATCTCCGGGAGGTGGTCGTACCAGCCAGTCGTGCCGGTGACCACGGGAATTCTGCACCGAATCAACTGGGAGAGATTGTCGAGGACCGCTTCGGGCGTCGAGAATTCGATGGCGAGGTCGATCTCCCCGAGCGATTGCGGCGTCAGCCCCTCTCCACGCGGATTGTTGTCGAGGTCGAAGCGAGCGACGATCTGGTGACCACGGATCGTCGCCGCCGACTCGACCATTCGCCCCATGCGGCCATAACCCACCAGTGCAATCCTCATGGGGCCACCTCCCGCGAGTCACGTGGGGCAGAGGCAACGCGCGCCGGAACCTCGAAGGTTGCCGGATCAGGTTCGGCAAAGAAACGCGCGTGGAGGGCCTGCACGGCCTCTTCGACCCGTCCCCCTTCAACGATGAAGCTGAGGTTGATCGCCGAAGCCCCGTGCGAGATCATCGGCACTTGAAACCCGGCAATGGCGCCAAAGACATCTGCGGCAAGTCCCGGAACTGACTTGACCTGTTCCCCGACCAGGCAGACGAGGGCGAGGTCGCGCTCGACCGTCACCTCGCCGAGGGCCTGCAGCTCGGGCAGCATCTCATCAAGGCGGCGAGTCTCGTCCAGGGTCATCGAGACACTCACCTCCGATGTCGCGACCATATCGATCGCCGTCTCGTACTTGTCGAAGATGGCGAAGAGGCGAGCGAGGAAGCCGTGGGCCATCAGCATCCGATCCGAGCTGACATTGACGACGGTGATCCCACGCTTGAAGGCGATCGCCTTGACCAATGCGGGTGAAGCCGGGGCCTGGCGGACGATCGCCGTCCCGGGGACCGTCGGTCGACGCGAATTGCAGACCAGAACCGGGATCTCCTGCGCCATTGCTGGCAGGAGCGTGCTCGGATGAAGAACCTTGGCGCCGAAGTAGGCCAACTCGGCGGCCTCGGCAAAGGAGAGCGTGCGCAACTTGACCGCCGAGGGGACGACGCGGGGGTCTGTGCTGAGAATTCCATCGACATCGGTCCAGATCTGAATCTCTTCCGCCCCGAGCGCAGCCCCGACGATCGCGGCGGAGTAGTCTGATCCGCCCCGTCCAATCGTCGTCGTCCGCCCCTCCGCAGTCGATCCGATGAAGCCCTGGGTCACGGGAACCTGCCCGGCGGCCACTCGCTCAGCGAAGCACTCAACCAATCGTGGATTGGCCTCTTCAAATTGAACCGCAGCCCGCGTAAAGTCGCCGTTCGTCCGCATCGCCGGCCGAATATCGACCCAGGCACCGTCCAGGCCCTCTCCCCGCAGTGCCGCGGCGACGATCCGTGAGGAGAGCAGCTCCCCATTGGCGGCCAGCCGATCGAGCGACTCCGGCGTCAACCCACCGTTCTGCCCTAGGCCGGCGAGGAACCGCTCCAACTCGGCAAACTCTGCGGCCAACTCCGCCGCGAGGCTTGCCCGTTCTGCAGGGAGTGCCAACGCCGCCGCCGCTTCCAAGTGGCGATCGGCCAAGGCCCGCAGACCGCGGAGGGCCACCGCCAGGCTCCCCTCCGCCGCCAATCGGCCACATTCGAGCAGCCCATTGGTCGTCTTCCCCATCGCGGAGACGACGATCACCGGCTTCCGCTCCAGAAATTGCCCGATGATCCCGACGACCCTTCGAATCGCCGTGGCATCCTCCACTGAACTTCCGCCAAACTTCATGACGATCATGTCGACCTGCCCACTCCTCCCGAACAACAAAAAAGGGTCAGCAGTGGTGATCTCTGCTGACCCTTCGGCGTGCCCTGGTAGTGGCGGTCGCCCGCCGGCCATGTCGCTGGTCCCCGAGAGCACTCCACCGCTGAAGAACGCGATGACAACCTCGGGGATTTAGCCCCGACAGTCAACCCCCCGATGGACGGAGCCACCGGCAGGCTTCGGCGGTCTCTCCCTTTCCAGATCGTTCCCTGGGGCTTCGTCCCCTCCCGATCTGTACTCTTGAAGACCGCGCCTCTACTCGTTGATATATTCTGAAAAAGAGCCTTCCCTCACCGGGAAAAAGACATCCTGGGGGATCAAGCCCCTCTTGTCAAGACTGGATCCTCTCCGCAGCCACCCGGCATATCGAGAAAAGGGGTTGCGGAGTGGTTGGCATGACGGTCTATAATCGGCTATCGGCACGCGGCTGACGTTGCGCAATCGTCCGAAGCGGAGGAGAGTCGAATGGCCTTAGCCAAAGAGAAGATCGCCCTGACCGTCGAAGAGTACCTGGCAAGCGAGAGAGCCTCTGTCGAACGCCACGAATATCTCGACGGGCTCGTCTACGCCATGGCCGGCGAGAGTCCCACCCACGGTACGATCTGCACCAATCTGATCAGCGAGGTGCGCGTCCAGCTCAAGGGAACCCCCTGCCAAGCGTGGTCGAAGGACTGCAAGGTACGCAGCGGACCCGTCCTCGACCCGCGAGACCGCAAGGGCCTCTTCTCCTATCCAGATCTGGTCGTCTTCTGCGGGGAACCCAGCTTTCACGACGCGCACCGTGATGTCCTGACCAACCCAGTCGTCATCATCGAGGTCCTCTCTCCATCGACCGAAGTCTTCGATCGCGGAGAAAAGTTCGCCCGTCTCCGAACCTGGAATCCGTCCCTCCTCGACTATCTGCTGGTCTCCCAATCCAGCCCGTTCGTCGAGCAGTTCACCCGTCGCGAGGACGGGAGCTGGCTCTATCGTTTTGGCGAGGACCTCTCGGCGAGCCTGTCGATCGAGTCGATCGGCTGCACCCTCCACCTCGCCGAGGTCTACGACCGGATTGTCTTTCCCCTTCCCACTCTTCCAGAGGAAGTCGTCACCTTGGAAGGAGACACCACTTGAGTGAACATTGGCTTGGCTCCGGCAAGAAGGGGGGCACACCATTCGGGGTGTGCGGGATCCACCCCTGCTCTTTCCGAGCAGAGTGTGGAGTCGTCTTGATCTGACCGGCATCAGAGGAGAAGCGAATGGCCCTCCCCAAAGAGAAGTTCAGTCTGACTGTCGACGAGTACTTGGCAAGCGAGAGAGCCTCTGTCGAACGCCACGAGTATCTCGACGGGCTCGTCTACGCCATGGCCGGCGAGAGTCCCACCCACGGCACGATCTGCATGAACTTATCAATCTACCTTGGGCGACAACTGATCGGAACCACCTGCCAAGCGTGGTCCAAGGACTGCAAGGTGCGCAGCGGACCGGTGCTCGATCCACGGGACCGGAAGGGCCTCTTCTCCTATCCAGACTTGGTCATCTTCTGTGGGGAGCCCAGCTTTCACGACTCGCACCGCGATGTCCTGACCAACCCGGTCGCCATCATCGAGGTCCTCTCTCCATCGACCGAAATCTTCGATCGCGGAGAAAAGTTCGCCCGTCTCCGAACCTGGAATCCGTCCCTCCTCGACTATCTGCTGGTCTCCCAATCCAGCCCGTTCGTCGAGCAGTTCACCCGCCGCGAGGACGGGAGCTGGCTCTATCGTTTTGGCGAGGACCTGACGGCGAGCCTGGCGATCGAGTCGATCGGCTGCACCCTGCACCTCGCTGAGGTCTACGACCGGATCGACTTCTCTCCCTCCCCAATCGAGGAAGAAGCCGACTAACGACTGCCTGCCCCCAACCTCTCCCGACGACCACTTCGTCTAATACGGTGGTCACGGGGTCGCCGCTTCTGCCGCGAGCAGGCCGGCTGTCTTGAGGTCAGACCAGAGACTGCCTGGAATGGAAGAGGCAAGGGACGCGACGTTGCGGGCCACCTCTGCTTCAGAGACCGCCCCCAAGACAACCGAGGCAACTGCCGGGTGGGCCAGCGCGAAATGGAGCGCGGCGTCGGGCAGTGCCACCCGATGGGCCCGGCAAACTTCCTCGATCTGGCGAACCCATTCAAGAATGGCAGGGGGCGCTGGGAGGTAATTGTAGCGTGCGCCCGGGATCGCCCCGGTCGCCAGAATGCCGGAATTGTAGACCCCACCGAGAATCACGCCGATCCCCTTTCGCAACGCCAGCGGCAGGAAGATGTCGGCTCCGCCCTGCTCCAGCAACGAGTAGCGGCCAGCCATCAACATGACATCGAAGTCCCCCGCCTCTGCGAAACGCGTGCAGACCTCGGCCTCATTGACCCCGACGCCAATCGCCCGAACCACCCCCTCCTGCCGCAAGCGATCGAGCGCCGGATAGGCACCATCCATCGCCTCGCGAAACCGGGCCTCATACCCCTCACCGTGGGTCCAGACATCGACGTCATGAATCAGCAGAATGTCGATCTGGTCGACTCCCAGCCGGAGCAGCGATTGCTCGAAGGACCGCAGCGTCCCGTCGTACGAATAATCGAACAGTGCTCGGTGCGGGACCCCACCGACAAACCCTCGGATGGTGACATCCGTCGGGGGAGGCGTTGGTGGCTGGCGAGGATCCATGACCCGACCCACCTTGGTTGAGAGCACGACGCCGTCGCGCCCTCCTTGGCGCAGCCCGGCCCCGAGACGCAGCTCCCCCAATCCGTTGCCGTAAAGCGGCGAGGTGTCGAAGAGCGTCATCCCGGCTGCTCGCGCCGCCGCTACTGTAGAGACAGCACCCCCCTCCTCCAGCCGGGCGTAGAGATCGCCCAATGGCGCCCCTCCGAAACCGAGCACGGAGACAGGAATGCCTTTCCGACCCAAGACACGTCTCTCGATCATGATCCACTCCTTATCTGGAATCGGCACCCATTTACCTCAAGGGGACAGCCCACCTGTCAGGCAATTCAGATCTCTGCCAGATTAGTCTATGGGGCTGGGACAGCCCGAAGGTACCCAAGCAGTTGGTAGACGTGGACGACCGCCCGGTCGATGAGTGCCTCGCCAGCCCCCACTTCGAGGGAGGTGTTGGTGTTGGCTCCGTAGCCCCCTTCGATCGCCGCCTGGAGCGTCGGAACGTATCCAATCCAACCACTGGTCCAACCACTGGTCCAACCGCCGCCTCCCCCGCTGTAGCCGTAGCCAAGGAGAAAGGGATGGGTGATCACTCCGGCGAGGCGATCGCGCCAAGCGATCTGCAACTCGACAAAAGGCTCGCCGGGAATGGCGGTCAGGGCGATCGTTCGGTCAAGGAGCAGGGTCGTCAGACCGACGCGCCACTCCTTCCCCGTCTCCCAGCGGTCTCGAAAGGTGAGGACGTCGGCGATCACTCGCAGCGGAGCCTCCCCATCTGGTGCGGTTGGACGCAGACGGCGCGCAACCCGGAGAGCCTCTTCCCCGAGCGATTGCCCCATCCGTTCCATCTCCTCGAAGCCCCGTTGCGTGATCGGCTGCTTGTCGAGGTAGGGATTGATGTCTCCCCCAGCACCAGGAAGGAAGAGCGCAGTCACTCCTGGCAAAGCCGCTTCGAGGTGGCGCCGCAGGGCTCCAGGATAGTCGGCCGAAATCTGCCGGTTGTCTGGTCCAAGAACCACGGCATGGCACGCATAGTTGACAAGCAGGACGCGAGGCGTGCCCGCTTCACCATCGATGCGCAGGACCTGCACGGTCGGATCGAGGGGCGCGGTGGGAAGGCGCTCCTCATTTCGCCAGCGCATCGTCACCTTGCCAATTCCCTCGACTTGGCGACGATTGTGGCCCAGATAGATCGATCCCGATCCTGCCGCAAGGCGGGCCGGAAACCGGTGACGGACCGCCTCGGCGATCGCTTGGACCATCTTCTCTTCTGTCTCGGCGAACCAGGAACGGTCAGGCCGTGGCCAAGTCCGATCCTCCCAGGTGATGGGGCCAGAGTGGGTATGGGTCGAGACGATCAGGACGTGATCGGCCAAGCCCTTGGCGCGGGCCTCTTCCACCACCCGATCGGAGGGGAAAGAACGCAGATCACAACTGACGATCGCGACGCGCTTTCCCTCCGCCGCCAGCCAGAGAACCGTGGCGTAGAGGGGGTCATGAACGCCGGTCGAAGGTCCCTGGCGCGCCTGGTAGCCGCCCATTGGATAGCCCACTGGCGGCGTGATCTCGACACGGGCCACGCCAGCCTCGATCGACGCAGCCAAGACTGGCCCAGCACCGGTAACGACCAACCCGCTGACCAGCGCGATCAGCAGCAGCCGCCGACAGATCCAGTCCCATCCTGGTTCTCGCCACGTTGGGTGGTGCTTCCTGCCTCGAGGCATCGCCGTACATCCCATTTGTCGCAGCATGGCCCTCCCCCTCACAAAACTACGCCCCCATCAATAGGGCCTTTCCTCAGCTTTGGAAGCCGCTTACCCCTGACGTTCGAGGAGGGAGGAGGCGATCAGATCCCGATGGCGGGTCGCGTCGCCAAAGAGCACTTCTCCCGACTTGGCCCGTTTGTAGTAGAGGTGGAGCCCGTGCTCCCAGGTGAAGCCGATCCCCCCGTGCACTTGAATGCCCCGGTTGCCAACCTCGCGGGCCGCGTCGGCGCAGTAGGCCTTGGCAACCGAGACGGCGAGGTGGGCCTGCGGATCACGCACCGAAACCGCCCACGCCGAATGATAGAGCGCCGAGCGGGCACTCTCCGTCATCAGGAACATATCGGCGCACTGGTGCTGGACGGCTTGGTACGTTCCAATCGGGCGGCCGAACTGTTGACGGGTCCGTGCGTACTCGACCGTCGCCGCGAGCGTCCACTCCATTCCACCAAGCAGGTCGGCACAGAGGGCAACAGTCGCAATATCAGTCGCCTCTTCGAGTGCCCGCGCTGGGTCTGGAGTGGCAGCCAGCGCATCCGCACCGGCGACCTCGACCCCATCGAAATCGAGTCTCGCCATCTTGCGCGTCCCGTCGAGCATCGGCAGCGCGATCGTCGTCAATCCCGGACTGTTCCGCGGAACTGGAAGCAGCAGCCGAGACGGTGCCGACGCACCGATCGGAAGACCCTCGATGGCACAGATGATCAGGTCTGCCGAGACGCCATCAAGAACGAAACGCCGCGTTCCGCTCAGCCGGTACCGGTCCCCATCCCGTTCGAGACGGAGGGGGGCCGACGCGCCCTCTCCTCCCATCTCCTCTTCCGGAAGCGAGATCGTCGCCAAGAGGGCTCCTTCGGCAATCGGGCTCAGATACTGGGCCTGCTGCCCCTCTGTCCCAGCACGCTCGATCAGCGCAGCAGCCCAGAGCGTCGAGAGAAAGGGTCCCGGCAAACAGGCCCGCCCCATCTCCTCGACCACCGGAATCAGATCGACGAGACTCAACCCAAGCCCACCGACCGCCTCCGGCAGCAGCAACCCCATCCACCCCTGATCGGCCATCTCTCGCCAGAGCGACTCCTCCATCCCGGTCTCACTCTCCATCAGGGCCCGAACCCGCTCGGGAGGGCAGGCGCGACCCAGCAGATCCCGGGCCGATCGCTGCAGCAACTTTTGCGCACTCGTCAAATCGAAATCCATTCGTGGCTCTCCGCAAAGCAAGAAGGAAGACAAGGAAGAAGGTACAATCCGGGTCAGACGTAACTCTTCGGCAGTCCGAGGACCCGTTCGGCGATGATGTTGCGCTGAATCTCGCTGGTCCCCGCCTCGATCGTGTTGGCGCGGCACCGCAGGAAGTTGTAGATCCATTGGCCGTCATCGAAGCCGGCTGACTGGGCATCGAGCCCGAGCAACTCCTGGGCGATCTGCTGGAAGCGCTGGTTGTACTCACTCCACTGCAGTTTGAGAATCGAGCCTTCGGGACCTGGCACGGGCTCGTTCTGCATCCGGCTGAGGGCTCGGGTATTGGTCAACCGGAAGATCTCCAACTCGACATAGGCCTGCGCCAACTTCTGCCGAACGAGCGGGTCTTCGCGCAGCGGACGCCCACCGCGCTGCCGCTGGTCGACGTGGGCTACCAACTGGTCGAGATTGCGCCGGAACTGGACATAGATGCCGGTCCCGAGGTGGGCCCGCTCATTCATCAGGGTGGCGATGGCGGTCTGCCATCCACGATTGATCTCGCCCAGCACGTGGTTGACCGGGACCCGGACATTGTCGAAGAAGACCTCATTGAACCCTGTATCCCCGGTCATCTGCCGCAAAGGGCGAACCTCGACGCCGGGCGCGTGCATGTCGACGAGGAGGGCAGTGATCCCCTTATGCTTGGGGGCCTGCGGATCCGTCCGGACGAGCAGCAGGCACCAATCGGCGACGTGGGCAAGGCTGGTCCAGATCTTCTGCCCATTGACGACGAAATGGTCCCCGTCGAGAATGGCACGCGTCGTCAGCGAGGCGACGTCGCTTCCGGCATTGGGCTCCGAGAAGCCCTGACACCAGATCTCCTCGGCCGAGAGAATGCGGGAGAGATGGGCCTGCTTCTGCTCCTCTGTCCCAACCGCGATGATCGTCGGCCCAATCAACGAGAGGCCCAGGACATTGATCAGGGGTGGCGCTTCGGCTCGTGCCCATTCCTCTTGGAAGATGGCCTGCTCGATCAGCTTCGCGCCGCGCCCCCCGTAGGCCGTTGGCCACGAGAGCCCCGCCCAACCGGCAGCGTGGACTTTCTGCTGCCAATCGCGCAAATACTCGAAGTAGGCCCCCTTGCCCTCTTCCTTCGCCAGCATCGCCCGATCGGGAAACGGGGGCGGCACGTGCTCCCCCAACCAGCCCCTCAACTCATCCCGAAATTGCCGCTGCTCTGGTGTCAGACCAAGATCCATGGCCAAGCTCCTTCTCGCGATCAGCTCGCGTCCTTCGCTGTTGATGCAACCGTTCGTTCGGTGTGGGGCGGATGCGGGCGCACCGATTCCCAGAGCAGCTCCGCAACATCGAGAACCCGGACCGGCCGCTCTCCCCGTTGGGCGTTGATGCCGTCTTCAAGCATGGTCATGCAGAAAGGGCACCCGACGGCCACCACCTCCGCGCCCGTCCCCAGGGCTTCCCTGGCACGCTCCTGGTTGACTCGTGCCCCGCGGGGCTCGTCAACAAAGCTCATTCCGCCCCCTCCCCCGCAGCAGAAGCCGGCCTGACGACGGCGCTCCATCTCGACAGTCCGGCGGGAGGAGAGCTGCACCAATTGGCGAGGTGCCTCGTAGCGCCCATTGTGGCGTCCGAGATAGCACGGATCGTGAAACGTCACCGTCTGCTCGGCAACGCGCTCCGCGTGAAGCCGCCCTTCCGCCACCAGGCGCGCGAGATATTCGCTGTGGTGGTAGACCTCGTACTTGCCCCCGAAGGAGGGGTATTCATGAAGCAACGTATTGAAGCAGTGCGGGCAGGAGGTGACGATCGTTTGGACCCCGTACCGCCCCAACGTCGCGACATTTTCCTGGGCGAGCGAGGCGAAGAGAAATTCGTTGCCGACCCGTCGCGCCGGATCCCCGGTGCACTTCTCTTCGCGTCCGAGGACCGCGTAACGAACGCCAGCGGCATCGAGCAACTGGGCAGTCGCACGCACGACCTGCTGATTACGCTCGATCAGGGCACCACCGCAGCCGACCCAGAGCAAGACCTCGATCTCCCCCGCAACCACTTCGGCCATCGAACGCACCGGCAGCCCCTCGGCCCAGTCGAGCCGCGTACTCTGCGTTCCCCGAAAAGGATGGCCACGCGTCTCGAGCGAGGTCATGGCTGCCTGGATGGTCTCCGGCAGATCCGCCTCTTCCATCGCCAAGAAACGGCGCAGATCGACGATCCGCGGCATCTGATCGATGAAGACGGGACACGCCTCCATGCAGGCCCCACATGTCGTACACTGCCAGAGCGCTTCCGGCGAGGCCGCCGGTACCGTCGAGGTGATGGGCAAGGCCTCTCCATTCCCCCCCGACGCAGCCCATGGCTGAACCGGCAGGTCGCGCAACTGGACGATCAGATCGCGCGGCGAGAGGACCTTGCCAACCGTGTTCGCCGGGCAGACCTCTGTACAGCGGCCACACTGGGTACAGGCGTCAAACGAGAGGAGATCTTGCCAGCCAAACTGCTGGTGAGAGCGCACGCCCAATGGCTCGCCCTTCTCGATCAGCCCCTCGAGGTCGAGAGTCCCGAGAGCTGCGCCGCTCGGCTCAAGCCGCGCGGCGAAGATCTGCAGCGGCCCGGTCAGCAGATGGAGCATCTGTGTCTGCGGGACCATGGCCAAAAATCCAAAAAAGAGCCCAGCGTGGAGCCACCAGCCGACCCGGTGGGCCATGATCATCGCACCGTCCGACATGACCAGTTGCGAAGCCTGCGCCACCAGATAGCCCAAGGGCGACCACGCGCCCCACGGATCCCCGGTCGCCGCAATCCGCCACCCTTCCACCAGAAAGCCCGTTCCCGCCAGCACGAAGATCAGCGCCAACATCGCCCACGCTTCGCGCTCGCGAACCTCGCTCGTTTTCGCTTGCCCTCTTCGACGAATCCGCCGCCACGCCGCGATCAACACTCCCACCAGCACCAGTCCACCAAAGAGATCGACCAGCAAGGACTGAAAATAGAGGTAGAAGGCCCCGCGCATTATGGGGATCCCGAAACGGTCGTCGAGCATGACCACGACGGTCGCGACGAAGAGGATCCCGAACCCGGCGGTAAGAAAAGAGTGGAAGAAGGCGGCCCAGCGATGGCGCAGGGTTCGACGTTGCGCGACAGCGTGGAGGAGCACCCGTCTGACCCGCTCGCCCGGTCGGTCCTGGAGAATCTCGCGCAGACGTGGCCCCCCTCCGACCTGCCAGCGGAGCAGTCGACGCCGGACACCCCACACGGCAATCCCCATCGAGACCGCCCACATCACGTAGAGGATCCAGGAGTGCGAAATGTTCCAGAGAACTGGGCGGGTTGCTTCCGCATCGATCATCAGAGTCCCCCTCCCCTCTCCCTCAAGTCCAATTCTTTGCTCGATTGATTGTTTGCCGGTGATTACGCCATCTTCTCGACAAGGCGACGTTGCAACAGGGGCAGCACCTTGCGGTAGTCCTCGACCAACCCGAAACGACAATGGCGAAAGATGGGGGCTTCCGGGTCGAGGTTGATGGCGGCGATGACCTTGGACTCGGAGATGCCGGCCATGTGCTGACTGGCCCCCCGAATGGCGACGGCGAGGTAGAGGCTCGGGGCCACTTTGCGACCGGTCTGCCCAACCTGCCAAGACGGCGGGCACCAACCGGAATCGCACGCGGCCCGCGAGGCGGCCGTCTGACCACCAAGAATCGTCGAGAGTGCCTGCAATTCGACGAACGGCTCGGGACCTCCCAGTCCGCGCCCACCCGAGACAATCACCTTGGCCTCTTCGAGGCGGGCACCTGTCGCGGCCTCCTCGATGCGTTCAGAGATCCGGACTGTCAGGGGAAGATCGAGAGCGGGCGCAAGGAGAGTTGCCTCGACCGGCACTGGGTCGGCCAAGCCCGACCTCTCCCCGAGATCAGGAGGCGCAAAAGCACGCGCACGTAACCAGACAACCGCTGGAAGACGCCGCAGGCCAATCGTCGCCACCGCCTTGCCACCATAAACGCTCCGCTGTGCGCGGACCTGTTGATCGATGACTTCGAGAGAGATCGCGTCTCCGACAGCACTTCCGCCCAGTCGGTGGGCCAAGCGGGGAGCCATCTCCTGACTGGCGGTCTCGTTCCCCAGCAGAATCGCCGCCGGCTGCCGGGATCGAGCGATCGCGGTCACGGCCGCCAGCACCTTCTCCGGTTGATCGCTGCCCACGTCGGGCAGATCAACGGTCAGATGGGAATCGGCGAGCGGCCCGAGCAGGGCCATCAACCCTGCGGTGGGAGAGCCCAGCGAAAGAGCCTCGAAGCTCCCCTCCAGCGATTGCGCAAGGCGCCACGCCGCTCCGACCAATCCGCGGGTCGCCCGGTCATCGTCCGCTCCTGCCGGGAAGATTGCCAGTACACGTTTCATGATGCTCGCACCACCTCAAGAATCCGTTCGGCCAACTGGTCGACCTTGGCCTCGAGCGTCTCTCCCGTCACCATCTGACAGACCACTTCACGGGTCGGAATGGCGAGATCGACGACTTCGTAATAGCTCCCTCCCGAGCGGATCTCTTCCGGGGGAACTGTAAGGCAGGTCAACTCTTCCAGCGTCCAGCGCTGAATCGGCTGTCGCGAGGAGAGCATGATGTCGCGCGTCTTGGGAATCCGTGGCAGGTTCTGATCGTCGTTAGTGATCGTCAGCACCAACGGCAACCGTGCTTCAACCCGCTCCCAGCCGCGGTCTGTCTGGCGGCGCAGTTGGACGACCTCGGCCGTCTCTCCCGGCTCAATCCGGTCGACAAAAGAGAGGCCCGGAAGGCCAAGCTCCTCAGCGAGCAGCCCACCCGTCTGCCCTACCCCCCAATCGCCAGACTCTCTCCCCACCAGGACCAGATCGGTCTGCCCCAGTTGTCGAATGGCGGCGGCGAGTACCTGGGCAACGGCCAGCGGATCCGGGTGGCGGTGGCCGTCGTTGATGACCCAGACCGCGGCATCGGCCTTCATCGCCAAGGCCTTGCGGAGGGCCGGCTCCCCACTCTCTGGTCCTTCACCTGGGGCATAGATCAGGACGGTGATTCGCCCCCCCTGGCGATCTCGCACCTGTAGTGCCGTCTCGAGGGCGTTCTCACAGAAGATGTTGGTCACCCAGGCCGCGCTGCCCCGCTGGGCTTCCTTGCGCTCCCCATCGAGACGAAAATCCCGCGCCGGGATCTCTGGATCGAGAATTTGTTTGAGACAAACAACGATGTTCACGTTCAGTTTTGCGGTTGGTTGCAGGTCGTGCTATTTATGTCAGCGCCGATCGGGTCGATCGCCCAACGGATCAATCGACCAATCGGCCA
Source organism: Blastocatellia bacterium (assembly GCA_049317725.1). GTDB lineage: Bacteria > Acidobacteriota > Blastocatellia > RBC074 > RBC074 > CAIOZW01. Next base: position 35,703 of record JBMOHS010000006.1, read on the forward strand.
AGCAGATGGATACCCGATGGATACCCGATGGATACCCGATGGATACCCGACCGGGCGCTACTCTACGTCCGGGTTGGTGCAGTGTCAAGCCACCGCCCAGTCAGTGTCTTGGTGGACTCTGGCGAAGCCCCCTGGCAATTGATCCCCGTTGAGGGGAGCCTCTTCATCCTGCCCTTCTCTTCTCCCCTGATCGATCGAAGAGATCCGAAATGCGATGGAGGTGGCGGCCCCAGTGCTTTTGCCAACCGCGGCCAACAAGGTCGCGCCAACTGGAGATGAGCGTCATGAACAAACCAGGTTCCCACGCCGGTCGATCCCGGACTCTCCCGACGATGCTCCTGCTCACCACAGCCCTCCTCTGGTCAGCGACGACGGCCACCGGACAAGCACCTGTTCCCAACCAACTGACTGCCGCCCAGAAAGCCGACGGGTGGCGGCTCCTCTTCAATGGATCGACGTTGGAGGGATGGCGGGGCTTCCATCGTCAGGATATCCCCGGAGGATGGATCGCCGAGTCGGGCACCCTCAAAAAGGTGGCGGGTCGTGGCACTCCGGAAAATCCCGGCGGAGACCTGATCACCATCGACCAATTTGCGAACTTTGAGTTCGTGCTCGAATGGAAGATCTCCAAGGCGGGAAACAGCGGCATCAAGTATCTTGTCAGCGAAAGCCTCCCGCCCACGGGACGCGGGGCCATCAGCTTCGAATACCAAGTGCTGGATGACGAGCACCATCCCGATGCCAAGATGGGTATCGCGGGAAATCGGACCTCCGGGGCCCTCTACGATCTGATCGCTCCTGCCGCCGATAAGGTGCTTCGTCCCGTCGGTGAATTTAATGAGACCCGCATCATCGTCCGTGGAAATCTGATCGAACACTGGCTCAATGGGCGGCGCGTCGTCTCCTTCGACCGGTCGAGTGAGGACTACCGCAGCAAACTGGCCACGAGTAAATTCAAGACGACCAAGGGATTCGGTGAAGCCACCCGTGGCCACCTTCTCCTGCAGGACCACGGAGACGAGGTCTGGTACCGCAACATCCGCCTTCGCGAATTGCACTAACGGCAGGTCCTGCCGACCGCGCCACCCTCTTCACGGGAAGTGGTTCCTGCCGCCTCCCCTCTTCATCCACCCGCGACACGCCAAGTCGCCTGTCACGAATCGAACGCTGCATGATGAAACCAATTGTACAGATCTCCCTCGACTTGACCGATATTCGGGAAGCAATCGAGACGGCACGCATCGCCGTCGAAGCCGGAGTCGACTGGCTGGAAGCTGGCACTCCACTCATCCTCGCCGAAGGGCTGCACGGGGTCCGCGCCCTCCGCCAAGAGTTCCCCTCCCATCCGATCGTCGCCGACCTCAAAACGATGGACGGTGGCTACCTTGAAGCCGAGATGATGGCCAAAGCTGGAGCGACCCACGTCGTCGTCATGGCCCGTGCCCATGCCGAGACGATCAAGTGTGTCGTCCAAGCGGGACGTGACTTCGGAGTCAAGGTCATGGGCGACAACATGGTCTGCGATGACAAGGCGGCGGCCAGCCGCTGGATGGAGGACCTCGGGGTCGACTACATCGTCCACCACACCGGCTTCGATGAGCGCAACGGGATCATGGCGACGACGGGGCAGCAGTTGAGCCCACTGGATGATCTCAAGGCCGTGGTTGAAGCCGTCCGGATTCCCGTCCAGGCAGTGGGAGGCCTCTCGATCGAAGAGGCCATCTCAATGCCGAAGCACGGTGCCCCACTGGTCGTCATCGGTGCTCCATTGGCGATCGATGCCCATTCTTTCAGCACCACCAGTGGGGATCTCAAAGGAATCCTGCAGGAGATCGTTCGCCGTATCCGGGAGTAGGCCGATCGGTTCTGCCCGCTCCCCCTATCCCCCGATCGTTAATCGATGTGGCCTCTTCCGCCCGAGGAACAATGGGGCCAGAAGGAGTAGTCCGATGCAAGGTACAATGACTGCGGTCGTGCAATACGACCTGCAACCCGGCGCAGTGGAAGTCCGGGAACTGCCGATTCCGGAGATCGGCGAGGATGAAGTCCTCCTCAAAATTGGCGGGGTCAGCGTCTGCGGCAGCGACGTCCACCAGTACCACGGGACACAGAGCTGGCCCGTCGCCACTCCCGTCATTCTCGGCCATGAATTTAGCGGCACAGTCGCCCAGGTCGGTCACCGGGTCCGTGCTTTCCGCGAAGGGGACCGGGTCGTCTCCGAGACGGCGGCCTACGTCTGCGGGCAGTGCATGATGTGTCGCACCGGTGCCTACAATCTCTGCCCAACACGAAAGGGGTTTGGGTACGGCATCCACGGGGCCATGGCCGGATATGCCAAAGTCCCGGAGCGATGTCTCCACCACATTCCCGACCACCTGCCGTTCGAGAAGGCCGCGCTGACCGAGCCCTGTTGCGTTGGCTACAATGCGGTCATCGAGAAGAGCCACGTCCGGCCTGGGGATACGGTGGTCGTGCTCGGTCCCGGCCCGATCGGCCTGCTCTGTGCCGAGATGGCGCGGCTCGCCGGTGCCGGGACGCTGATCGTTGCAGGCATGGCCCAGGACAGCTCCCGGCTGGCCGCCGCTCTTACCCTCGGCGCAACCCACGCCATCAACCTGCAGGAGACCAACCTCCGCGACCTGGTCCTGAGCGTTGGGGACGGCCTGGGGGCCCACCTCGTCGTCGATGCAGCGGGGGCCTCCGCCGCGCTCAAGACGGCTATGGAGATCGTCCGGCCAGCCGGCCAGATCACCAAAGTGGGCTGGGGGCCACAACCGGTCGGCATCTCGCTCGATCCGATCGTCCAGAAGGCGGTCCGCCTCCAGGGCAGCTTCAGCCACACCTTCCAGAATTGGGAGATGGTCGTCTCGATGCTGGCCTCGGGGCAGATCAATCTGACCCCGATCATCAGTCGGATCGGTGCCCTCGAAGAGTGGAAACCCTGCTTCGATGGAATGCACGATGGGACCTACGTCAAGGCAGTCCTCCAACCGGTCTGATCTGACGATCAATCGACCACCACACGAAAGGGAGAGGGGCCTCCCCTCTCCTCTCATCAGGCGGGGAACCCGGCGCACCGGGTCCCCCCAAGCAGGACGAGAATCGATCATGGCAATGCCCAAACTATCTGTCTTCCCGAAATGCTACATGGATGACCTCTGTGTCACCCGTTCGATGTCCCTCTTCGACTGGATCGACCTGGCCGCGACACTCGATGTCGATGGGATCGAGCTCTATCCGGGCTTCTTCGCCAACTTCGAGCCAGACTACCTCGACCAGATTCGGCAACACCTCCAGGCGAAGAACCTCGAGGCACCAATGATGTGCGCCTCCCCCGACTTCACCCAACACGATGCCGCCGCCCGCGCCGCCGAGATCGAGAAGGAGAAGCGGATGATCGACCTCACCGCCCGAATGGGAGGTCGTTACTGCCGGATCCTCTCTGGCCAGCGTCGCGAGGATGTCTCGCGGGCAGATGGCGTCCGTTACACGGTCGAGTGTATCCAGGAGGTCATCCCCTACGCTGCTGAGCGCGGCATCATTCTCAACATGGAGAATCACTACAAGGATGGATACTGGAAGTACCCAGAGTTTGCCCAACACCTTGACGTCTTCCTCGAAGTGATCAACCAGATCGACTCGCCCTGGTTCGGAGTCAACTACGACCCCTCAAACGCCATCATCTGCGGCGAGGATCCGCTCGAAGTCCTGGCCGCGATCAAACACCGGGTCATCACCATGCATGCCTCCGATCGCTACCTCATCAGCGGCACAATCGAAGACCTCAAGCAACAAGATGGATCGATAGGCTATGCCAAGAACCTTCGCCACGGGGTGATCGGCAAGGGCCTCAACGACTACGACACGATCTTCTCGACCCTCCGTACCGAAGGGTTCAACAGTTGGATCTCGATCGAAGATGGAGAGAACGGAATGGACGAACTGCGTGAGTCTGTCCGATTCCTCCGTCGCAAGATGGCCGAACACTTTGTCGCTTGAGCAAGGCAGAAGAGGGAGGACGGATGAATCGCTTGTCAGGAAAAGTGGCGGTCGTCACCGGCGCCGGGGCCGGCATCGGGGAGGGGATCGCCCGTCTCTTTGCTGCCGAGGGGGCCCGTGTCGTCGTCTCCAACCGGGACGTCACCAAAGCCGAGGCCGTGGCCCACTCGATCTGCGAAGCAGGTGGGATGGCCATTCCAGCCCGGGCAGATGTCTCTCTTGAAAGCGACTGCCGCACGCTCATTGATGGTGCCGTCGCGACTTGGGGCCAGATCGATGTCCTCGTCAATACCGTCGGCTGGAGCGCGCGGGGAACGATTGAGGAGACGAGTGTCGACCTCTGGGACCAAGTCTTCCAGCTCAATGTCCGGAGCTCCTTCATCTGTACCCAGCAGGCTGTCACCCACATGAAGCCGCGTCAATGCGGGTCGATCCTCAACATCGGCTCTGTCAACGCCTATATCGGAGAACCAAAGCTGATGGCCTATGCCGCCTCGAAGGGTGCCTTGATGACCTTGACGCGGAATCTGGCCAGCTACCTCAATCGCTATCGCATCCGCGTCAACCAACTCAACGTCGGGTGGACACTCACGCCCAACGAGCACTACGTCAAGGTCCACGTCGAAGGCAAGGGAGAGAACTGGGTCGAAGAGGCTTTGGAGAGCCGTCCGTGGGGACGGCTCCTCTCCCCGCTCGACATCGCCTATGCCGCTCTCTATTTCGCCAGCGACGAGAGCGAGGCGATCACCGGATCGGTCCTCGACATGGAGCAGTATCCCGTCGGCGCGCCTCCCAACTGGTAGCCCACCCGGGAATCACGTGTCAGGCCCGCGGGAAGGAGGGGTCTTCAAGGATCCGTCGAATCTGCCAGAGGTGCCGTCGCTCATGGGCTGTCATCAACGCCAGCGACCCACCCAGCGAAAACCGCAGCAATCGCAAGGCTGGTGAGACGACCCGTGCTCGCCGCAGATCGACGCCATTCGCCCAGGTCATCAACTCCTGCAACCGATCCTGAAAGGTAAGAAATGATGGCCAGATCTCGGCCATCGGACGGTCCGGCGGCGGCAGGAAGCGGCGCGGGGCGGGCATCCGGCGGCGTGGAGGTGGCTCGACCATCGAGAGGAAGAATCGCTCGAACCACCCGCGACGGAACGGACCCTCGGCGAGCCATCCTTGCGCTCGCGCGTCATTGATCGAGGCGTGAATCACCGGAAAGTAGTTGCGTGCCGTCGCGTTGAGGTGCTCCAGGCACTGGGCGATCGACCACCGGTCCGGCCCAGGTTGCCAAGCGCACTGGGCCTCGCTCAACCCCTCGACCAAGGCTTTTGCCTCTTCCCGGATCCGGTCGACCTGTTCAAATCCATCGCGCAATTCTGGACACAGACCTTCGTGTCGAAGTGATTCAGGTGTCATCGCTTCTCCCCAAGACCTCACTGAACGACCGGATCACCCAAGTGAATCTGCTGATCCGTCAAGCCCTCAAAGCTGTCATCGTGGCTGATCACGAAGAGCTGTTGAAAGTCGTGGATCCGTCCAAGATGCATCGCCAAGCTCCGACGGCGCTCCTCGTCGAGGTTGGTTGTCGGCTCATCGAAGAAGGCAATCCGGATCTCCGACAGCTCCCGCAACAAAGCAAGCCGGACGGCCAATGCGGCAGCCATCTGTTCCCCTCCCGAGAGAGTCTGAAACGGTCGCGTCCAGACCCCTTCTTCGAGCGTGATCTCATACTCCCGATTCCAGCGCAAAGTCACATCATAGCGTCCAGTAATCTCCCGGTACAACCGATTCGCTTCGTGAGAGATCGAGTGTAGATAGGACTCCGTGAGGTAGGGTGCCGCACGGATCAGGAGATCGCGGATCATCTCTGTCCGCTCGCGCAGCCGGAGAAGCGTGGTGTGCTCCCGACTCAGGACGAGCGTGCGCTCGCGAAGGAGCTCCAACCGGACCCGTTCGCTGACCAGTCCGTTGAGCTGCCCTTCCAACGAGCTGCGGCGTGTTGCCACGACGGCGAGCCTTTCTCGGCAGCGATCGTACGCCTCGACGTCGCGCCGATGTGCCTCCCGGTCGTAGGCGGCTTCCAGCTCCCGCAGACGGGCGTCGACCAGTGACTGTTGCCGCGTCAGCGACTCGACCTCCTCGCCGAGCCGCGCGAGGTTCTCCTCACGGTCTGCGAGGGACTCAGCCGTTGATTGATGGGCGAGGCAAGCAAAGTGGTCAGACTCGAACTGGGTGCGATGGGAGGTGATCTCCGCCATCTCTTCGTCGAGGGAGGTATACGCCTGCAGGGCCAATTCCTGCTCCTGGCAGGTGGAGATGGCCTCGTTGGCCATTCGCCCGGCCCGATCACGGATCTGCTCCCACTCCCCTGCCCGAGCCATCACCCGATGCAACCCTTGCGCACGACCCCGTGGATCCGCCAACTGCTCCAACTGGGACCGCACCTCCCCGATCCGCTTCTCGGGATCCCCGAGCGTCTCCAGACGGGCCTGCAGTTGATCATACGCAGCACGCTTCGTCTCTCCCTCCGCCAGAATCTGCGCCTGCTCCTGGCGAAGGACCTCCGCACGATCGAGCTGTCGCTGCGCTTCCCGGGCCGCTTGCAACTCGACGGTCAACTGTCTCAGCCGCTCGTGTCGTCGTGCTGCCCCCGTCATCGAGAGAGAGGCGTCGAGCGCGTCCATCTCTCGCGTCAACTCCTGCTCTTGCTGCTCCATGGCACTCAAGGTCTCTGCCTGCGCACTCGAAGACTGCCGACATTCTGGCAGGCGAGCAGCTTTGACGGCGGCTTGACGAAGGGACCGCAGCTCGTCTTCCCCGCGAGCCAACGCCTCCCCAAGTTCCTTGACCTCCAACGTTCGACGATCAAGCCCCTCGCGAAATCGCTTCTCAACAGACTCTCCAGGACGCAGATTGAGGCATCGTTCGGTCAACAGGGGGCAGAGCCCTCCCTGGTCTAGCGCTGCAATCATCTCCCGATCGCGCCTGAGTTCAGCGGTCGATTGGCTGAGTCGAGTGGAGAGATTCTGCTGGTCAAGCTCCCGGGCAGGAAGGTCTCGCGCGATCCGGGCTTGGGCCTCGAGGTCGGCCAGCTCCGCGCGCAGTCGATCCACTTCCAAAATCAACCTGGCGCGTGATTCGGTAAGCCGTCGTCGTTCTTCCCGCTTGAGTCGACGCCGCTCCTCGGCAATGGCCGCCTGTTGCGCCTCTGCCTCGAGTCCCACCCGCTCCCGTTCCAGCTCGGGAAGGGCTGCAGCCCGTTCCTCCTCGGCGACCGCCTGTTCAATCTGACTGGTCAACCCTTGGTAGCGGGCGCGCAACCCCTTCAACTCTTCGTCGAGGATCTCGCGGGAGCGCTGGAGGCTTTGCCACTCCCCGCGAGCCTCCCGCGCCTCAGCCAGCGACCGCTCCAGCCTCTCCTGCTCTGCCATGGGCTCCGTCAATTGCGCAGCCTCACTCCGGGCCAGCGCAACCTCGGCTAACCTCTCTTCCACTTGACGAAGTTCTGCCTCGGCCGTGACACGCCGCCGTTCTGCCTCGGCCAGCAGTGCCCGCTTCTCATCGCGCTCCTGTCGCCGTTGCTCAAGGCGAGCCAATTTCCGGCCGGCCTCGGCGTATTGCTCCGCTCCTCGCTGCGACCGCCGAACGATCTCTGCCGCTTCCCGCGCCTGCAATGCGAGGGCTTCCATGCCAGCATACGTCTCGCGGCGCGTCGCCAAGACCAGCCTGCCCTCCATCGCCGCCCGACGTTGCGCCTCCAACTCCCGTATCAGCTCTGCCCAGAAGAGACTGCGCTCCTCCTGCCGCTGACGATCCCTTTCCCCTTGCTCTTGCGCCTGTCGCAGTCGCTCCAACTCTGCTTCGAGATCGGCGATCCCCTCGACCAGCGCACCATAGCCGCGCAGCTCTCCCTCGTAACCAGCCAACTGCCGTTCCGCCTCTGCCACTCGCCCTTCCACCAATCGCTGGGTTCCCCGCAATTGATCAGAGGCCTGCCGGTACTCCTCGACCTTGAGGATCTGGTCGAAGACCGCCTTGCGCTGCGTCGCAGCCAGCCCAAAATCGTAGGTAAAGGCCCCTTGGGGAACTCCGAGGGTCGATCGAAAGAGGGAAGGAAGATCTGTCTCTGCGTCCAGTCCCAACCGCTGCCGAAGCCATGGAAGGACCTGCCCTTTCTGCTCGACCAATCGCGTCTGCGTCACTGGATCGTAGACATAATATCCACCCGAGGTATCCCGCGTGACGTGATACTCCCTGCCGTCCAGGTCGGACTGGAACCCGACGGTTACCTGCCCTTTCTTGGCGCCCCGTTGGAGAAAATCTTCGCGTCTGTAGTCGAGGTGATCGAAGAGCACCCAGGCAATCGCTTCCAGAATGGTCGACTTCCCAGAACCATTTGGACCACAGATCGCCACCACGCCCGGCTGAAAGACAAAGACCCTCTCGGCGTGTTTCTTGATGTTCCTCAGTTCGACTCGGGTGATGTACAAGGGCTGAGGGGACTGACTGAAGAGAAAGGTTTCCGTATCGCTGTCGTTATTGTCCAGTCGAGCTGGGCTCTCGCCGCTTTTCGCTGGTCAAAAGAGTACTCCCCGCGCGTTCTTCGGTTGGAAACGAACGGCTCACGGTGGTGGACGGATCTGGTCAAGCCGTCGATCCAAGTCGGTTTCCGACTCGACCCTTTTCCGTCCCAGATCAAGAATTCCAGCTCAATTATGACAACGGATCGCTGACTCTTTTGACGACGCCAGAGACTCGCGGTCCACTTGAGACAAAATGAGAGATCAACTTCTTCCGCAGAGAAGAGAATTTTAGCCGGCTGCCGCCTCGCTCGACTCGGGATGATCCAACAAGTGCAGACCTTCCGCACTCCTCGGATCGATCGTCCGGATATGCCGCCGGCCCCTCATCTCCCAGATCGCAGTGATCGTCCCGTTCTTCTCCACTGCATGGAATGTACTCTCTTCCTGCGCCGCTTCTCCACCAGCGGCTTCCTTCTGCTTGGCCACCTCTGTCGTCTCACTCATCGATCTTGACTCCCTATGATTCTATCTATGTTGCAACTATTGACCTAATAATCAACTACTAATCAACTGTCAATCAACTGCTAATCAATTACTGAAAGACTGCAGGTTCTCGACGCCTTCCCCGAACCCTTCTCCTTGCAACCTCTTGGCTGCCCTTGACGAGACAATGAACACGGACTTGGCAATCGTCGATGGATCGCCCTTGAACACTCGTGGGATCGGGGAAATGGCCACGAAAAAGCCATAATGCCACAGAAAACCTCCATCCGTCAAAGTTGATCGGCTTGACGCCCCCCAGTAGCTCCACTAGAATTTTACTTTTCTGACGTCTATGATACTCGGAGTGATTCTGAAGCGTGACCGCGTGCGGAGATTGAGACAGGAGAGAACTCCGACCCATCATGCGCCTGACAACATCCATCGCCCACGTCTCCCGGATCTTTGACGCAGAAGGCAACTTCCGACGGCGCCGGACTACCCCCTTTTTCTCGACACCCCGAACTTCTCTGGATACACATCATGAATGCTATTGAAAAAGCGATCACCAAAGTGTTTGGCTCTGCCAATGAGCGGCTGCTCAAGAAGCTGTGGCCAGTGGTAGCGGAGATCAACCGACTTGAGCCAACGATCGCGGCCCTCTCGGACGAAGACTTGCGTGGCCGAACCGCCGCGTTCCGCGCCCAACTGGCGGAGATCCTGCAAGGATCAGATACGCTCCCTGTCGCGACGCGGAAACTCCGGGAACAGGAGGCGCTCGATCTGCTGCTCCCCGAGGCGTTCGCTTGCGTGCGGGAGGGCTCGCGTCGCGCCACCGGCATGCGCCATTTCGACGTCCAGTTGATTGGGGGGATGGTGCTCCACCGTGGCATGATCGCTGAGATGCGCACCGGTGAGGGAAAGACTCTCGTCGCAACACTCCCGGTCTATCTCAACGCCTTGCTTGGCAAAGGTGTCCACGTTGTCACCGTCAACGACTATCTCGCTCGACGGGACTCCGAATGGATGGGGCGGATCTATCGCTTTCTCGGTCTGACGGTTGGGGTGATCCAGAGTGAAATGGACGACTTTGCCCGCCAGGAGGCCTATGCTTGCGATGTCACCTACGGCACCAACAACGAGTTCGGCTTCGATTACCTGCGGGACAACATGAAGTTCGAGCTGGCGACCTGCGTCCAGCGGCCTCACTATTTCGCCATCGTCGACGAAGTCGACTCCATCCTCATCGACGAAGCCCGAACCCCCCTCATCATCTCCGGCGCTTCTGACGACTCAACCAGCCAATATTACGAGGCCGACGCCGTCATCCCCCGCCTGACTCCCGAGGTCGATTATCAGGTTGAAGAGAAGCAGCACCGGGCCGTCCTCACTGAGTCTGGAATCGAAAAGGCCGAGCGCCTCCTCGGCTACGGCAACCTCTTCGATCCATCCAATATGGAGCTGCTCCATTGCCTCAATCAGGCCCTTGTTGCCCACACCCTCTACCTTCGCGATAAGCAGTACATCGTCCGTGATGGACAAGTGGTCATCGTCGATGAGTTCACGGGGCGCATCATGACCGGGCGCCGCTGGTCTGATGGTCTGCATCAAGCCGTTGAAGCCAAGGAAGGGGTCAAGATTGAGCGCGAAACCCAGACCCTGGCCACGATCACGCTCCAGAACTACTTCCGGATGTATCAGAAGCTGGCCGGTATGACGGGAACCGCCGAGACCGAATCGGTCGAATTCGCCAAGATCTATAACCTGGATGTCACGAGCATTCCGACCCACCGGCAGATGATCCGCACCGATCATCCTGACGTGATCTATCGCACGGTCGAGGAGAAGTGGGAGGCGGTCGCTGAAGAGATCCAGGCACTCCACGAAGAGGGAAAACCGATCCTTGTCGGCACCATCTCGGTCGAAAACTCCGAGATCATCGCGACACGATTGAAAGCCCTCGGCATTCGTCACAACGTCCTCAATGCCAAACCGGAGAACGCGGGCCGGGAAGCGGAGATCGTCGCCCAGGCGGGACGCAAGGGGGCCGTCACCATCGCGACCAACATGGCGGGTCGCGGTACGGACATTCTGCTGGGAGGAAACCCTGAATTCCTTGCCCGCGAATATCTCAAGAAGCAGCAGATCAATCCCGACGTGGCCTCTCCCGAGCAGCTCGCTCAAGCGCTGGAGATGACCAAACCCCAGACGGTTTCTGAGCATGACGAAGTTGTCGCGCTCGGTGGCCTCCAGATCATTGGGACTGAACGCCACGAGTCTCGCCGAATCGACAATCAGCTCCGCGGCCGTGCCGGACGCCAGGGTGATCCCGGATCCTCCCGTTTCTTCCTCTCCTTGGAAGACGACCTCATGCGCATCTTTGCCGGCGACCGGGTCAAGGCGATCATGCAACGCCTCGGCATGGAGAAGGGCGTGGCCATTGAGTCCAAGCTGGTCAGCAAGCGGATCGAGGCAGCCCAGAAGAATGTTGAAGCACACAACTTCACCACCCGCAAACACCTGCTCGAATACGACGATGTCATGAACAAGCAGCGGTCGACGATCTACAGTGTCCGTCGTCGTCTGTTGGAGCAGACGGATCACCGCGAGGAGATTCAAACGATCTCCAACGCCGTCCTCGACATGCTGCTCGACGACTTTCTCAGTATGGACGAGATGCCGGAGCAGTGGGATCTCAAGGGCTTTCGGAACGAAATTTTTCTCCAGTTTGCCCTTGAGCCTGCCAGCTTGGCAATCGATTTTGACCAGCTCGAACGTCACGAGATCGAAGAGCAGGTCCGCGCCACCATCGTCAAGAACTACCAAGAGAAGGAGGAGCGGGTCGGCTCCGAGGCGCTGCGCTATTACGAGCGCATCATCCGCCTCAACATCGTCGACAACCAATGGAAAGATCACCTGCAGGCGATCGACCACCTCAAAGAATGGATCAACCAGATGGGCTATGCCCAGAAGGATCCTTTGGTTGAGTACAAGAAGCAGTCGTTCGATCTCTTTGAGCAGATGCTCGACCGCATCGACATCGAAACGATTCGCGCTTTGCATCACCTTCAAGTCACGGTGGAGCAACCGCCAGAGCAACGACTTCAACGGCGGCCTCGACGTGGACAGGTCACCTTCACCAAGACCAATGCCAGCGCAGCTGCGGCGGGAGAAGAGGAAGGACGTCCCCGGACCGTCGTCAAGACGGAACCCAAGGTGGGTCGCAACGACCCCTGCTTCTGCGGATCCGGCAAGAAGTTCAAGAAGTGCCACGGTAGCGAGTTGTAACTTCTTCTTCCCCTTTCACTGCAGGAGGTCACCCAATGCTCGATCTGCTTGGAACCGCCCTCTTTGGGCTGCTGGTGGGAATGATTGCCAAATGGCTTCTGCCGGGAAAGGACCCTGGTGGGATCATCGTCACGATGCTTCTCGGGATTGCTGGCGCGTTTGTTGGAAGTTGGATGGGAAGACGACTGTTTGATTATGCCCCTGGGGAGCGGGCGGGCTGGCTGCTCTCGATCGCTGGGGCGATCGTGCTCCTGCTCGCTCACCGGATCCTCTTCGGATCTGGCTCTTCCAAACGCTCGTAAATCGCCTGAAGTTGCCGACGCACACTGGGCGAGTTGAGTGATGGCCGGAGCTGGTGTATATTGATATTTGTTTGGCAGGCACCCGTAGCTCAGCTGGATAGAGCGTCAGCCTCCGGAGCTGAAGGTCCCGCGTTCGAATCGCGGCGGGTGTACTTGGTAATCCTTCAATCGTCTTCTGTTTCGACAGATGACCGCATCTCTCCGTCAAGACTTGAGGGAATCCACCACTACTCCCTGAAGAAAGGGACTGGGAATCTCGCCAGAGATCCCGTCCCGGCTTTCTTTCTCTCCTTGCTTTTATCTCGATATCAGAATCGATCAGCTTCCCCGAGTGGCCTTGAGGAGAGATTCCTTTGTCGCTACTCTCGATTCTCAGCGAAAGGTGAGCACGGTGGGATCTGAGAGGTGCGGGGTGGTATTGAAGCTGATCAGCAGGGGAGCTTCCGTCCGCCACCGGAGAACTGTCAAGCCTGCGTTATACAGTACCGTCATCAACCGAAGAATTCGGTCATCAGGAATCGAGAGGAGAAGGCCAACGGTCAAGGCAATGGGAGCGGCGGAGGTGACGATCGCCAACTTTGAGCTGTTTGTCATCTCTCCGACTGCAGTCCACGCAGCTTGGACGCGCTGACGGAATGCGGGCCACGTCTCCGTGCCATCAGCCAGCGGGTAGCGGTCTTCGATCCAAGCCTCGATGATGGCACGGTCGCAGCGTCCGGTTGCGCCCCGTGTCGCGTGTGGATCGGCTTCCCTTTCACGCTTCATCTCAGCCCAATCTGCAGCGAAGGCGGGCGAGGCCCCTGCGAGAATTGGTCCAAGTTGCTGATACACGCGAAAGAGGTCGAACTCATTCCAACGCAAATCGACCTCGACCTGGGTTCCCAAGGATGCCCCGAAGGTCGCTAGCGGATCGAGCTCCTCCACAAGGCAACGCGCTGTCTCCTGTTGTCGACGCAGCCCCCCTGCGACAACCCGTTGGATGCCTTGCCCTCCTGGGTCAACCTGTTGCTTCAGGTACCTCCCCAAGAGTCTGGCTTGCTGCATTCCGAGAGGGGAAAGCTGATCGTAGTCCTCCGCCGGCCCAGCCTGCCCATGACGTATCAGATAGACCGTGGTCATCTCTCTTCCTTCCTCCACCCATTGAGTTGCCGATCTCTTACCTGTCTTATTGATTCGGCACGTTGCGTAATCCAATCGTTGAAAAATCGATCGGATCAGCGACGCCACACAAGAAAACAGGGGCAGTTCCCCACCCCTGTCTGCTGACAACGTCGATGCATGAAGTGCTGATTCCGCATCAGCCGAAGACTAGCTGGCCTTCTTGGCTGGTGCCTTCTTGGCTGGTGCGGCCTTCTTGGCTGGTGCGGCCTTCTTGGCCGGCGCGGCCTTCTTGGCCGGCGCGGCCTTCTTGGCTGGCG
>JBMOHS010000007.1:0-47397 GCA_049317725.1 Blastocatellia bacterium
GGCTTCATCGACCTCCACGTCCACCTGCGCGAGCCTGGCTTTGAGTATAAAGAAACGATCGCCACGGGCGCGCGCGCGGCGTTAGCCGGCGGGTTCACCTCCATCTGCTGCATGCCCAACACCCAGCCGGTCAACGACAACTCTTCCGTGACCGCCTTCATTGTCGAACGGGGACGGGCAGCCGGACTGGCCAACGTCTTCCCGATCGGCGCGATTACCGCCGGCTCGAAAGGGGACCAGTTGGCGGAGATCGGAGAGATGAAGCGGGCCGGGATCGTCGCGATCAGCGATGATGGACGGCCAGTTCTCGACAGCGGCCTGATGCGGCGCGCCATGGAGTATGCGACAGACTTCGACCTCCCTGTCGTTGATCATTGTGAGGATTGCTGTGGTGCCGAGGGCTGGTCGATGCACGAGGGCGTCTATTCGGCACGGATGGGGCTCAAGGGATTGCCAGGGGCGGCAGAGGATCTGCACGTGGCTCGCGATCTGATCCTGGCCGAACTGACTGGTGCCCACATCCACATTGCACATCTCTCCACGGGCCGTTCCGTCGAGTTGGTCCGACAAGCCAAGCAGCGGGGAGTCCGGGTCACCTGTGAAGTGGCCCCCCACCACTTCACGCTCACCGATCGTGATCTTTTTGAGAGTGGCTACGATACCCACTTCAAGATGGCTCCGCCGCTCCGCTCGGAGACCGACTTGGCGGCGATCCTCGAGGGCATTCGGGATGGTACGATCGACGCGATCGCGACCGATCACGCGCCTCACCATCACAATGAAAAGGCGGTTGAGTTCGATCGCGCTGCCAATGGGATCACCGGGCTGGAGACGGCAGTGGGACTGACCCTTGACCGGCTGGTCCACACTGGGATCCTCTCCCTCTCCCGAATGGTCGAGATGCTGGCGACTGCCCCAGCCCGCATCTTTCGGCTTGATCGGGGCACGCTTCAGGTGGGAGCCGTCGCCGACGTGACGATCTTTGACCCGCAGCGACGATGCCGGGTCGAGCTCGCCGCCTCCCACTCCAAGAGCCGCAACAGCCCGTTTGATGGCTGGGAGCTGAACGGCGCCCCCGTGGCGACGGTAGTCGCCGGCCAGCTCTACCGGTGAAGGGGCTGGCCGGCGACCCCTCGATCACCGCCAGCCGCTATGGCCGCCGCGGTGCGATGGTGATGTTGCGGTACCAGACCTTGCCGTGGTCGCCCTGGAGCATCAGGGGGCCAGGTTCACCCTCCAGACTGTCGATCGCCCCGCCCGTCAGCCCGGGAATCTCCGCCTTCTCGAGGATTGTCTGGCCGTTGAGCGTGACGGTCACTTGCCGGCCCAGGAGGGTAATCTCACAGGTTTGCCACTCGCCAGCCGCCCGGGCTGCATTGATCCGTGGGGTGAGAAACCCGTAGACACTGCCCATCCCATCGATCCGGGGAGGTTGACCGGCATCGTCGAGCACTTGGACCTCGTACCGGCCACGCAGATAGATCCCGCTATTACTGGGTTGCCCCCCATTGGCGGCGCGCTCGGCGAGTTTGACCTCGAGGCGGAGCTTGAAGTCGGAGAAGCGCGCCTCGCTCATCAGGTCGACGCACCCTCGCCGGTTGGTCAGAGCTTCCTGCTCGACGCTCCAACATCCGGCGGCCTTCTCGTCGCGGACTTTCCACCCGCTCAGGTTCTGCCCATTGAAAAGTGAGACGGGTTCTCCCCAGACGGGAGAGGTCATGGCAGGCAGGGCTGGTGCCGGGCGTCCCGTCCAGGTCAGCTCTTTTCCATCCTCTCCGATCGTCTTTCCGCGGAGCTGGCCGTCGCGCCACTCCCCCGTAAACTCCAGGTCGGCTTTTCGCTGTTCGTATTGACGCGGCAACCGGAAGCGCAGGACTCCATCGGTCAACCCAATTTCAGCAATCGGGCGGGCACTTCCAAAACGACCGACAAACCGGCCTTTCAATCGGCCTGCGTCTTCGGTCACTTCCAGCCAGGACGGGTAGGGCCCATCCGTCCCCTCAACGCGAAGATCCCAGCGGCCGACGATCGGGTTGGTCGCACGCGATTCTCTCCCGATCCCCTCTGTCTTTGCTTGGCTGCTCTCTTCGGAGATGGCTGGGAGAATCAGAAGAATCAATCCAAGAATCAATCCAAGAATCAACAAACTGCTTTTGCCTGACACCTTAACTCCTTCCCCATTCGGTGGTGGGGGATTGATCGGAAGCGAAACAGCGTCCGGCCCGCGGTTCCCGCCCTCAACTAGCGCGATCGCGTGCCCGGATATCGAATCAACAGCGTGCTACTATAGCACGGTCGCCTGATCCCGCTGAGACAGCGGGGCGCATCTTGCCCCGCTTGCGTCTTTCGGCTATGCTACGCCCCTTTGATAGTTACCAGTCGGATGCCCTTGGCGGGTCTTGTCTCTTTTCCAATGCACGATTCGATTGGTCGATCGCTCGATGGCTCCGCGAATCAGACATCTCTTCTCTATCCGTCGTCATTCCGGAAGTGTCCGGAAAGGATCCCAATGCCAGCCTCTCCTCTCCTTTCGATTCTTATTCCGGTCTACAACGAAGCGTCGACGATCCGGGAGATCCTTGCCCGTGTCGAGGCGGTCTTTCTTGGCGATGTCCGCAAGGAGTTGATCATCGTCGATGACTGTTCCACCGATGGCACCCGCGAAATTTTGCAGGATCTCCACCGCGCCGGAACGCACAAGGTCTACTTTCACAGCCGCAATATGGGCAAGGGGGCAGCGCTCCGGACGGCACTCACCTATGTCACTGGTGAGATCGTCATCATTCAGGACGCCGACCTGGAATATGACCCAGCGGAGTATGCTGAACTGATCAAACCGATTCTGGAGGGACACGCCGATGTTGTCTATGGCTCACGGCTCTCTGGGGCGAAGGTCGCGCGTGCCTTCAATTTCTGGCACTACATCGGCAACAAGTTTCTGACCTTCATCACCAACGTGCTCTACAACTCGATCCTCTCCGACATGGAGACCTGCTATAAGGTCTTCCGCGCCGATGTGATCAAGAATATTCAGATCAAATCGAACCGCTTCGACTTCGAGCCGGAGATTACTGCCAAGATCCTCAAGCGGAAGCATAAGCTCTACGAGATGCCGATCTCCTACTATGGTCGCGATTTTTCCGAAGGGAAGAAGATTACTTGGCGCGACGGGTTTGCCGCCATCTGGGCATTGGTCAAGTACCGATTTATTGACTAGGGTAGGCTCTGCGGATCTTCTCAGGAGAGGCTGGTCCGGTGGAGGGACTCCTCAGCGCTGGGCAAGTGGTCAACCCGGGATCTGCGGAGATCACCAGAGAAAAAGGGGGGTATATGAATAGCAAGTGGTCTGCAGCGCGGAGGCGAGCGAAGTGTTACCTCTTTCTGAGTGTGGTGCTCTTGGCAGGACAGGCGTGCCAGCGGGAGACCGTCGAACCATCTATCGGGACGGCAATACCGGCGAACAGCCTGGTGGCACTTCCGAGCAGTGTCGTCGTCATCGCGCGGAGCAATGCCCTGGAGGCGTACCAAGCCGATGGCAACCTGCTCTGGAAAGTTGCCCTTCCGGAAGGGGACCAGGTGATGGCGGCTCCCGTCGCCGCGCTGAGCAGCGTCGCCTATGTTCGGGGGCGCGACGCCATTCATGCGATCTCTCCGACGGGGCAACTGCTCTGGCGAGGATCCCATCTTGGCGGCGAAGATCAGATTCAGGGGATTGCCGCGCTCAACGACAGCACCGTCGCCATCTCGGAGGAGGATCGCCACGTCGTCGCCTTTACGACGGAGGGGGCGAGGCGATGGACCTACACCTTACCGGAGGGCGAGCGCCTCGTCGCGCCGCCGGCCGTCTGTGCCAACAGTCTGCTTCTGCTGCGGACCGCGACCACTCTCCACGCCGTCGATAGTGGCGGAAACTTGGCCTGGACAACTCCGCTTGAGCAATCTCAGCCCTAGGATCGGCTCTTTGGCCACACCGTCTTCTCAGTTCTCGCGGGGAGAAGAGGTTGCTCTGCCCTTTGGCATTGATGGCGGAACGAACGGTTGACGGACTCCCGGAAGCCAGCCAAGGCTGGTCAGCCGGAACCCGAAGGAACCGTTTCCTTCGGGAAATCGAAGCTGTGTTGAGGATCGAATCTCGAGGTCGATCGGCCTCCCCTGATGGAGGCGGCGCGGGACAAACACCCGGTAGATCAGGACGTTGTCGATGAGTTGGGTGACCGAACCGAGCGCTTCTCCCCCCGCAAGGAACTGGATCTCTGTCTGCTCGGGTCCTTCGCCGGGTGGATGATCGACAAGAGCGCGGAGTTCGCCATCGGTCTCGGGAGGGAGAGATGGGAGGTGAACACGCGCGCGAGGCCCCCCACGCCGCCAGGAGCGAGGCTTGCCCTTGTTCAGTTTCTGCCAGCCCTCCCCGAGAAAGTGATCTTCCCCAAAGACCCGTGCCACGGCCCCCTCTGTTCGTTGCCAAGTCAGTTCCGTCGAGCGGAATCCGAGTTCCCGATCGTCTGTCCCCCCGAGCGTCTGCCGAGGAATGAAGCTTTCGCTGGCCTCGAGTTGCAGCACGGACCAGAGGTGCCCGGGGGGCGGCTCCGCCATCACCAGTTCCTCGTCGATGTTTGGGCCAATCCAGCGGCCAATCTCCCGTCCCTCCAGTCGTACCGTCAAGGTGGTCCGCTTTGCTTGCTCAGCGGTACCGCCGAGCTGTCCGCGGAGGCGGAACCGCATCTGCGGCGCTTCGTGAAAGAGGGCAATCGTCCCACTCTTTCCCATCCACTGCCAAGTCCCACGCGGAGTCGTCTCCCTGGGGTACCAGCCGTCGAGCAGGGCGTGGTTCCGGACCGGGGTCCATTCCGTCAGGTAGACCTCAAAGTAGCGGCCAAGGCTGAGCGGTCGGAGCCGATCCCTTCCGGTTCCAGACGACCACCGAAAGAGTTGGTGCGGCAGGCTCTCGGCTGGTTGGGTCGAGAGCAGGTAGTGGCGACCAGCAGGTCGATTGTCAGGATCGATCAGGTTCAACCCTGGAGCCTCTTCCGGGATCCAATTCTCTGTTCGCACATCTTCGAGCCAGTAGCGGACGTGCGGGAGCAAGAGGTTCTGGTGGGAGACCTTGTCGCGGGTTGGGTCGAGCCGGCGCTTCAACGCCTGCACGGCCTGTGCTGGCGGGCTCGCCTGCCGCCGGAGCATCGTCACCGCTGGCTCCATCCAGCGTCCAACCAGCAAGATCAACCCGACGATCGCGGCTCCTCCCAACCCTCCGAGGAGGAGCCTACCCACACTCCCCGTTCTTCCTTGCAGTGGTGGGGCCAAGCCGGTCAACCCAACCGCCGCCAGCCCCGTGAAGAGTGGAAGCCCCGGGAGGATGTAGAAGACCATTCCCATCGGGGAGTTTAACGTCAAGGTGAAGAGAAGGTACGGCACAAAGATCAGGGCCAACCAGCCCAGCTTCGCCGCTTCACCCCGGAGCAGTAGCAGCAGGATCCCCAGCCCGCTCGCCCCATAGACCATCCACATCAGCGACGGGTTGCCCCAGACCGTGACGAGAGACGAGGTCAATCGCTCGCCGAGCGTCCAGTAGCTCGACCAGAGTGAGTCGTGTTCGATGAGGTGGCGAGAATGAGTTCGGGTCAATGCCCGGTGGGCCTCCCATCCCGTTTGGAAGAGGACTGGAAGATACCAGCTGAGATACCCTGCCAGCGCGAGCCCGACAGCGCCACCCGTCAGTCGCCACTGGCGCCTCCGCACCCAGGCAAAGAAGGCCCAGGTCAAGACCCCCACCGCCAGCGGCGCGATGGTCACCCGGATCCCCATTCCAAGCCCCAACAGCCCACACGCGAAGAGGTAAGCCCGCGGAGAACGTCTCCCCCGCAGCAGCAGCCCAACCACGAAGAGTCCGGTGACCATCGCCGGAAGGTCCGATCTGGCCATCAGGCTTGGGAGCCAGAGGGCAGGAATGCTGCAACCCAGCAGGGCGGCTCCAAACGAGGGAGCCCAGCCGTGCAGAACTTCCCGGAAGGCGAGGTAGAGTGCCACACCGAGGAAGCTCCCGATGAGGAGATTGACGACGAGCAAAGCCTCGTGATCGCTGCGTACCAAGGCGTGCGCCACGCGCACCAGGAGGACGAAGATGGGGAACCCGGGGGGATGAGGCCGGTGTGCCGGGAGGTCGAATCGCTCGATCGCCCGGGCAAAGTTGATCTCATCCCATTCCCAGAAGCTCGCCGGCCACGTCCAGCCGCGCATGCCCAAACAGAGGACCCAAAGCCCCCCGATCGACAGCCCATCTCGTCGCCAGTTCCAGCCCCCCTCTTCCCTCCGCCTCTCTTGGTCCACGTCTCCTCCCCGCAGCTTCAACGCCACTGGCGCCGGAAGAAATTGAGGATGTGCCACCCATCCAAGTATTTGAAGGGGGATTGTCCGATCGTGTAGTGCCCGCAGCGCAGCCACTTCTTCTCGGCTGGGACCCCGTGCCGCTCGACATCGGAGAGGAAGATCTGCGATAGATCCGGCAGAAAGGTCAAATCATACCGGGCAGAGATCAGCATGACCGGACGGCGTACGCCCGCCAACTGCCCAGCATGCGCGCTCGGACTGATGCTCCACCAGGCTTCGCGCACCTCTTCCGCCGTCAGCGCTGGCTCGAGCGCCTCTCGCAGGTGCGAGGTCGTCAGCGCCCGCCAGACCACATCCCCAAACCAGCTCGACACCATATTAAAGACGCCCGCTTCGAGCCGCTCGTCGTGAATGAAGGCCAACCACGAAACGCAGGACCCGATGCTCGATCCCATGACGCCGACTTGCTGGACTCCTTGGGCTTGCAGCCAATCGACCGCTCGCCGGATGTCCATCACCGCCTGCCGGACCGCCTGGATCGTTCGCCCGATGTTGGCACTGACCATGTAATCGGCTCGGGTCAGTTCGGGCGGACGCCGCCAGTCGTGGTAGGGCAGACTCATCCGCAATGCCGAGATCCCCAGACGGTTCAGCCCCCGACAGAGCGCAACGTGCGACTGCTTGTCCGCATTCCATTGCGGGGAGATGATCACCGCACGATTGTTCTTTCCGGCAGGGAAATAGCGCGCATGGACCTGGTTGTTCTCCGCCGAGGGGGTCACCACCCCGCTCGGGTAGCGCAGCCAGTAGAAACCCGCCTCGTCCTCCGCCTCCCCGATCGATCTCTTTACCCACTCGGAATGGAACTCTCCCCTCTCGGCTGGGGGCGGAAGAAAGAACCGATTGCTCTCGGCGGACGCTTGTCGATTGAGGCCGCGAAGAACTTCCCACGTTGCCCCTCTCTCTCCGTTGGCCATCATCCCCCGCCTTCCAACCAGATCCTCCAGATGCTCCAAGCCCCACTCGAACGGATGGCTTGTCCGATGCTCCATGTCCCGTGCGTGCAATCGCCGCTCCAACCTGTGCATCACTCTCTGCAGCATCTTCTCTCCCCCCGCCAGCACCTGCTGGCCACCCACGGTCGCTCCTCAACGAAATCGCAGATCACGGAAACTGATCCCGACCCCAGTCGTCAAGAGGAGGTCGTTCTTGCGAGCGCCAGAGACAGGGTTGCTCAGGTACCGGTTGCTGGTCGTGATCGACCAATTCATCCAGCGTGTAATCCGGGTCGAGACCGTTGCGTCGAGAGTATGCCGAAACTGCCCCGTCCGGGTCAGGTTCGGAAAGAGCTGAAACCGCTTGCGGAGATGGACCCGGTCATTGAGTTGGACTGTCAGGTCCTGACCGGCGAGCACTTCCCCTGAATTCCGACGATCACCCGTCACGAATGATTCCCGATTATAAGAGCCTCCGGCGAAGAACTGCCACTGCGCCCGCTCCCGCTTGACGGCCGACCAGGCGAGACCTCCCCCCAATACCGTCCGCAAGTCGAGTAGTTGAATCTGGTTGTATTCCAGGTCGGCGAATCCGAAACTGGAGAGTCGCGAGGTGGCGCTGCTCTCGTAGCGCCCTCCCCCCCGGATCGCGTTCGCCGTCGTTTCGGCAATCCCCCGTGATTTGTTCTGGGCGTTGATGTAGGTGGCGTAGAGCGAGGTCTTGTCCCGGCTGGTCTGTCGCCCCATCGTTCCGCCAATCGTCAAATTGTTGGTACGAGTGTTGCCGGTCGTCAGGCTGTAGCCAAAGTCGATCTCCCCGTTCCAGAGATCGAGCCAGCCCGGATTGCGCAGCCGCTCAAAGGTCGCCTGCTCGGCGGCCGAGCGGATCGTCTCGATCGAGCGGGCCGCGACCGGAATTGGCCGGGCCTCCTTACCGACGACCTCGTAGCCGCCTTCCCGCGGGACCAACTGCCCAAAGATCGTCGCCCCTTCCGCAACACCGACATAGACAGGTTGATCCGAAACGATCCGCTCGATCGCTTCCACTGAGATCGTTACTACCCCCGCATACGCTGTCTTGAGCAGCAATGTCTTGCGGTCCCCCCGCACGATCTCCCCCGACAACCGATCTCCATTTTTGAGCCGGACCTCGTCGGCCTGCCCACTCCCCGTCCAACTGAGCAGGAGCATCCCACACCCGATCAGAATCCGAATCCTTCCTCTTTTCTCCGTCGCCTGCTCCTTCACTCGCCCTCCTTCGCCGGGATCTCTTTCTTGGACCCATTCCTGCGTCCCGACTCCCCTCCCAGATTACGCTCTTCCCCTCCCATTGCCAATGTTCCCCCTTCGCCCTCTTTTCCTTCCCCGACTCCGTGTGTTACCTTCCCCCTTTTCCTGGTACAAAATTGTCGAGCATATGCCAAAGAGTCACTAAAATGTTGCTTCTGCCACGGTGGTGGAACCAGGAGATGGACAAAATACTGAAAAGGACAAGAAAATGGCCAAGCGGGAAGCGCAGAGCGAGGAACTGGTCCCGATCCGCAAGTTGTCAGCCCTGCTCGAGGTGAGTCAGGCGCTTGGGTCGACCCTTGATATCCGCGCCGCGATCGAGAAGGTACTCGAAATTCTCGACCGGGGCCTTGGCATGAAGCGCGGTGCCATCGCCCTCCTCGAGGGGGGGGAGAAGGGCGAACTCTCCATCCAGTTTGCCTATGGATTGAGTGAGGGCGAAAAGCGCCGCGGCCGCTATCGGCTCGACGAGGGAATTACTGGAAAAGTCGTCTCGACAGGCCGTCAGGTGATCGTTCCCCGAGTCAGCCAGGAACCCCTCTTTCTCAATCGGACCCGTCGCCGCAGTCCCGGTGACGAGGAGTCGTTCCTCTGTGTCCCGATCAAGGATCGACGGAAGACGATCGGTGCCCTTTCGATCATCTATCCCTTCCAGGCCAACCGCAATTTCGAGGACTCGATCAAGGTCTTGACGATCGTTGCCTCGATGATCTCCCAGAGTCTCCGCCTCTCCCAGATGGTGCGGCAGGAGCGCGCACAACTGGTCGATGAGAACGCCTCCCTCAAGCGTGAACTCCAGAAGAAGTACGAATTCCGCAACATCATCGGCACGGGCAAGGAGATCCGGAACGTCTACGAACAGATCGCCCAGGTCGCCCACACCAACACCACGGTCCTCATTCGGGGCGAATCGGGGACCGGGAAGGAGCTGGTCGCTCACGCCATCCACTACAACAGCCCCCGCTCCGCCCGCCCTTTCGTCAAGGTCAACTGTGCCGCGCTTCCCGAGTCCCTCATCGAGGCCGAACTCTTTGGTCACGAAAAGGGCGCGTTTACCGGGGCGGTGGCCAGCAAGAAGGGGCGCTTCGAACTTGCCGAAGGCGGAACCCTCTTCCTTGATGAGATCGGTGACCTCTCCCCGGCGATGCAGGTCAAACTGCTGCGCGTCCTCCAGGAACGCGAATTCGAGCGCGTCGGGGGAACCGAGACGCTCAAGGTCAATGTCCGGCTGATCGCCGCCACCAATGTCGACCTCGAACAGGCTGTCCAACAGAGCCGCTTCCGCTCCGACCTCTACTATCGACTCAATGTCTTCTCGATCTATCTCCCCCCCCTTCGGGAACGCAAGACCGATATCCTCCTCCTCGCCGAACATTTCCTCGAGAAGTATGCCAAGCAGAACGCGAAACAGATCAAACGCATCTCGACTTCGGCCATCGATATGCTCATGAGTTATCACTGGCCCGGGAACGTTCGCGAACTCGAAAATGTCATCGAACGCGCGACCCTCGTCTGCGAAGGGCACGTCATTCACGGCTATCACCTCCCGCCTACCCTCCAGACTGCCGAGGGTTCCGATACCCAGATCTCCATGAGCCTCGAACAGGCCGTCTCTGGATTCGAAAAAGAGCTCATTCAGGATGCCCTCAAGACCGCTCGTGGCAATCGGGCCCGCGCCGCCCGACTCCTTGATACCACCGAGCGCATCCTCGGGTATAAAGTCCTCAAGTACGACATCGATGTGCGTCGCTATAAGTGATCTGGGTTCCAAAAATGTGGGATTGCTTTTCAAAACATACATAAATGTAGAGAGTGGAGAGGGGCGGAAGAAGGCTTAACCAAATTGATCTTGTTGAATCACAAGAGGTTTTCTGTCATCTTCTCGTTTGGCCCGAAAGTTGCATTATTAACTGTCTTTTATGGAGCAAGTTGCTCGACTTCAATTGCCGTACGGAGTGGGACCGCAAGATTTTTGGTCCCAGTCGGGACTGATTGGAAGGAATCAACCAGGCCGGAGAGGGCAGTCAGTGACAACGCCATTCGGAATGGGAGAGCAGTGGTAGCGGTTTTGGGCAGGTCAGAGAAGTGGCAGAAAACTCGACAGAAAATTCCTTGGAGAGGATTGGATAGGAGAATCTATGAGTGTGACTGGCAATCAGGGGAGGTTGTGGGCGATCGGGGAGGTGACAACGCGCATCCCCCGGACGATTCAGAACGGCAACAAGGCGTCGGACTACTACGGGTGCAACACGTTCAGCCAGAAGGTGATGGTCGAAAAGTTGCCCAAAGAGATCTACAAATCGTTAGTCAAGACGATCCGGACGGGGCACAAACTGGACCAGAGCATCGCTCCGAGCGTTGCACACGCGATCAAGGAATGGGCACTCGAGAATGGCTGCACCCATTTCTGCCATTGGTTCCAGCCGAATACCGGGATTACAGCGGAGAAGCACGATGCATTTCTGACGGTCGATGCAGATGGGCAGGCGATCGAGCGTTTTTCGGCTTCGCAGTTGGTGCAGAGCGAACCGGACGCCTCGAGTTTTCCATCGGGGGGGATGCGGGCAACGTTTGAGGCGCGTGGCTACACGATCTGGGATCCGTCGAGTCCGATCTTCATCATGGAAGGGCCGAACGGGAAGACGCTCTGCATCCCCTCGGCGTTCATCTCGTACCACGGAGAGGCGCTCGACAAGAAGACGCCGCTGCTGCGATCGGTCGAATATCTGAGCGCCAACGCCTTGCGAGTGCTCAAGTTGTTTGGGAAGACGCCGACCAACGTCGAGGCGACATTGGGCCCGGAGCAGGAGTATTTTCTGATCGATGAGGCCTTCTTCGCGCTGCGGCCGGACCTGCAGGCGTGTGGCCGCACCCTGATCGGCGCACCTCCGCCGAAGGGGCAGCAGCTTGAGGACCAGTACTTTGGCAGCATCAAGAACCGGGTTCTCGCCTACATGCAGGAGGTCGAGCACGAGTCGTTCAAGCTGGGGATTCCGGTCAAGACGCGCCATAACGAGGTTGCGCCAAGCCAGTATGAATCGGCCCCGGTCTTTGAGATGGTCAGCGTAGCGACGGACCATAACCAGTTGACGATGGAGGTGCTACGCAAAGTCGCCAAGCGGCATAACCTCGCGTTCCTGATTCACGAGAAACCATTTGCCGGCATCAATGGGAGTGGAAAGCACAACAACTGGTCGATGGCGACCTCGGATGGAGAGAATCTGCTCGAGCCGGGAGCGACGCCAGAAGAGAATCTGCAATTTTTGGTCTTCCTGGTAGCGACGATGAAGGGGGTCTTCACCCACGCGAGGTTGTTGCGGGCGGCGATTGCCAGTTCGGGTAATGACCACCGGTTGGGAGCGAACGAGGCTCCGCCGGCGATCATCTCGGCTTTTCTCGGACAAGCGCTGACCCGAGTCCTCGACGCGATCGAGACCAACCAGATGGAGGGGGCGACGACCGAGACGCAAGTGATCAATCTGGGGATCTCGAAGCTCCCGGAGATTGCCAAGGACAACACAGACCGCAACCGGACCTCGCCATTCGCCTTTACCGGTAACAAGTTCGAGTTCCGGGCGGTGGGATCGACCGCTTCGACCGCCACGCCGATGGCGACGCTCAACGCCGCAGTGGGAGAGGCGCTTGGAGAGCTGGCCGATCGGCTCGAGGCCAAAACCAAGAAGCTTGGGGATTTCAATCAAGCGGTGATCGAGTTGGTCCGGGAGTACGTCGTCGAGACCAAGGCGATCCGGTTCGAAGGCAACAACTACTCGGATGAGTGGGTGGTCGAAGCCGAGAAGCGAGGCTTGGCGAATTTGCGAAAGACACCCGAGGCGCTCGCGCAGTTGGCGACGGAAGAGGCGAAGGCCCTCTTCACCAAGGCGGGAGTCTATACGGTGGAGGAGCTCGAAGCCCGTTACCATCTCGAACTGGAGCGTTACATCAAGGATCTGGAGATTGAGGTCGCCTGTCTCGATGAGATGGTCTCGACACTGGTCTTGCCGGCGGCCTACAAGCATCAGACGACCTTGGCGGCGGCGGTTGCCAGCCTCAAGGCGGTGGGCCTCGACGGCGAGTTGGTCGCAGGGCAGATGGCCGATCTGCAACACGTGGTCGGGCTGATTGCTGGGCTCAAAGCGGCCCAGTCGGCCCTGCGCGAGGCGGCGGCCCAGGCGGAGTCGGAAGATATGCTGGCGAAGGCGACCGCCTTGGCCTACCAAGTGGCTCCGGCGATGGAGGCGGTACGGGCCAACTGCGATGCCATCGAGTTGGTCGTCGAGGATGCGCTCTGGCCATTGCCCAAGTATCGAGAAATCCTCTTTATGTCGTGAGGAGACGCACGCCTCTCCTCACTTTTTCCCGAGACGCGCACTGACCTTCCGCGCGGCCACGGGGATCCGTACACCCACGGATCCCCGTGGCAGTCTCTTGCTCTGCTTCTTGCCGAATCTTCTCCGGCCAGCTCCCCCTCTTTCCAGGTCATCATCCGCGAGCGAATTCCAGGACACTTGGCATTGGCTTGGCCGCGTCTCCTTGATTGGTCGAGGTGGACTGATGCGCCCATTGCCCCCCTCTTCCATTTGTTGGGCCGGGACGTCTGGTCATCGATTTGAAATCATTTTGGGGAGGTGGGGGCGGTTGAGGGGAAGTACCGCTCTTAACTTGGGTTGAAGATGTAGAATGGGCCCGGGCCGATCTCGCAAGCCAAGAACTACCCGTGGCCGGTCTTCGCCAGGGAGAAGAGGGAAAGAGAAGCGGGCGGCTTCGATCAGATGCGCTGTTTCAATGATTGGGGGACGTTTCTCAGCGAGAGGCTGGGCGTGATTCGCGCCTTCTTCGCTCCGCACTGCTTGAAGATGGATGAGTGGAGCAGCGTCGGGACCCGTTGGCGGGTGCAACAGAGAATCGGACAAGAAGAGGAGTCCCAGGAAAGAATGTGGGGGAAAAACGTGGCTAGTTGGATTGGTTGGGTTGCAACGGTGGTCTTTGCCAGTTCCTATTTCTGTCGGAGGCCAGAGACATTGCGGTTGGTGCAGGCTGGAGCGGCGTCTCTGTGGCTTGGGTATGGGATCCTGCTGGAGGCCCCCCCGGTCATCGTCTCCAATCTGGTGGTGATTGGGCTGGCGATCGGTTCGACGTGGCGGGAGCGGCGACGGATGCGCGTCGATTCTTGCGCTGGAGAAGGAAGTCCGCCACAATGACGCGGTGTCGGACCTTTCTGAGAGAGGCGGAGTCGATTCTCCTCAGAGGCGGCAGCAGAGATCGACGAGAGGCGCAGTCTTAACACATCCAAACATATCCAAAGGAAAGTGGAAGCATGTCATTCAATCCGAAGCATCTGAGTCATCTCTTGACAAATGGTCGGGATCGGGCGCCAGCGCGATCCATGCTGAAAGCGATTGGGTTTACCGACGAGGATTTGGCGAAGCCGATCATCGGGGTGGCCCATATGTGGATCGAGACGATGCCGTGCAACTTTAACCACCGGGATTTGGCGGCGAGGGTCAAGGAGGGAATCAGGGCGGCGGGAGCGACGCCGATGGAGTTCAACACGATCTCGATCAGTGACGGGGTGACGATGGGGACACAAGGAATGAAGGCCTCCCTCGTCAGTCGCGACCTGATCGCGGATTCGATCGAGCTGGTCGGCCGGGGCTATCTCTTCGACGCGATGATCGCAATCGTTGGCTGTGACAAGACGATTCCAGGGGCCGCGATGGGATTGATCCGGCTCGACATTCCTTCGCTGGTCCTCTATGGCGGTTCGATCGCTCCGGGTCGTTTCCAGGGGCGAGATGTAACGATTCAGGATGTCTTCGAGGCGGTCGGCGCGAACGCGGCGGGGCGCCTCTCGGACGAAGAGCTCCTTGAGGTCGAGAACGCAGCCTGCCCAGGCACGGGCGCGTGTGGGGGACAGTACACGGCCAACACCATGGCCATGGTCTTGGAGTTTTTGGGAATGTCGGCGATGGGAACCGGGAGTGTCTCGGCCGTCGACCCGCGAAAGGAGCAGACGGCCTATGAGTGTGGGCAACTGGTTGTCGAGTTGCTCCGGCGTGGGACGCGTCCGAGCGACCTTTTGACCCGTCGATCATTCGAGAACGCGATTGCGGGAGTGGCGGCGACGGGCGGCTCGACCAATGCGGTCCTGCACATCTTGGCGCTGGCGCACGAGGCGGGCATTCCGTTGAAGATCGATGAGTTCAATCCGATCTGTCAGCGTACGCCATTGATTACGGATCTCAAGCCCGGGGGCCGCTACACGGCAGTCGATCTGGGGCGTGCCGGGGGGATCGGGCTGGTCGCGCAACGGATGGTCGAGGGGGGAGTGCTGGACGGAAGCCAGCTGACCGTTACCGGGGCGACCCTCGCGGAAGAGGCGGCGAAGGCGAAGGAGACACCCGGCCAGGATGTGGTCTGGTCGGTCGAGAAGCCGATCAAATCGACGGGCGGGCTGGTCATTCTCAAGGGCAATCTGGCGCCGGAGGGGGCGGTCGTCAAGCTCTCCGGCTTTGAGCGGAAGGAGCATCGGGGTCCCGCCCGCATCTTCAATTGTGAGGAGGACGCCATGTTGGCCGTCACCAGCCATCTGATTCAACCGGGCGATGTCGTGGTCATTCGCTATGAGGGACCAAAGGGGGGCCCGGGAATGCGCGAGATGCTCGGGGTGACGGCGGCGATCGTCGGAGAGGGCCTCGGCGAATCGGTCGCCCTGCTGACCGACGGCCGGTTCAGCGGGGCGACGCGCGGCTTGATGGTTGGCCACGTCGCCCCAGAGGCAGCGGTGGGAGGTCCGATTGCCGCTCTGCGGGAAGGGGATACGATCGTCTTCGACTTGGCGCAGCGGACGCTCTCGGTTGAGTTGACCGATGCGGAGCTGGCCGGACGTCTGGCCGAGTGGACCGCTCCGCCGCTCGCCTACCCGAAAGGCGTCTTCGCCAAGTACGTTGCCCTGGTCTCTTCGGCAGCCGAAGGGGCCGTGACCAACCCCAAGGCCTGAACCGGAGCTGTCGATTTCCCCTCAACTTGGGAGGGGGGGAGGGGCCCGGTCGGGCAGCGCCGCGATGGGCCCCTTCCCCCTGAGGAGACTCCCAGAGGATAGGCGTTGGAAGGTTGAGAAGACGAGGTGCCCCAAGGGATTCAAACGAAAGAATTGGAAGGCCGAAGGCTTTGCAAAGGAGGACGAGATGGGACGAGTCGTGCTCAGAATGGTTGGTCTGATGAGGGGCAGTGTCATCTTTGGTGGGCTCGCCCTGATCGGAGTGTGGATGATCCAGTCAGTTGGTGCCGAGAATTGGCCCAATTGGCGGGGGCCGTCTTCCAATGGGATCAGTGGCGAGAAGAACCTTCCCGTCGAGTGGAGTGATACCAAGAACATCACCTGGAAGTTGGCGATGCCGGATCGGAGTGGGTCGACTCCAGTGGTCTGGGGAGAGACGATCTTCCTCAATGTCGCGGAGGGCACGACGACGAGTGGCGCGCTTTCGCTCTGGGCGGTCGATCGGGCGAAGGGGGAGGTTCGCTGGAAACGGCCTCTCGGGGGAGGAGATGAGCGACGACGCAAGCAGAATATGTCCTCGCCCTCGCCGATCACGGATGGTCGAACGGTCTGGGTGATGACTGGGACGGGCATTCTCAAGGCCTTCGACTTCGAGGGACGTGAGCGCTGGTCGCGGGATATCCAGAAGGACTACGGCGCTTTTGGATTGAATCACGGCTATGCTTCGACGCCACTTCTCTACCAGAAGACACTCTTTGTACCCGTGCTGCACGGGATGAAGACGGACGATCCCTCCTATCTCCTGCGGATCGATGCGCAGACGGGCAAGACGATCTGGCGGATCGAGCGGCCGACACCGGCACAGGTGGAATCGCCCGACTCCTATATCACGCCGACTCTGCTCTCCGAAAAGGGCAAGGATCTGATCGTGCTCAGCGGGGGGGACTGTGTCACGGCGCACGAGCCGGCCGATGGTCGGGAGGTCTGGCGGGCCTATGGGCTCAACCCGCAGAACATCCCGTTCAACCGGATCGTCAACTCTCCCGTGATTGGCGAGGGCATGGTCTTTGCGGGGAGCCGCAGCAACCCATACATCGCGATACGGACTGGCGGCCGAGGGGACGTCAGCCAGAGCCACGTTTCCTGGACAACGCCAAATGGGCCCGATGTGGCCACCCCCGTCACCGATGGCCGGTATATCTACCTCGTTCGCGAGAATGGCGCGCTCTTCGTGCACGAGATGAAGACGGGTGCGGTCGTCTACGGTCCACAGCGACTCAGGCCAGGCACCTACAGCGCTTCTCCCATCCTGGCTGATGGGAAGATCTATGTGACCAATGAAGACGGCGTGACGGTTGTGTTTCGTGCGGGCCCGACGTTCGAACTCCTCGCGGAGAATCAGGTCGATGGGTACTGCTTGAGCACCATTGCCGTTTCGGATGGACAGCTCTTGGTGCGGACGGACAAGTACCTCTACTGTGTCGGGCAACGGGCGATCTCCGTTGGCAAGAAGTGAGTGGCTGGGGGGGCCAGAATCAGATGAGGGAGGGGAGGTCGGGTGGAGGATCCGACCTCTTCGCTTTTGTTGCGGGGCGGAGGTTGATGCAGAAACGGACCGCGAATTGCGTGGTATAATCGCCGCTCATTTGGCGAACGTGAGACGAGGTCAGGCGAGAGAGGGGAGGGGATCGAAAGTGAAAGCGGGATGGGAAGCGGTGATCGGGTTGGAGGTGCACGCCCAACTCAATACCCAGTCGAAGATCTTCTGTGCCTGTTCGACAGCCTTCGGGCGGGCTCCCAACGAGAACACTTGTCCGGTCTGTTTAGGATTGCCTGGGGCCCTGCCCGTCCTCAATCGGCAGGTGGTCGTCTGTGCTGGAAAAGCGGCACTGGCGCTCGGCTTGCGAATCAATCCCCGTTCCATCTTTGCCCGCAAGAACTACTTCTATCCAGATCTTCCCAAGGGGTACCAGATCTCCCAGTACGATCGACCCTTCTCAGAGCAGGGAGAGGTCGAGATCTTGACGAGTCAGCGGGATGAGGGTGGCCGGGCGATCGAGTGGCAACGCAAGCGGTTCGGCATCACCCGGGCCCACATCGAGGAAGACGCCGGGAAGTCCGTTCACGATATTGGGCATCCGGAGAAGACCCACATCGACCTCAATCGCGCGGGAACCCCATTGCTCGAGATCGTCAGTGAACCCGATTTCCGGACGAGCTGGGAGGCCTATGACTACGTCAGCTTCCTGCGCCGGACCCTGCAGTATGTCGGGGTTTGCGACGGCAACATGGAGGAAGGCAATCTGCGTTGTGACGCCAATGTCTCAGTGAGGCCCCGCGGCGAGTCGGCGCTGGGGACGAAGGTTGAGATCAAGAACGTCAACTCGCTGCGGTTTCTGCAGAAGGCGATCGACTTTGAGATTGACCGGCAGATCACTGCGCGCGAAACCGGGGGCGTCATCGTCCAGGAGACCCGATTGTGGAGTGAGCGCGAGAATCGTACCTACACGATGCGGTCGAAGGAGGATGCGCACGACTATCGCTACTTTCCCGATCCGGATCTGCCGCCCCTTGAAGTGAGCGAAGACTGGATCGCGCAAACCCGGGCCTCTCTCCCCGAGTTGCCGGAAGCTCGTCGGCAACGGTTCCTCGACGACTACGGCATGGGAGCGGAAGAGGCGGGGACCTTGACGGCGCAGCGGGAGATTGCCGACTATTTCGAGGCGACGGCGGCCGCGGCCAACAATCCACGAGCTGCGGCCAATTGGATTCTGACCGAACTCTTGCGCGAACTGCGGGCGATTGGGCGGGAGGTCGACTCTTCGCCGGTGCCCCCGGAGGATCTTGGGGCATTGATTCGGCTGATCGAGGATGGGACGATCTCTGGGAAGATCGCCAAGGAGGTGCTGGCTGAGATGGTGGCGTCTGCTGAGCCACCCGCCCGGATCATCGAGCGGAAAGGGTTGGTCCAGATCAGTGACCAGGGAGCCATTGAATCGATCATCGACCAGATACTGGTCGCCAATCCACGGGAAGTCGAGGCCTATCGGGGTGGCAAGACGGCGCTCCTCGCCTTCTTTGTTGGCCAAGTCATGAAGGCCACGCAGGGCAAGGCCAATCCGAAAGCCGTCAATGAACTGCTGCGGAAGAAGCTTTGAGCAGAAATCGGTCTGACCTCCAGGGGCAAGATCGGAACAATCAGTTGAAGGAGAGATGGCAAAGATGAGGAGAGGACGAGGGGATTGGGTCTGGGGAGTGTGGCTGTTGGTGGGGATTGGATTGGCGGCTGGGTGTTCGCCTAAGCCATCGGAGCTGGCGGAAAGGTCTGAGGCCCCGCCGGTGCAGCCGACGCCGGCTCCACTGGCGACGCCGGATCCGACGGTAGTCGACTCGCAGGACGCCGTCATTGAGACGGACCTCGGCAAGATCCGGATCCGTTTCTTCCCGGATGTTGCGCCGCGCCACGTTGCCCATTTCAAGCAACTGGCGCAGGAGAAGTTCTACGATGGTCTCGGGTTTCATCGGATGATTCCTGGAAATCTGATCCAGGGAGGAGACCCACAGACCCGCAGCGGCGATCCGAGTCTTTGGGGGATGGGAATGCCCGGTCAGCCGACGGTCGCTGCCGAGTTCAATACTCGACCCTTCGTGAGGGGAACGGTCGGGGCGGCTCGCAAGGGAGGGGATGTCGACAGCGCGACCAGCCAGTTCTTCATCTCGCTCATGCCCCATCCCGAGTGGGATGGGAAGTACACGGTCTTTGGCGAGGTGATCGAGGGGATCGAGACGGTCGAGAAGATCTCCGAAGCGCCGAGTGACCCGATGTCCCAGAAAGTCAAGGAGAAGGTGGTCATCCGCCAGGTTCGCTTGGAGCCGGCCAAGCGGTGACATTCCCGCCACTAGCCGGGGTGTCGATCGGGGAGATGAGATCGCGGTGAGCAGACGACAAGCGCTCTTGCAGAGTTGGTTGCAGGGCGGGGAGTCCCCGGAGCGGATTGCGCTCGCCTTGGCGCTCGGAGTCGCGGTCGGCTTCTCCCCATTGTTAGGTCTACAGACATTGCTGGCGTTGGGGCTGGCCAGCCTCCTCGGTCTCAATCGATGGGCGACGTTGGCTGGCAGCTACCTCAACAATCCTTGGACGATGGGATTGGTCGTGGCAGCTTCGTGGTGGGTGGGGAGTTGGGTGGTCGAGGCTCCGCGGGTTGAACTCCCCCTTCTCACTTGGTACTCCCTTGGGGAGGGGGCCTTCTGGCGGGGGTTGGCGAGTCAATGGCGCCAGCTCTACCCCTACGCGATCGGGGCGACCCTCTTTTCAATTCTGGGAGGACTGCTGACCTACCCGGTGATGGTCTGGCTGCTACGGTCGGTGCAGCGCCGACTGATCTCTCCGCCAATGGAGAAAAGAGAAGAATGAACATGGTGCGTGTCAATCGACGGAACGTTTGGAGGGTTCTCCTTCTGGGAGGGCTGGTACTGCAGGGACATTTGATCTCCCACGAGGCTCACGGGGCAGTCCACCCCCAGAAACAATCCCCCCCCAAGGCGGCGACGACAGCCGCTCCTGCTGGAGCGGAGGCGGGCCCGGCGCCTGGCCAGGAAGGTGAGCAGGCGCCAGTGACGAATGGCGTGGTGCGCCGCAAGCTGCCCCTCGCCGATCGACCAAACCTGACTCTCGACGACGTCAACACGCTCATCGCGATCGATAAGCGGGTCATCCTCATGATGGCGGCGCTCAATGTGGCGGGCTACGATTACGAGTCGGGCAATCGTCCTCTCTCCCTGTTGCGCCAACAGTTGCGGGAGGATCTCAAGGAGATCGATCCGCAGTTGGTGGCCAAGTTACGCAACCATTTTCAGACGCATCGCAAGGGGATGAACGACGCGGCCGCAGTCGCTCCCTACCTGAGCCTCGCTCTCTCGATGACCGAGCCACCGGCGTTTCTGATCGATGTCTCGGCCGATCGATTGCCGGAAGACGTCCGAGAGATCACCGATTTTGCGCTGTTGCTCGAGGAGTTTTATCAGAAGACAGGTTTTTCGCGCCTGCTCCCCAAGTATGTTCAGGCCTACATCCGGGTCGCGGAGACCTATGGTCAGTCCGCAGGGCTCGCGCTCGGATCGGTCTTGACCTATCTGCACACGGAACCGGTGCTGGAGTTGCCCCCGCTCTATGTGGCACGGCGCTCTCCGGCGACGGGTCGGCGTGCGCGGGAGCAGGCCGCCGAGGCACCTCTCTCGATCCCCAACCGGGTTCGCTACTTCGTCATCCTGCCAGACCTGCTCAACGCCACTGGGGCAGCCAACCTGCGGATCGTGCGCGACACCTACTACCTCCTCTTGGGGCCGACCACCGATCCCAATGTCGAGGCGATGCGCCGCGGGTTCCTCTCCTTTGTCGTCGATCCATTGACGGAGCGCTTGGTCCGTGAAGTCGCCCTGGTGCGGAGCGACCTGCGACGGCTCCTCGACTCGCGCGGAGATCGGCTTGACCGGGAATATGGACAGCGGAGCGCCTACTTCCTGATCACGGACTCGTTGGTGCGCGCCGCGGACGTGCGGATGGACGTTCTGGGGCTGGCTACTCGCTTTGGATCGACGGAGGATGAAGCCCTCTATGATCTGAGCCTCGGGTATGATCGAGGAGCGGTGCTCGTCTATCACTTCTACGATCAGGTAAAGGCCTTTGAGTCGGTCGGCGTCAATCTGCGCGATTATTACTCGAGCATGCTCAAGAACATCGACTTCGACCGGGAGTCGAAGCGGTTGGAGGAGCTGGCGCAGCGGCTGACCCGGGTCCGGCAGTTGCGGACCGAGGCAACGCTCGCGGCGGCGCCCACGGTCTCTCTCCCGAATACCGATGAGAAGCTGGTGGCCCAGATCGTCGAGGCCGATCAACTGATGAAAGCACGACGATTCGACGCGGCACGGAACCTTCTCGAAGCGGCTCGCCGGGTGCAGCCGACCAGCGCCCGGGTGCTCTACGGTCTCGCTGAAGTGACTAGCAAAGAGGCGAGCAGCCTTGAGGATCTCGACCGGGTCGAGGTGTCCCTCTTTGCTGCGGTCGAGTTCTATCGCCAGGCGGCGGCGAACGCTTCCCCCGAGACGGAGCGGTGGCTCGCGCAACGGAGCTATGTCGCGGCAGGTCGGATCCTCGACTTCATTGCCGAAAACAACCCTTCGCTGGCAGAGGAGTTGAGCGCGGACGCGCTCACCGCGTACCAGGCGGCGCTCAAGATTGGTCCGGTCGAAGGGGGAGCCTACGAGGAGGCAGAGAAGGCCCTCCGTCAGCGAGGCCAGCAGTCGAAGCCGTAGGGTGACTCAAACCTTCTACTTGACCTCCAACTATCTCGCTCTTCAGCGGTCCCTCCTCGTGCGGCTCTGATCAGAGAAGATCCGGTCATCCCCGAAGACTTCGCGATAGACTTCGATCGCCTCCTCTTCGGAGGGGAGCCGCAGATTGTCGGTGAAGCGGTTCATGAAGCTGAAGGCAGCGGTCTGCAAGACGACTTCGAGGGCACCGTACTCTTGAAACTCCTGGCGCAATTTGGCGAAATCCGCATCGGTAATCGAGTCTGGCTGGGCAGTCAGTTGGCGGGCAAAGGCCACGGCCGTCCGTTCGCGCGGGGTCAGCGCTTTGTCATCCTTGCGCATTGCCATCAGCTTTCCCGGGTCGACTCCCTGCCGGCGCAAGCCGACAATCTGATGGACGGTACAGTAGCGGCAACCATTGGCCATCGAGACGGCCAGGGAGACTTGCAGTTGAATCTCGCGACCGATCTGCGAGTTGGCGCGGACGGAGGTGCCGTAGGCACGCCAAGCAGCTTGAAAGTCGGGGACGCGCAGCATGGCGCGCTGGGAGTTGGCGATGGGGAGACCCAGTCCGGTCTGGCGAGTGGCGGGGGCTCGCATCGCGGTTTCAGCTTGGACAACGGCCTTCATCTCTTCGTCGGAGACAAGACTGATCCGGGCCTGCCGCAACGGGTTCTGCCGCACTGGCGGGATGACGGGCTGGGTGGTTGGATCCAGCACCCAGGGTTCGACCGGCAAGTGGAGCGCTTCACTGAAGCGTGTCAGGTAGTTGAAGAAGCAGACGGTCATGGTCAGTTCGACGATCTGGGAGTCGTGGAACGATTGTCGGGTCTTGGCGAACTCTGCGTCGGTAATTCCGTGGATGTCGCGGGTCAGCAGGTCGGCGTAGCGGATGGCTGCCTGGTCAGCCGCCGGGAGGTTGGCCGACTGGCCGGCCTGCAAGGCGGCCAAGTAGGTGCGGCCGCGTGGGGTTGCACGCAGAAATCGCTGCAGATGGGCCGCGACGTAGGGGCTGCGGTTGATCTGTGCGACCCGAATTCCGACGGCTAGCTTGGTCTCCGCCGGGATCGTTCCGCCGAAGAGGATCGTCTGGAAGAGGTGGGCGAAGGGTGCGGCTCCCTGGGGCATGACGGAGAAGACCCGTACATAGTTGGGGATTCGCTGGCTGCCTGGTGGCTCCAGCGACGGCACGTCGCCAGCCGGATCGACCAAGGGCAACCTGGCCCGCGCTCCCGCGGTCTCGGTGCTGGCTCCCGCGAGCCGGTTCAATTCAGCCAATGTTGCTGGGGGACGCTCTGGCTGACGTGCCGGCTCGGCCGCGAGCGACGTCACGACGCTGAGCAGGGCCAGCAGTCCAGCTGGCAGGAAGGCTCTCGATCTCATCTGGTCATCTCCGTGGAATGTGGTGATCAAAAGATCAGGCGGACACTGGCCTGCAGTGTCCGTGCGTCGTGTGCCTGCGTCGATCTCCCGAAAGAGGCCAGGGAGAGATCGGCGTTGGGCAGAAAGAGGTTGACGTTGTTCAGCGCGTTGAAGGCCTCGAAGCGGAACTGGAGCTGTGCTTTTTCATGGAGGGAAAGACTGCGCGCCAGGGAGAGGTCCAGACTGAAGAAGTGGGGCCCA
The DNA here is from genome assembly GCA_049317725.1 of Blastocatellia bacterium. Lineage (GTDB taxonomy): Bacteria > Acidobacteriota > Blastocatellia > RBC074 > RBC074 > CAIOZW01. The sequence goes on from JBMOHS010000007.1 coordinate 23,545, forward strand.
CGGAACGTATTTCGACCCAGGCTCCCATTCTGGCTCAGACCCGGTGCCGGAAACGCGCTGGCTGGAAAGAGCCCCGTCAAGAAGTCTTGTTGCCGGAATCGCTTGGGGATCGTTCCTGGGGCGGGTGCGTCCGGCCGATCGTAGAAGCCACCCCCGACCGCTCCCCCACCGCCATCGAGATTGTAGTCCCCTCCCGTATTCCTTCCATTGATCACATTCGATGGTGCGCCATTCCAGACTGAGAATGGACGGCCGGATTGTCCGGAGAAGATCCCCGAGAGCTGCCAGTCCCGACTCAGCCGATGCCACGCGCTCTTCTTCACCCCAAATCCATCTGGGGCCCACATCAGGACACCCGCCGCGCGATGCGGAATGTCGAAGAGGGAGAGGGCCCGCTCACACCGCAGGCAGGCCACATCCTGAGCCCCTCTCCCCGGTTCCGGGTTGTCCTGGAACTGCCCCGTCGAGGTGTCAGAGGAGGTGTCGAGCCATTTCGACCATCGGTAGTTGATCTGGACTGAGAGGCCTCGACGGAACCCACGGCGTACTTCGGCGGTTCCTGCTTGGTAGTTGGAGGTCACTCCGTTGGTGACGAAGAGGAGCGTGCTGAAGTTGGGATTGATCCGATCCTCCCGCCCGTCGAGGAGGTCACCGGCAAAGCGGTTGATGTCGTCGATCCGTTCCAGGTTGACACCAGCGGTTCCAACGTAGCCCAACTCGACGATCCAGCCATTGAAGAACTCGCGTTGGAAGTTGAGGAACCAGCTCTGGCTGTACTGGGTTTTGATCGTCGGGTTGACGACAAAGCCCGTCGGCCGAATCGGGGGCTCGCCAGGGCGACTGATGACTCCCCCTTGTGCGTTGAGCCCGCGTGCGAATTCAGGATTGAACGGGACCGGGTAGTCATAGAAGATCTGGGTCCCGATCCGGTTGAGCGGTTGGATCACCCCTTGCAGTGCGTCCGGTGGAAGTGCCCGGGCCCCCGCGATCGACTGGCCGTGGTGTGGCTGATAGGCGAGGCTGATCCCGGCTCGCACCGCCACTCGTCCCGTCCCGCTTGGGTCCCAGGCCACCCCGACACGAGGGGCCAAGTTGAGCCGTTGGGGGCGGTAGAGCCGCTCCACACGGCCGACCGTCGCGTTTGCCAGCCGCTCCCGGAAATTGCTTCCAGCGCCAAAGAGCAGCGAGGAGAGCCGCCCTTCCCGCTCGTTGACATCCCCGAAGTAGTCGTGCCGCAGCCCAAGATTGAGCGTCAGAGATGGACTCACCTTCCAGTCGTCCTGGAAGAAGAGGCCGCTTTCGTATTGCGTGAAGTAGCGTGGGAAGCCGGTCGGCTGGCCGGTCGCCGGATTGACGGTCAGGGTCTGCCGGAATGGGCTGTCGGCAACAAACTCGGCGATATTGCGGAAGGCGAAGCTCCCGGCGGTGGCTGGGCCAATCGAGAGGCCTTTGAAGGCCCTTCGGAACTCTGCCCCCATTCGCAGGGTATGTCGCCCTCGATCGAGCGTCAACGTGTCCCGCAACTCATACGTCCGCAGCCGTGTCCCATTGCTAAACACATCACCGAACGGCATGGTCACCCCGGTGATCGTGATCTCGGGCACCACCGCGTCACTCCGTCCACGAGTGGTCTGCACCTGCTGAATCGAGACTCGGACGTCGTTGACCGCCCGATCGAGGATTCGGACATAGCCCAGGTTGAGGTTGGCAAAAAATCCATCGAAGGGACCTCGAAAGCCGCGTGCCGCGCGTCCGAGGGTTGCCTGCGAGGAACTGGTCCCTCCCTCGTCCCGCTGCTGCTCACTGATCCAGCGGCCACTGAAGGCGTCGTTGCCGCTCTTGGTCCGGTGGTCGAGCCGCAGCAGGATCTGGTCGAAGCGGAGCACGTCCCGCACCGTGACGTTGGCCAGTCCGATGGCGGGGATCCACTCTTGAGGGCCTTGAGGGGTTCGCAAGCAGTTCCGCTGTTCGGCGCTGGTCTGACATCCCGACGGTGCCGGGAGGGGGGCGGGGTAGCTTTGTAGCAGGCGGGCGGCGATGCTTCTGGGTGCCGTTCGAGTGACATGCTCCCGCAACTGTGGCGTCTCGACCAGAAAGCCGAGCACCCGACCGGTCGCGTGGCGCGTTCCCTCATAGGAGCCAAAATAGAACGTTTGATTCTTCCGGAGGGGGCCTCCCAAGTTGCCGCCAAACTGATTGAAGACCTGCGGCGGCGTCACGGATGCGAAATGGTTGCGTGCGTTCAATGCCGCATTGCGGTGGATGCTCCAGAGGCGACCATGGATTTCGTTCGTCCCTGATTTGGTGCGCAAGTTGATCACCGCGCCATTACCCCGCCCATATTCACTCGAAAAGTTGCTGGTCTGCACTTGGGCCTCTTCCAGCGACTCGAGGGCCGGGACGAGCGTGGGCTCGCCGGTGTTGTTGGGGTTGGTGTTGATCGCGCCATCCAGGACGTAGTTGTTGCCACGGTATCGATTGCCGTTGACCGTGACCACGGGAGAGTTGGTCAGCTTGGTCGAGTTGGCGGCACCAGCAATGGCAGTAGCACCGGCACTCAGGCGTGGCAACGCAAAGACATCCCGCTGTGGCAGGGGCAGGGAAGAGATCTCTCTCGACGAGAAATTGTCGGCCAGTCGTCCTTCCGTGGCGACAGAGAGCAGCGCTTCGCCATCGTTGATGTAGACGATGTCGGTGACCGTCCCCACGTCCAGCCGGACGACGATGGTCACGGTCTGTCCGGCGCTCAACTTCAGTTCGGTCTGTCGATACGATTTGAAGCCGTCAAGATGGACGTCGACCTCGTAGTTGCCCGGCGGCAATCCCGCGATCAAAAAATCGCCATCCGTACCGCTCACCGCTGTTCGAACATGTCCGGTCTGCTGATGGGAGACCCTGACTTTGGCTTGGACCAAGGCCGATCCCTGCGCATCGACGATCTGACCGCGCAACCCCGCTTCGGTGAATTGCGCCATCACCGAAGTCGTCAGGCTCAGGAGCAACCCAATCGAGGAGAGAATTTGTCGTTGTCCGATCTTCGCTGATGACATGTGGAGTCCTCGGTCCTGCCCGCGCGTTCCCCCTTCTCCGATGGAAGAGAAGCATACGCCTTCTGGTCGATTTCCGTTCTCAGTAGAACCCGTTGACGGATTGCGTCGAGTGGAAGCAGGCTGGGCAGGTCTTGAACCATTGGGGATCTGCGACGTTCCCGTGCCTGTCTGGCCAGCGAGCAAAATCACAAAACCCCAATATAGAGTCTCGGGGCACCCTCGTTCAACTCTCGGACTGACTGGCCCGGGCTGGTCAGATCGGGTAGTAGCGGTCGACCGGCGTCGTGGTTGCCGCCCGCTGGATTCTCCGCTGCGTGACCGCGTGGTCGAGGTGGGCGATCGTCTCCGAGGTGGCGAGGAAGCGGTGGAGCCCTTCGACTGTCGGAAAGAGCAGTTGGGACATCTCCCACGCGGTGATCCCTTCCTTGGGGACGAGCTGGACAACCCGGTCGGCCCGTTTCTGAATGTGGCGCAGGAGGCGGTGGTAGTGCTCCTCGTAATCGAGAATGTCCCCCCCGTGCGACGTCTGAAGGAGGGTAGGGGAGAGAGTCCGGAGACGTGCAACGGACTCGAGGTAGCGGGTCAGGGAAGGGAAGCGGTCTCCAGGATTGGTTGGGTCCGGATTGAGGACTGGGTTGGGCGTGATCGACTTGAGGATTGTGTCGCCGGCGAGGAGGTGGCGGGACGCCTCGCGATAGAAGCAAGAGCTGCCGGGCGTGTGGCCCGGGGTGTGGACCACCCGAATCAAGCCCGTCGCGAAGAGGAACTCGTCCTCATCGCGGTAGGGAACGACGTGTTCGACCGGGTCGGCATAGGATCGAACCATTTGATACTGATCGACCATCCGCGTCAGATCCTCGGCAGGCACCCCCGCACTGTGCAGGAGATCTTCATGGACACGCGGAGGGCGCTCCGCCGAGAGGTGGTCGGCCTCCCATTCGTGCACGTGGACCGGGGCCCCAGACTCTCGCTGAATGATGCCGGCCAGTCCACAGTGGTCCTCGTGGGTATGAGTCAGCAGTACCCGTTGAATGTCGGAGACGACCAGCCCGACGGCACGGAGCTGCTCGCGCAGCGCTTGCAGCGCCTCTTCGGTTCGTGGCCCAGTGTCGATGAGCGTCAGCGGTTCTTCTCGAAGAAGATAGATATTGATCGGCCCGACGGGAAAAGGGGTTGGCAGGACCAGGCGCAGGATCTTCATGCTGGGTGCAGTCTGTTGGATGCGAGAGAGGGAACCCGACCGGATGGTTGGTCCGGTCGGGTCCTTGGCGATGTGCCATCCCAGAGAGGGCAGATCAGAAGATGTAGCCCGCTTGCGCGACGACCCGATCTGCGAGCCGCTCGCGGATCGCGGCCGTGTTGATCGGCGTCTGCTTGGCAAATCGCTTGAGCGCGGCGAGCAAGGTTCGCAGTTCGTCTCCCTCAGCAATCGCTGCGAGTGCGTTGCGCCCGGCGATCTCGATCCGATTGATGGCATCGTGGGTATAGAGCCGCGTCGCCTCGACCGCCAGTGCGTGCTTCTCTTCCCCTTCCCGGGCGACCATCTTCGCCGTCCGCCCGATCAGGCTGTCCATCAGGAAGGATTCGATGATCACATCTGCCGTCCAGGAGAGGACCATCTGTTGCTCAGAGAGCCCTTCGCGGAACTTCTGCGCCGCGGAGCCGAGCAGCATCAGCGCGATCTTCTTGGCGTTGGCGGCGAGCTTGCGCTCGTTGGCGAGCGGGGAGTCGTCCTCCTCGCCATCGAAAGAGGGGCCGGCGAGCAGCTCCTCCTGAAGCTTGAGCGCCGCGGCGAAGAGGGGCAGGCCACCCTTCATCGCGCGCCGAATCAGTTGCCCAGGGATGAGCAGCCGGTTGATCTCATTGGTTCCCTCATAGATGCGGTTGACGCGGCAGTCCCGGTAGATCCCCTCGGCAGGGTAGTCTTCGGTGAAGCCGTTGCCGCCGTGGATCTGGACATTTTCATCGGCAGCATAGAAGAGGGCTTCCGTGCCGGCGACCTTGAGGATGGCGCACTCGATCGCATACTCCTCGACCGCCTTGAGCACCTCGGCGGGATTATGGATGTCGATCGTCTGCTCGCGGGCTTCGATCAGGCCGGAGGTCCGGTAGACGGCCGACTCGACAGCGTAGATCCGGGTCAGCATCTCCGCGAGTTTATACTTGATGGCACCGAAAGAGGCGATTGGCCTCTTGAACTGATGGCGCTCGGCAGCGTACTTGGCCGATTGGGCGAGGGCCCGCTTCGCGCCGCCGATCGCGCCCGCTCCCATCTTCAGCCGTCCAAAGTTGAGGGTGTTGAAGGCGATGAGGTGGCCCTTGCCAATCTCCCCGAGGAGGCGATCCTTGGGAATTCGACAGTCAACAAGCGGAATCGAGGTCGTCGAGGACCCCCGCTGCCCGAGCTTGTGCTCTTCGTTGCCGTTGCTGAATCCGGGATCGTTTCGTTCGACGATGAAGCCGGTAAAGTGCTCCCCGTCGACCTTGGCAAAGACGATGAAGACATCGGCAAACCCACCGTTGGTGATCCACATCTTCTCACCGTTGAGGATCCAATGTTGCCCGTCTTCGCTCAGTCGGGCCGACGTCTTGGCGTTGAGGGCATCCGATCCCGAAGAAGACTCGCTGAGGCAGTAAGCGCTGATCCACTCCCCGGAGCCGATCTTCGGTAAGTACTTGGCCTTTTGTGCCTCCGTGCCGAAGAAGACGATCGGGAGGAGGCCAATGCTGCTGGTCGCCCCAAACCCAGTGGCAAAGGAGGCCTCCCCGGAGATCTTCTCGGCGATGAGCATCTGGGAGACATGGTCGAGTTGCAGCCCGCCAAACTTCTCCGGGATTGCAGCGTTGATCATCCCCAGTTCGGCAGCGTCGCGGATCAACTTGCGCTGCAACTCGAGATCCTTCTCCTCGAGCCGCTCGTGGTTCGGGATGACCTCCTTCTCCATGAACTCGTCGGCCGTCTGACCGATCATGACCTGTTCTTCAGTAAAGTCTTCCGGGGTGAAGATCTGTGCGGGAACGCTCTCCTGCAGAAGAAATCCACCGCCACTCATCGTCTCTTTTTCCATTGCTGCGACCATCGATCTTCCTTTCTAGGCGTAAGCCTCTGGGCTTGAGAGCCCGTGGCGGCGAGACAGGGGACTCGCCAGAGTTCGACTATCTCATCAGGTTTTCGAAGAGGCCAGCGGCTCCCATCCCACCGCCGACGCACATCGTGACGATGCCGTAGCGCGCCCGGCGGCGTCTCATCTCGTGAAGCAGGGTCGCCGTCAGTTTGGCACCAGTACAGCCGAGTGGGTGGCCGAGGGCGATCGCCCCACCATTGACATTGATCTTTTCCGGGTCAAGTCCAAGAACCTTGATCACCGAGAGAGCCTGAACGGCAAAGGCCTCGTTCAATTCAATGAGGTCGATCTCCTCGGCGGAGACCCCGGTCATCTTCAGCAATTTGGGAATGGCGACGACTGGTCCGATCCCCATCTCTTCCGGCGCGACTCCCCCGGTGACAAACCCGACAAATCGCGCGAGGGGGGTCAGGCCGAGCGCGGCGGCACGCTCACCGGTCATGATCAGCGCCGCGGCGGCACCATCTGTTGTCTGCGAGGAGTTGCCCGCAGTCACTGTCCCCCCCTGCAGGAAGGCGGGTCGAAGCTTGGCGAGTGCTTCGAGGGTCGTCTCGCGGCGGACCCCCTCGTCCACTTGAAAGACAGACTCGCGAATCCGCACCTTGCCGCGCCCCTTCTCATCCAGTTCGAGATCGCGGTTGCTGACGCTCAAGGGGACGATCTCGTCGACAAACTTGCCAGCATCGATCGCCGCGGCGGCCTTGCGGTGCGAGGCGACCGCAAACTCATCGGCCTGTTCCCGGGAGATCTGATGTTTGACCGCCAGATTCTCCGCCGTCAATCCCATATTGAGGTACGTGTCTGGATATCCCTCAACCAGCGTCGGGTTGGGCGAGAGGTTGTGCCCTCCCATCGGGAGCATCGACATCGATTCGACGCCACCGGCGATCGAGACCTCGGCACCGCCGCACATGATGTGCTCGGCCGCGCTGGCGATCGCCTGCAGGCCGGAGGAGCAGAAGCGGTTGAGCGTGATGGCCGAGCTGCTCACCGGCAGTCCGCCGAGGAGCGCGACTTGGCGCGCCATGTTCATCCCCTGCTGGGCCTCCGGGGTCGCGCAGCCGATGACGACGTCATCGACCTCCTCGGGGGCCATTCCGGGAGCCCCTGCCAAGAGGGCCTTGACGACCGCGGCTCCCAGGTCATCTGGGCGAAAGTCCTTGAGCGTGCCGCGCGGAGCTTTGCCGCCGGCCGTGCGCACCGCATTGACGATTACTGCTTCCCGCATCATTCTTCTCCTTGATTCTGGCTACATCTTGACGCAGCGGTTCTGGCCCGCAACTTCTTGAGATCCGAATGGATCGGGGGATCAATTCCGCAGCGGTTTGCCGGTCTTGAGCATATGAGCCAACCGATCCTGCGTTGCTCGTGTCCCGCAGAGGCTGACGAAGGCCTCCCGCTCGAGATCCAACAGGTACTGCTCTGAAACACGCTGCGGACGGGAGATCGATCCCCCGCAGATGACCTCGGCGATCTTCATTCCAATCAGTCCGTCGTGCTCGCTGATGAAGCGACCCCGCTTCATCATATGGATCCCCAGTTTGAACTTGGCGAGGGCAGGCTCTCCCAGAACAAGGACATCCTGCCGCATGATGGGAGCGACATAGCCGCTGGCAGCGAGGTGGAGGACGCTCCGCTTCGCTTCGGCGAGAACCCGTTGGTCGTTCATGACGATGCGGTCGCCGCTGCGCAGCAACCCCCACGTTCTGGCCTCGGCCGCGCTCGTCGCCACTTTGGCCATTCCCGGCAGCTCGAAGAGGCGGCGCAGCGCCTCGAAGTGATCGGCACCGGGGACGCTCTCGGCAATCTCCGCCGCCCGCAGCGCGATCTCTTTGGTTCCTCCTCCACCGGGGAGCAGGCCAACCCCCGCCTCGACCAGGCCGATGTAGGTCTCTGCCGCCGCCACTGCCTGATCCGAGTGCATGACCATCTCGCACCCTCCGCCGAGCGTCAGGTGATGCGGGGCGACGACCACTGGCTTCGGCGAGTAGCGGAGCGAGACGACCGTCTGCTGGAACTGGCGGACCGCCATCGAGAGTTCATCCCAATCGCCCTCCTGCGCCGCCATGAGGATCATCATGATGTTGGCCCCGGCGGAGAAGTTTTCGCCTTGGTTGCCGATCACCAGTCCAAGAAAGTTCTTCTCGACCTCCTTGAGCGCGAACTGGATCATCCCGATCTGATCCTCGCCAAGGGCGTTCATCTTCGAGTGAAACTCGACGCAGGCGACACCGTCGCCGAGGTCGACCAAGCTTGCTCCGGCATTCCGTTTGATGACTTGGTTGCGCTCCCGCAGCGACTTGAGCACGGTCAGACCGGCCGGGACGGGGACGGGCAGGTAGCTCCGGGTGGCGAAGTCGTAGAAGTAGCGCACGCCCGCCTCGCTCCGGTAGAAGCTGGTCACTCCGGCAGCGAGCATCTCCTCGATCTTGGCGGGTACCTCGCGCCCCTCCGCCTTCATCCGCGCTACCGAGCGCTCCAACCCGATCGCATCCCAGACCTCGAACGGTCCCCACTCCCGCGCGAAGCCCCACTTCATGGCGTTGTCGATCTCGACCACCGTCTCGGCAATCTCTGGAATGCGATTGGCGGCGTAGCAGAGCTCTTCGCAGGTACCCCGCCAGAGAAACTCTCCCGCCCGATCTGTCGCGTAGACCAGTGTCCGCAGGCGATCCCCGAGATCCTCCTTCTGCCTCGCTTCATCGACGGAGGGGAACCGGACTTTGCGGCGTTCCCGGTATTCCAGTGTCTCCAGGTCGAGCGACTGAATCTGGTCCCCAACCTTCTTGAAGAATCCCTGCTTGGTCTTGTTCCCAAGCATCTTCCGCTCGAGCATCTTCGAGATCAGGTCGGGCAGTCGGAAGGTCTCCCGCTTTTCGTCCTCCGGAACGCCCTCATAGAGGTTGTTGGCGACATAGGCGAACGTGTCCAGGCCGACGACATCGAGGGTACGGAAGGAAGCGCTCTTGGCTCGCCCAATGATCGTTCCAGTGAAGGAGTCGATCTCTTCCGGGGTGTAGCCGTAGGTCAGCATGTTCTGCAAGGCTCCCGCCATCGCGAAGATCCCGATCCGGTTGGCGATGAAGTTGGGCGTGTCCTTGGCCCGCACGATCCCTTTGCCGAGATACCGGTCACAGAAATCGGCGACCTCTTCGACGATCGTGGGGTCAGTCTCCGGGCCGGTGATCAGCTCCAGCAGATAGAGATAGCGCGGCGGATTGAAGAAGTGGGTTCCGAGGAAGCGCCGACGGAAGGTCTCTCCTCGTCCCTCGACCAGGGAGGAGATGGGAATTCCCGAGGTGTTGGAGCTGATGATCGCGTCCCGGTGGAGATGCGGCTCGACCCGTGAAAAGAGGTCCCGCTTGATGGCAAGGTTTTCGACGATCGCCTCGATCACCCAGTCGCACTCCTTGAGCTTGGGGAGGTCGTCAGAGAAGTTTCCGATCTGAACCCGTTTGGCAGTCTCGGGCGTGAAGTAGGCGGCCGGCTTGGCTTTGAGGGCAGCGTCGAAGCCCGCTTGGACGATCCGGTTGCGCACGGCTCGCGATTCGAGCGTCAAGCCCTTGGCAGCCTCTTCTGCGGTCAGCTCCCGTGGTGCCATGTCGAGCAGGAGACAGGGAAACCCGGCATTGGCGAGATGGGCGGCGATCTGGGCCCCCATCACACCCGATCCGAGCACAGCGGTCTTTTTGATCTGCATGCGAAAATTTCTCCTCGAAATGAATCGAATTGGAACCAGCAGGAGTGGGATCCCACGGGGGCTTTCCACCACTCAAGGCGCGACTCCGCGTTGGTCTCATCTATTTTTCAAAACTCTGATCGGAGTGAAGATCCTGTCCACCCCTCACCCCTCGCCCCTCACCCGTCCGGTGAGTTAAAAATTGGTCCGAATCCGGTCCGCCGGGAAGCCAAGCGTCAACAGACGACTGCGGGTTTGTTCGATCATCTCGAGCGACCCACAGACTAGCGCGAGGGGTTGACGGAGCGTCGGGACCAAGTTGTCGAGAAGGCTCTGTACGTAACCGGTTGCTCCGCTCCATTCGCGCTCATCCGGTCGGCTGATCACTTGGCGGAGCTCGACTCCCTGATGGAGCCACTCCGTCGTCATCTCTTGCTGATAGCAGAAATCGTCGACCGAGCGTGCCCCGTAGAGGACGATGACGCGACCGTGTGCACTGCGCTCGGTCAGCAGGTGGCGCAGCGTCGAGCGCAACGGCGCCAGCCCTGTGCCCATGGCCACCAGGACGACATCTTGTCCCGGATCCCCCACGACAGGAAAACCTGTTCCAACGATCCGTCGCAGCAGGACCGTCGGAAACTCACCAGTTTCTTCCCCACGAAAGAGCGCCTCGGTGAAGTCAGTGCCGGCCGTTCGCTTGATGAGAAACTCGTAGTCCTCATCCTCCGGTGCTCCCGCGAAGGCCATGTAGGAGCTGCCACCTCCCTCGATCTCCAGTATCGCGACCTGTCCGGCAAGAAAGGGCTCTCGGGCGTGACCATCGACGGGACGCATGCGAAGACTGGAGACCGTCGGCGTCTGTCGCCGTACCTCACAAACCTGCAGAGGGAGTGGAAATGCCATGAGAGCCCGCGCCGCCTTTCTGCTGCTGTCTTTGTCAGGGGATCAGGACCGGCTGGCCCCATGCCCACGGTAGGCCGATTCCTTCTCGGCGTAGAGTTGGTCGATCGATTGCTTGAGTCGCTCGGTGACGACGCGTCGACGCACCTTGAGTGTTGGCGTCAGCTCGGCCGATTCGACTGTCAGCTCCCGGTCGAGCAGCAAGACCCCTTTGATCCTTTCGTACTGGGGGAGTTCGACCGTTGCCGCATCGACCTCCGATTCCACGAACGAGACGATCTCCGGTCGTTTGATCAGCTCGGATGGAGCCAGCGAAGGCAGGCCAATCTGCGCTGCGAACTGGTGCAAGGCCTCGAAGTTGGGCACGACGATTGCCGCCGGGAACTTGCGGTCATCGCCAATGACCACTACTTGGCTGACGTAGCGGCTGCTCTTGATCAAGTTCTCGATCGGTTGCGGAGCGATGTACTTGCCCCCACTCGTCTTGAGCAGATCCTTTTTGCGATCGGTGATGTAGAGGAACCCATCCTTGTCGAGATGGCCGATGTCGCCGGTGTGAAACCAGGTTGAGCCCGTCTCGTCCTGGGTGAGCACCTCAGACGTCTCCCGGGGCTTGTTGAAGTACTCCCGCATGACGTTGGGTCCACAACAGAGGATCTCCCCGTCAGAAGCGATCCGGACCCGTACGCCCTCGATCGGACGCCCCACCGATCCAATCCGATTCGAGCCCGGATGGTTGGTCGTGATCGTCGGCGCCGTCTCGGTCAGCCCATACCCTTGATAGATGCGCAATCCCGCGCCAAAGAAGACCAGGGCGAGGTCCGGCGAGAGGGCCGCACCCCCCGAGACCATCGCCCGTAACCGCCCGCCCATCGCCAACCGCCATTTGGAGAGGACCAGGTGATCCGCCAGTGCGTGTCGCAGCCGCAGGCCGGCCCCGGGAGTCTCCCCGCGGTCCTCGACGCGCGCCCATTCCCGCGCGACGTCCATGGCCCAACGGGCGATCGCCAACTTGGCGGCACCCCCTTCTGCCGCCTTCTCCATCGCCCGCGCATAGAACTTTTCATACAGGCGCGGCACACTCGTCATGATGTGCGGCTGCACCTCCCCCAAGTCGCGGACGACCGTCTCGACCGCCTCCGCCAAATGGACGGAGGTCCCTGCGTGGAGATACATGTAGAGCCAATTGCGCTCGAAGATGTGCGAGAAGGGAAGAAAGCTCAATCCCGTCTCCCCGGCCTTCAATTCAGCAAGTCGGCAGTTGATGAGGACATTGGTTGTCAGGTTCCGGTGGGTCAGGACGACCCCCTTGGGGTCTCCCGTCGTCCCCGAGGTGTAGATCAGCGTTGCCACCGATTCCGGCCCAACCCCTTCGGCAAGCATCGGATACCGGGTCGGCGACTCCTCGTCCAAGCCGCGCCCTCGTTCCAGAAATGCCCCGTAGCCGAGCACCGACCAGGATCGACCTGCCGGAAGCGGCTGGCTGTCGGCTGGGGCGTCGAAGAGGATCACTGTTCGCAGCCGGGGGCATTCATCCAGTGCGCCGCCAATCCGTTCCAGTTGTGCTGCTGTTGAGACGAAGAGGATTTCGACCTTGGCGTCATTGAGGATGTAGGAGACCTGCTTCGGCGCATGCGTCGGGTAGATGGGCACATCGGCCGCGCCGCACGTCAAGACGCCCAAGTCGACCTCGATCCACTCGATCCGATTTTCCGACAGCAGGCCGACGCGGCTCTCCGTTCCCACCCCAAGATCTGCCAGTCCCAAGGCCACCGCGCGGACCCGCCTCGCCAACTCCCCGGTCGAGACAGGACGCCACTCTCCTCCGCGGGTCCAATGGACGAACGCATCCGCTTTCTCCCGTCCAATCCCTCTTCTGTAGAGATCGACGAGCGTTTCGATTGCCCTTTCCTCTCCGCTCTTCATCTCTTTTTCAGCCATGGCGCTCTCCTAGTCCGTTCAAAAAGAGATCCATCACCGGATCGACCATCGAACTGAGACTGTTCTTTTTCCGACTGAGCACCCAGTTGGTGGCCATCTCATCCAAGATTCCAAAGAGAAACTTGGCCACCACTTTCGGATGCAGATGCGCTCGAAAGGCTCCCTCGCGTTGTCCCGCCTCGATCACCTCCCGCAATACCTGGAGATAATCGGCCAGATAGGTCGTCGAAAACTTCTCCATGAACTTGGTCGAATGGCGCAGCTCGATCTGAAAGACGATCGCGACATCCCGCTCCCGCTCGATCAACGAGAAATGGAGCTGCGCAAATCTTCGCAATCGCTCCCGGGGATCCAGAATCTGTGGCAGCTCCGACTTCGCCCGCGCCATGAACTCCCCCATCACCCAACTGAAGATCGAGGTCAGCAAGTCCTCTTTGTTCCGAAAGTAGAGGTAGACCGTTCCATCCGCTACTCCCGCCGTCCGTGCCACATCCGACACCTTGGCGTTGAAGTAGCCCGCCCCGGCAAAGACCTTCGCCGCCGCCCGCAGAATCGTCTCCCGCCGGTCCGACTTCCCTCGGTCCTCCCCCCCTTCGTTCGGTCCATCCATCCTCTTTGCCTTCGCGTCCATACTCTGCCCCCTGCTACCTCTTCTTGATGGAGAGAGTGAATGAGCGCTCATTCACTTCAAGTGAACGGGATTGTACTGGAAAGGAGAGGGGTTCGTCCAGAGGGGGGCCAGAGTTGAGAAAGAGGGGAGGGAGGGCTAGACTGCACGGTATGGCAAACACGGAAGAGCAAAAACGGCGGATCGGAGTGGTGACGGGGGGAGGAGACTGTCCGGGATTGAACGCGGCGATTCGGGCAGTGGTCTTGGGCGGGATCAACCGGGGCTGGGAGGTGGTGGGGATCGAGCGGGGATTCGAGGGATTGTTGGCCCCGGAAGGGGTGGTGCCGATGACCCGGGAGCGGGTGCGGGGGATCATCCAGACGGGAGGGACGATTCTGGGGACGACCAACCGGGGAAATCCCTTTCACCTGCGGCGAGAGCGGGATGGGAAGGTCGAGTTTGTCGACGTCTCGGATGAGGTGGTGGCCCAGGTGCAACGGTGGGGCTTGGAGGGGCTGGTCGTGATCGGCGGCGATGGAACGCTGACGATTGCCAGTCAGTTGGCCCAGCAGGGCGTCCCGGTGATCGGAGTTCCGAAGACGATCGACAATGATTTGATGGCGACCGAGGTGACGTTTGGCTTTCATACGGCGCTGGTCACCGCGACCGAGGCGATCGACAAACTGCATGCCACGGCGGAGTCGCACGAGCGGGTGATGATCGTCGAGGTGATGGGGCGGTATTCGGGGTGGATCGGGCTCTATGCCGGATTGGCAGGTGGTGCCGATGTCATTCTCCTGCCTGAAATCCCCTACCGGCTGGAAGCGATTGTCCAGAAATTGCGCGAGCGGTGGGAGCGGAAGCGGCGGTTTGCGATCATCGTTGTGGCCGAGGGCGCGATGCCCGTCGGGGGAGGCCCGACGTTCAAGGCGAAGGAGGAGGGGCGGGAGCCGCGTCTCGGCGGGATCGCCGAGCAGCTTGCCGAAGACCTGCAGGAAGCGACCGGCTATGAGACACGCTCGCTGGTTCTTGGCCATCTGCAGCGGGGTGGGCCCCCAAGCCCGACCGATCGAATCCTGGCGACCCGGTTTGGGGCAGCCGCTGTGCGCGCGATCGAGCGGGGCGAGCGGAATGTCATGGTGGCCATCCAGGCCAACCGGATCGTCACGGTGCCGCTCGAAGAGGCGATCATTCACCGAAAGCAGGTGCCGCTCGATTCCGACGTAATCCTTAGCGCCAGGGAGATGGGGATCGCCTTTGGCGACGAGCCCTCTCGTCGTTGAGCACCGATCACTCACCGCCCCGCAAAGCGGGGGCGTCGCTTCTCATGGAAGGCACGCATCGCTTCGGCGACATCATCGGTTGTCAGGCATTGCATGATCGCGCTCAGTTCGGTGCGGAGATGGGTCTCGAGCGAGTGATCGAACGTGGACTGCAGTAACCGTTTGCTGAGGGTGAGGGCGATCGGGGGACCGGCCGCCAAGCGTTCGGCGTAGGCGGCGACCTCGGCGAGGAACGTTTCCGCAGGAAAGACTTGGTGAACGAGTCCGATCTGGGTGGCCTCCTCCGGGGAGATGTCCCGCGCGCTGAGGATCAGCTCGGTGGCACGCGAGAGGCCGACCAGACGCGGCAGGAAATAGCTGACGCCAGCGTCTGGTGAGAGGCCGATCCGGGCATAACCCGCACTCATCGAGGCGCGGTCGCTCATCAATCGCAGATCGGCGGCGAGGGCCAGTCCGAAGCCGGCCCCGACGGCTGGGCCATTGATGGCGGCGATCACCGGTTTATCGCACCCTGTCACCGAGAGTGCCCACCGACCGACCCAGTGGAGGTCGTCGAGGCGTTCGGCACGCGATTGCTGCCGACGTTCGGTCATTCGTTGCAGGTTGGCCGGGTCGAGCTCTAACCCCGCACAGAATCCACGACCGGCTCCGGTCAAGACGACGACCCGGACATCTTCGTCCCGTGAGGCCTCGTTCAGTGCCACGGGGATCTCTTCGGAGAGGACCAGATTGACCGCATTCAGCTTCTCTGGGCGGTTGAGAGTGATCGTTCTGACGCCAGCCGGTGATGTTTCAATCTGCAGATGGTGGGTATTCATCGTCCTCTCCTGATGACCTGTACTGGGTTGACTGCACTGATTGATGGGGCGGCCCGCCGGGCAAGGGATCGGAATCGCCGGCATTAGCGACCGGTCGAGAGGGCCGCCAGGTCTGTCTGGTAGGAGCGGCTCAGTCCGGCTCCCCGCCGATCTTCGTCGTACAGTGCCTGAATGACGCTGCTCCACGGTTTCTGTGAGCGGGGCATGCCCCCGCCGCTCAGCCAAAGGTTTGGCTCCGTCTGCCGATAGGTCGGGCCGACGGGCTCTTCTTCAATCCGCCACTCGCCCCCGACAGCTCTCCGCAAGGTCTCTCCATAGAAAGCCGTCAGCTCCTGGAAGAGGCGGGGATCGGTCTGGGCCGTGGTATGGGTGGCGTGATGGAGGCGCAGGAACTGGTCGACCCGCCGCAGCCCGTCCGGAGTGGTCTGGAGTCGACCTGGGGCGATCCGTAACCGCTTCTCCAGTCGCTTGATCAGCTCGGGGATCTGTGAAACGAAGGCCCGCCCGTCGGGAATGAGGTCTTCGAGCATGTGACGGGGGCGGGTTGCCTCCTGGTACGCGGCGAGGGATGGATAGAGCACTCCATACCCCGGAACCGCCGACCGTTGGACGCGGGTCGTGCGGTTGACGACGCGCAACGGGTAGTAGATCTCGACGACCTGACCGCTGCGCAGGTGTGTCCGCGTGAACCGGTTGGGTTGTCGACTCAGGTTGCCTTCTTCCTCATTTTCGATCAGCCGGCGGGCCTCCTCGAAGGAGATCCGCTGCGAAAGAATCTGGTCATTCCGGGTGGGGGACGGAGCCTTTTGCGCAGCGGTCTCGGCCGTCATCAGCGCCAAGAGCAGGAGGAGTTTCCATCCTGGGAAGAGGCGCTGCGCTCGCCGCACTGCCGGATGGTCCGCTGGCTTCTGTCTGCTCTTTCCTCGATCGATCGGCTCCACTCGCGCATTCCCCCTTCGCTCTTCCTGGAACGCCACCCGTGCCCTCGCCGGGCGGGTGGCGCCGACAAATCGCTTGTCTTTTCTGGGCGGGCAAGTTAGAACTGAACGCCCGGATGGGAGTGTACTGAATTCCTGTCGATAAACAAAGGTACGCAGTCGTGGAGGATCGAGGCATCTCCGGAGACAACCGTCTTCTGGAAGGGATCCTCTTCTTCCTGGACTTGCTTCGGGCGCTGGGGGGAAAGAGATCCCTTTTGCCGGGAAGCCCGAAGAAGATGCACTTTGCATCGAGGGCAGGGAAGGAAGATGGACCGGATCGTCGAATGTGTGCCAAATTTCAGTGAGGGGCGGGACGCGGAGAAGGTGCGGCGGATCGTCTCGACGATTGCGTCCGTTCCTGGGGTGGTGGTGCTCGACCACGGGATGGACGCCGACCATCACCGGTCCGTCGTCACCTATGCCGGTGAGCCGAGCGCAGTCGTCGAGGCGGCGCGAAGAGCGGCCGAGGTAGCGGTCTCGACGATCGATCTGACCCGCCACCAGGGAGCCCATCCCCGGATTGGCGCGCTCGATGTTCTCCCGTTCATTCCGCTCCGGGGCGTAACGATGGCGGAGTGCGTCGCTCTCGCCAAGCAGGCCGGAGAGCTGATTGCCCGCCAGTTGAACCTTCCCGTCTTTCTATACGAGGAAGCGGCGACGCGGCCCGATCGGGCCGATCTGGCCAATGTGCGACGGGGAGAGTTCGAGGGATTGCGAACGGCCATCGAGAGCGATCCCGCGCGGCGGCCCGATTTTGGCCCGCCCCGCCTCCACCCGACGGCTGGGGCCATCGCCGTTGGGGCCCGCTCCCTGCTGATCGCTTACAACATCAACCTCGCGACCGATGACCTGCTGGTGGCGAAGAAGATTGCCCGGGCGATTCGTGGCCGGGATGGGGGCTTGCGGTATGTCAAGGCGCTTGGCTTGCCGCTGGAGAAGCGTCGCCAAGTCCAGGTCTCGATCAACCTGGTTCGCTATCAAGCGACACCGCTCCATCGCGTCTTTGAGATGGTGCGGCGGGAGGCGGAGCGGTACGGTGTGGCGATCGCCGGGAGCGAGATCATCGGGCTTCTCCCGCGGGCCGCGCTCGAAGCGAGCGCCGAGTACTACCTGCAGATCGAGAACTTTTCGCCCGAATCGATTCTGGAAGAGCGGTTGCAGTCCGCCCTCGCGGCCAGAGAGGGGCCAGTAATCCTGCGTGCGACTGAGGTGCCGCAGGGCGGGACGACAGACCCGACGGCCCTCTCGCTCGACGAGTTTGCCGGAGAGGTCGCCTCGGATCTTCCACCGGTCGGGGCCGGAGGCGTCGTCGCCTATGTCGGTGCCCTGGCTGCCGCGCTCGGTGCTTTTGTCTGCCGCTCCTCGCCAATGGCTACCCGTGGAACAGTCGCGCCGCCGGATCAGGTCTCTCCGAGGATCGACGAGGATCTCGCGCGCGTGCTGGGGCAGTTGACGGAGTTGAGCGGCGAGCTTCGGATCACGGTCGGAGAGGAGGCGGAGGCCAGAGCCGCCTCGCTTGCTTGGCGGGATCGTTCGTCAGCGGAGGAGGCCGACCGGTTGGCACGGCTGACCGCTGCAGAAGCGGCCACCCGTCGCGCGAGGTCCGTCTCTCTGCGTGTCGTGACGGCGGCCCACGAGGTTCTTGAACTGCTGCTCGAGCTGGCGGAGCGACAAGTTCCCGTTGCTCTCGCCGATCTGGTCGCCGGGGCGCAATTGGCAGCGGCCGCGACGCGAGGGGCCGCCTGTCTTGCCCTCGCCCAGCTTCCCTCGCGTTCCGATGAGGAGCTGTCAGGCGCCGAGGAAGGGCAGCCCGAGGAGCTGCGTGAACTGCTGCTTCGCAGCCGTGAAATTCTTGAGCGGATCGAGCAGCGTTTCTTCGCGGCCCATTCGCTCGCGATTGGAGAGGAAGAGCCGCCACCGCTCGCGCCCTTCCCCTCGGCCCCTTTTTCTGAGACCTGACGTCGCGAGGAGAGAAGTCACCATCGCTGCCGGCTGTCCCCTCGACCACCGGTTCCAAGGGGGGCCGGTCTCTTTGTGAAAGGAAAGATGACCATGCGGAATGGGTATCAACGGAATGCTGTCTGGGGATTGGTGCTGATCCTGCTGTTTGTTGGTGGGATCCTTCCGATGGGAGACGCATGGATCGGCCCCCGTTGGCAGGTGCAAGGACCCGGATTGGTGGAGGCCGCCTCGCGCCCCCCCGTTCGTGGTCGCCATGGGATGGTGGCGTCGGTCAGTGAGATCGCCTCGCAAGTGGGGGTCGATATGCTCAAACGGGGGGGCAATGCCGTCGACGCTGCTGTTGCCGTTGGGCTCGCCTTGGCCGTTGTCTGGCCCTCTGCCGGGAACCTCGGCGGCGGAGGTTTCATGATGGTCCGGCTCGCCGACGGGAGGGCGACCGCCATCGACTATCGCGAGATGGCTCCGGCCGGGGCGCACCGCAATGTCTATCTCGATGAGGCCGGGAACTATATTGCCGAATCGTCCCAGTACGGCCACCGCGCAGCGGGCGTGCCAGGAACGGTCGCCGGGCTCGCCCTGGCGCTTGAGAAGTACGGGACGCTGCCCTGGGCGACGGTTGTTGAACCGGCGCGACGGTTGGCGGCAGATGGATTCCCCGTCTGGTACCAACTGGAGCGCAGCCTCAAGGGATCGAGCGAGCAGCTCTCCCGTTACCCGGAGACGAAGCGCATCTTCCTTCGCAATGGAACCCCCTACCAAGCCGGCGAGGTCTTTCGTCAACCAGAACTCGCCCAGGTGCTGGCGCGCCTCAAACGCGAAGGACCTCGCGAGTTCTACGAGGGGCGCACGGCCCGTCTGATCGAGGAGAGCATGCGACGGGCCGCCGGAGCCGGACCCGTCTGGATGACCGTCGCTGACCTCAAGAACTACCGTGCCGTCGAACGCCAGCCGCTGCGTGGAACCTACCGCGGCCACGAGATCCTGACGATGCCCCCGCCCTCCTCCGGTGGCGTCGCCATGCTCCAGATGCTCCAGATGCTTGAACGCTACGACCTCCGGTCGATGGGGGCGGGATCGTCGCAACTCCTCCACCTCCAGGTCGAAGCCATGCGGCGGGCTTTCGCTGACCGTGCCCACTACCTCGGAGATCCAGACTTTGTTGAGGTCCCGGTGGCCGGTCTGACTTCGCGTGCCTATGCCGATCGGCTGGCGGCGACGATCGACCCTGCCCGGGCATCGAGTTCCGACACGATCGGGCACGGTCAGCCGACTGCCCCTGAGTCGGAGGAGACGACCCACTTTACGGTCGTCGACGCCACCGGTAATGTCGTCTCGAACACGTACACCCTCAACGACAGCTATGGCAACAAGGTGACGGTCGAGGGGACCGGCATTCTGCTCAACAACGAGATGGACGACTTTGCCCCCAAACCGGGCTCGCCCAACTTTTACGGATTGATCCAGGGCGAGGCCAATGCCGTGGCGGCGCGGAAGCGCCCGCTCTCTTCGATGACGCCAACCATTGTTTTGCGCAATGGCTCCCTCTGGTTTGCCGTCGGAAGTCCAGGCGGACCGACGATCATCAACACCGTGACCCAGATTCTGATCAACATCATCGATTATGGGATGAACATCCAGCAGGCGATCGACTGGCCCCGGATCCATCACCAGTGGAAGCCGGACGAGATCCGGCACGAGCCCTTCGGGGTCAACCCGGATGTTCGGGCCAAGCTCCAAGCCATGGGCCATCGCTTCGCCGAGACGCCACGCCAGATCGGCGATGCCGAGGGAATCATGATCGAGGAGAAGACAGGGATTCGGCTGGGTGGCAGTGATCCGCGGCTCGATGGGCGATCGGTTGGGTATTGATCACTTCTCACGCGGTGGGTTCGTAGATCTCTGTGTGGAGAAAAGGGAAGAGGGCGAAGGTGACGGCTGGTTGATAGAGGTCGCGACGCGAGATCTGGCCCGCCGAGAGGATCCCGACCGCCCCCTCCTTCCGCTTGGAGTCCAGGCGTCCAAAGAAGAGGTCGTCCGCGCTGCCGAGTTCCATTCCCCCGCGCACGAGGGCGGCGACAGGAGGAGGCAGCAGGAATCGCCCGCTCTGCCCACGACCGATTCGCCCCGCACGGTCCGTCACGAGAACCCAGGCATAGGCCCACATGCCTTCGTCGCTGTCGAGCACGCCGCCCTCGATCCCGACGCCGAAGCGGGCCTCGGTTCGTGAGTCGAGTGCCTGGCGGGCACGCTCCAAGGCGCCCATCCGCATCTCCTCATCGGACATCGGCTGGGCGGCGACGCCAGAGGTCGTCTCCTGCCCGATGATCGCAGCATCAGGCCAGAAGAGCGAGACCGCGGCTGCGACGGAGGCGATCTTGACTGGGTTGGTGGACCCGACCACCACGAGAAGAGAGTCCTGTTTCATCACTTGATTCCTCGTCCCCATGGATACCCCATCTCTTCGCAAAAGAGAACGGCACCGGGAGAGGCTGGAAAGAGAAGCATCGTCGAGGGAGGGCATCTGTGCCAGAAACGATGGGGCCGAAAGAGATGGTCGGCGAGATCTTCGAGCGGACGCTGACGGCCATCGACGTTGCGACGATGGTCCGGCAGGCGGTCTCGCGTGGCGGAGATCGGCTGCGAGTCGTCGAGGAGGAGGTTGATCTGGCAGCCTTCCCACGGGTCGTCGTCATCGCCATCGGCAAGGCGTCGGTCGCCATGGCCGAGGCGATGGAAGCAATTCTTGGGGAGAGGCTGACCGATGGATTGGTGGTCACCAACGCGCCCCCTTCTGCGGAGCGACTCCGGCTTCCGCTCTTCTTGGGAGGCCATCCGGTTCCCAACGAGGGGAGCTTGGTCGCGGCGACCCGGGCGCTCGAGCTGCTGCAGCAGGTCGATAGCCCGGAGACTCTCCTCCTTTTTCTTATTTCTGGGGGAGGCTCGGCGATCTTTGAGCGGCCGATCGATCCGTCGATCGACCTCTCCGACCTGCAGGAGGTCAACCGCATTCTTGTGCAGTGTGGAGCGGTCATCGGAGAGATGAACGTGGTTCGTCGGAGCCTCTCGGCCGTCAAGGGGGGCCGTCTGGCCTCGGCTGCGCCCCAGTCGCGGCAGATCTCCCTCTACCTCTCCGACGTCAATGATGACGATCTGGCGACCGTCGCCTCCGGCCCGACTCTTCCTGACCCAGCCTCACCCGAGGTTCTGGCGGAGATCCTCGACCGCTACGATCTGCTGGCCCGCTTTCCAGCGTCGGTCACTGCTTGGCTGCGTCGACAAGAGGCCCGACAGGCAAGCGGTGGCTTGTTGGGGGAGACCTCGGGCCCCTCCCGCACGCACCATCTGTTGCTCGACAACCGTCGGGCGCTGGCTGTCGCCCGGCAGATCGCGTCGGGGGACTTTGGGCTCACTGTCGACTTGGCGGAGGATCTGGTCGAGGAGGAGGTCCAGCTCTTGGCCGATCACCATCTCGATCGGCTCTTGGCCCTTGCCCAGCAGCATCCCGAGGCGGCGGTCTGCCTCCTCTCCGGTGGAGAAGCGATCTGCCCCGTGCGTGGATCCGGATTGGGCGGACGGAACCAGGAGTTTGTTCTCCGCGTAGCCCTGGCAATGGAGCGCCGGAAGCTGAACGGAATGGCGGTCCTCAGTGCTGGGACAGATGGCATCGATGGCAACAGCCCCGCCGCGGGAGCGGTTGCCGACGATCATTCTTTGCCACGTGCGCGACAGATGGGCCTCCAACCCGAGCAAGCTCTGGCGGCGAGCGACGCCTACTCCCTCTTTTCCGCTCTGGGAGACGCGATCATGACCGGTCCCACCGGGAACAATGTTCGAGATCTGCGCATCCTGCTCATCGTACCCGCTGTTTCTGTAGACGCGCATGGCTGAGGGGGCACTCCCGCCCTCTTCGCCCCCGAGTCCTTCCCGAGAGGAGCCTTCAACGTGATGGATGACGACCTGCGGCAAGCTTCGGCAGATTCTCCTTCTGCTTCTCCCACTTTGGCGGATCCCTATCAGCTGCCTCCCGAGGAGGTCACCGCCCCTCCGGTAACGCTCTGGAGTTCCCTGCAGCGGATTGGGCCAGGGATGATCCTGGCGGCGTCGATTGTCGGGTCTGGGGAACTGATCGCGACGACGACGCTTGGGGCCCAAGTCGGCTATACCGCCCTCTGGGTGATCCTGCTCAGTTGTCTCCTCAAGCCCGTCATTCAGTCCGAGATGGGGCGGTATGTGATCGCCACGGGAGAGACAGGGCTGGCTGCCTTCAATCGTGTCCCCGGTCCGCGCTGGAAGGTCAACTGGGTCGTCTGGGCTTGGGCGCTGATGACGCTTCTGACCCTGCTCCAGGTTGGGGCCATGTTTGGCGGAGTTTCGCAGGTCATGCATCTCCTCCTTCCGTCCATCCCCATCCCGGTCTGGGTCTTCCTCTTCTGGGGACTGACCTTGGCGATTCTCCTCGGTGGGGGCTATGAGCGGGTCGAACGACTCGCCATGGTCAAAGTGGGACTCTTCACAATGCTGACACTGCTGGCCGCGCTCGTCCTGTTGCGGATGCCAGACCATTTTCAGTGGCACTCGCTGGTCGAAGGACTGCAATTCAAGATGCCAGGAGCCGGCTTCTCGACGGCGGTCGCCGTCTTCGGCATCACCGGTGTCGGTGCCAGTGAACTGTTGATGTATCCCTACTGGTGTGTCGAGAAGGGCTATGCCCGTTTCACAGGTCGACGCGATGGCTCCAGCGCTTGGCTCGCCCGTGCCCAGGGCTGGTCCCGCGTCATGCGGCTCGATATCTTGGCCTCGATGATCATCTACACCGTTGCGACCATTGCCTTCTACCTCCTCGGGGCCGGCATTCTCCACAGCATGGGCAAGGTCCCCGCGGCGAATGACCTCATCCCCGTCCTCTCGAACATCTATACGCAAACCCTTGGCGAATGGTCCCTCCCGCTCTTCTATCTGGGAGCGATCTTCACCCTCTACGGAACCATCTTTGCCGCCACTGCGTCCAACTCTCGTGTCTTTGCCGATATGGCCTGCTTGATGGGGTTTTTCCGGGCGGACGATTATCGCCAGCGGGTGCGCTATCGCAATGGGTTTATCGTCGCCATTACCGCCATACCGGTCCTCTTCTACCTGGTGGTCAAGTCCCCTGTTCAGATGGTCGTCGCCGGTGGCGTGGCACAAGCGTTGATGTTGCCCATCATCGGGATCGGCACCCTTTATCTTCGTCATCAGCACCTCCCGCGCGAGATGACTCCCCCCCATCGGGTAACCATTGCCCTCTGGGTGGCGACGGCGGTGATCTGCTGCATGATGGGCTACTATGTCTTTGAGCAGATTCGGACCTTTTGAAAGGCTGACATTCGCGAGGCAAAGGGAGGATTGGCAGATGGAGAAGAGTGGTTCCGTGGAGAATCGGGTTCCGTCCGCGGCAGAGACCCCGCTGGTAGGAGCCGAGGCAGAGTTTCGCATGCCCAGTTTCCGGCTCGATGGCCGAGTGGCGGT
>JBMOHS010000008.1:0-41760 GCA_049317725.1 Blastocatellia bacterium
AGCCGGTCGAGCGCTTCCTGGCCACCTACGACAATCCCTTTGCCCGCTACTGGAATAGCCGGCCAGGGTGCAACTACAACGCTGCGCTGGTGCCGGCAGAGCTGATTCCAGCCAACGCCCGCTTCCTCCAGGTAGAAATTGACCTGAGCAAGCAGGAGGACGACATCAAATTCCGCGAGGTCGGCACCCACGATCTGGACGTGCCGCTGACGGATTGACGCACGCCAACGAGGGGATAGGGAGATCGCATGATCCAACAACTCTTGACCTATCTGAACGACGACTGGCGCACGCTGACCGCAGGCGAGACGCCGGCCCCGGGGTTGACGCTGACCCTGGGAACGCTGGAACTGAACCAGCGCACGTTGGATCGTTCTGGCCGCGTGCAGCCGCAGCCGATCCAGCAACACTTGGCGCTGCGCCTGCCTGGGGTCACCGCCTACGCGCTGGCGCAGACGCCGCTGGACGGTACGCTCGACGCCGAGGCGCTCATCGATCCGGAGACGGTGAGCGAGCGGCGCCAGGCGCTCTTTCCCGGTGACTTTACGATCGACGCGCCGTCGCGCACGCTGCACCTGTCTGCAGCGGGCGCTGCTCGCTGTGCGGGCGCGGCGCAGCTGGCCGTGGGCTATCGCTACCCTGGCGTTGTTGCCACCCAGGAATTCACCCAGCACTTCGAGGCGGCCATCAACGCCGAGTCTTGGCGGCTGGTCGAACAGTGGTCAGCGCTCTTCCTGGCGCTGGTCGTCACCGACGCCGAGGCGCTGCTGGCGCGCTGCAACCAAGCGTTGAGCGCAACACCCTACAGCGCGGGCGTCTTCAGCGCCCGCCAGAGCCTGGAGCAGCTCACCCTGCTGGCGGGGGCCTCGGATGCGGGCAGCAGCACACCGCTGGTGCGGCTGCAGGGCCAAGTGCGCGGCCGACTTGCGCTGGGCAAGGCTAGCCCACCTGCCTTCGGCCTGATCGAGCAGGTGATCAGCCCTGGCCGCGGCGACAACGGACAGGCGGTCAATGTAGAAATTGGCGTGGCGTTCGGGAAAAAGCAATCCTGATTTTCTGCTGTGGCCACGCGTTCGCCGAGGGCGCAAGCAGACCACTTTCGCCGTCAACCACAGCCGGATCAGCTTGAGCACGCTGCGATCGCTGATCCGGCAGACTGGCCACCTTCTTTAGTGTAACGAGGCCAAAATTGGGGTTCGCTTGCGTTACGGCTCGCGTGATTCGCCTCGCGGGGCTTCGTGGACAGCATTGCTGCTAGACACGCCCGTTTGGCTACCTGATGATGAGCAATTACAGAATCAGGACTTTCACCCGATCAGATCTAGCCGGCTCATCCCGGCGCACCAAAAATCACCGGGAAGAAGATAGGATCCCTTGACGCTCATCGATGCCGTCTGTAGTGACGATCAATCTGCCCCCCTCCATCCCTCCTCACCACTCCCCGGACTGCCCTATCCGTGAGAGTTTTGCAAAAAATTGGAGAAGAAAGAAGAATGAATTCTTGACGAATGGGTGGTGGCCGCCTATAATCCATTTGTTGTTCCGCCTTCGTCGTGGAAACCCTCCCCACCTGCTTTCTCGCAATCTTGAAAGAAGGCTGCGGAATGGGGTCGGTTGAGAGATAAGTCGAGCAACGATCCTCCTGAAGTTGTGACAGGGAATCTGCCAAATCGAAAAGCAAGGGAAAGAGGTCAAGAACTGAGCGATCTCGACTTGGCAGCTAAATGAAGGTCAGTTTTTCTTTGTTCCCTCTCAAAATTCGAGGGTCTTCGTCATTGTGGACTCGATGGTGTACGTTCTGTGCTCCATCTTTAATATACCAGGATCGAGACTATCTCTCCCTATCAAGCCCTCTCAGGGCTTGTCGTCAGGGCCATTTGGTCGGACCATAGAGCCAGAGAGATGACTCTCCGTTCATATCCGGAGAATCGGCTACCAAAAGACCTGAATTCATATTGCGCAATCATTATTAGCAATCATTATTCGCAATCATTTCGATACAAGTTACCTCCCTCCTTCTCCTGCTTGAATCCCACGATACGGTCTTCGTATCGTGGGATTTTTTGTGTCTACCGCGGAGGCAGTGGGTCGAAAAAAGGGGGACGCAAGGCTGAACTCGACCCAGAGATCTTGGGAGGCGGCCGGCGCGATCGGAAGAGAGCATCAGGGAGCGATTGGAGCGCGATACCCCAGCCGGGCACGGACAAGCAGTCCGTCACGCCCGACTTGAACCGCGATGGAGCGATAGCCACCATCGCGCTTTTCATTGCTGGAAATATAGCTGAGCGTGTACTGGTAACGAAGCTCCTCGGCGATGAGGCGAAAGGCAAACGAGGTATTTTCGACGTTTTCAGCGCGAATGAAGCGGGCTCCGGATTGAACGGCGAGAGAGCGGAGGTAGTCGATCGCCACCAGTTCCCGATCGCGCATGGCTTGGCGAGGTTGGGAGTTGACCCGGGATGAAGGGCGACTGCCGGGATCGGAGCGCGACGGCGTATTTGTGGGGACGGACCCGGGCGTAGGGGAGGCGGGTTCCCGCGCCGGTGGAATTCGAACAGGTGGCGGCAGGTTGATGATTGGGCGCGGAGAGGGCTGGGGGTCCTGCTGGTCCCCATTGGAGACTGCAGCAGCGCGGGATTCGGAATCGATCTCGGAACGCCCGACCTGAGTCGTAGCCCCTCCCCTGCCTCGGCCCCGCCCCGGTGCAGCGAAAGACGAGGAGAACCCGGCGCCCGCACTGGGAGGTGGCAGAGAGAGCGGCCTCATCAAGGGGCTGCCATCGTTGCGGGTCTCATAGTGAATGGTGTAGGCGATGATCCCCGTTCGGGCAATCATCTCGAGAGTGCTTTCGAAGGTAGCCTGTTTGCTGGCCGTGTCGACCCCATCCGTCAGGATGACGAGGGCTTTCCGTCCGCGAGCTTGGCTGAGCTTCTCGTTGATGGTCCGCTCGATCGCGTCATACAAGCTGGTCAAGTAGCCACTACGGATGTTCTTGACTGCCCGCTCCAGTTCAGCCGGATTGTTGGTGAAGTCATTGATGAAGCGGACCTTCTCGTCGAAAGTGACGATCATCACCCGATCGCGGGGCTGCAACTGGCGAAAGAAGGAGATCGCGGCTTTGCGAATCGTATCGAGCTTGTTCTGGGTGCTTCGGCTGGAGTCGATGAGCAAGGCGACATCGAAGGCCGACTCCTCGGCAGAGAAGCTTTCGATCTTTTGTGGAACCCCGTCCTCGCGGACCGTAAAATCGAAACGCTCCAACCCCCTGGCGAAGCGACCGTAAGGATCGGTGACGATCACCGGGACTGTCACCAGATTGGTTCCAATCTTGATGGCATCTTGGTCTGGATCCTGGTTGGCACTGGCCCCCCCCCGCGGCTCTGGGCGATCTTGAGCCCACCCCACCAGCCCTCCGAGAAGCAGACTCAACAAGCCTACCCCAAGGCTTCTCGCCATTCTTCCAGCCCTTTTCTCAGGTCGACAACCCCACATCTTCTCTCCCAATGATCTCCCGATAAGTCTCCCGATGATCCAGCTTGAACCGTTGAACCGACCCTTTGCTGGACCTGAACCAATGAAATCAACTGGTTCACGCTCGATCGCCTTAATCGCCTCAGGTACACTTTGTCGCCGACGTCAAAGAGGTCGACGGCCAGGACCTGCCAGAGAGGCCCGGCGATCCCCGACTTTACTAAAACTGAAGTCTTCTGGAAAGGGCTCAGGATGTCCCTTGGGCTGTCGTCGCCACAGGAGAGGAGGAATCGACGGTTCCAGTCGCCTCCGCGTCGAGATCCCGCTTGATGGCATCGAGAATTCCATTGACAAACTGGGTCGCTTCCGAGGTCGAAAAGCGGCGGGCAATTTCAAGGGCTTCATTGATCGCGACGGTTCGGGGGGTGGAGGGCTGGTAGAGGAACTCGAAGACGGCCATCCGGAGCAGATTCCGATCGACGACAGCCATTCGCGGAATGCGCCAGTGCTCGGTCCGGACCCGGATTCGATCATCAATCTGTGCGAGGTGCTCGATGGTTCCCTCGACCAGCTCATTGGCGAAGGCTCGGACCTCCTCGGCGGCCTCGGCGAGTTCGCCCCAGTACGAGGCGATGAGGTCTTCGACCTGGGGACGGGCCAGATCATAGCAGAAGAGCATCTGTAATGCGCATTCACGCGCCCTGCGCCGTGCACCCATAATGATCCTTGGTTGTCGATTGGTAGCGTTAGCGATGAGATGTAGCTCCGGGAGTCTGTCGTTGAGCCTGAACAGCAGGAGAGTCAGGATCAGGCGGGGGAGTTGATCTCGGACAGATTTTTGAGAAGGTTGACCATTTCAATCGCCGCCATAGCGGCTTCGAAACCTTTGTTTCCTGCTTTGACTCCGGCCCGATTGATCGCCTGCTCGACGGTGTCGGCAGTGATGATGCCATAGGCAACCGGAAGATCAAACTCAAGAGAGACGGCGGCCATTCCCTTGGTCACTTCGGCGGCGATGTAATCGAAGTGGGGGGTCTCCCCACGAATTACCGCACCGAGGCAAATGATAGCATCGAAGCGCCGAGATGCTGCCAACTTTTTTGCCGCAAGTGGAATTTCGAAGGAGCCGGGGACTCGAACGAGGGTAAGCTGCTCTGGGCGGGCGCCGAGTCGGTAGAGGGCATCCTGGGCGCCACCAACCAAGCGGCTGACGATCAGGTCGTTCCATCGGCTGGCCACAAGGGCATAGCGATGGCCGATTGCGGTCAGCGTGCCTTCCAGGATTTGTCCGGTCTCACGTTCAATCATAGTTCGGCATATTTCGGATCCATCAACAACCAATAACCGAGATGAGTATATGGAGGGTGCCGTTCGCGGTCAAGACGCGCAGGGGAAGAACAACAACTGAAGGAAGCGGACAAACGTGACAGGCAGGCCTGAGCGCAACTTTTCGAGGAGTCGGGGCGTTTTCCATCCATTTCCATCCATCAGGGAAAGTTCACTACCTGCACTCCGGCACCCTCTGATGGCAGGGTTCCATCCATCAGGGAAAGTTCACTACCTGCACTCCGGCACCCTCTGATGGCAGGGAGTGGGCCATCAGGAGTTCGGCGGAGAGGAGGGAGACTTTGTCTGCGGGTCCTCTCCGGATTGACTTGGCACAGGCCCGGTCGAAGGCGAGTCGGAGTCCCGCAGCCGCCAACCATAGCGCTCTCCGTCTTTTCGAATCCACTCGCGGACGGAGAGCCGACTGCGGAGGAGCGCCTCTCCCAGCGACTCCCAGCCTTCGACCGATTGCCCGCTGGAGGCAAGCTCGATCATCGCTCGCTGGCGACGAACCAATGACTGCATCTCCTGGCGTACCTGACCGGCCACCGGATCGGGCTGCCCAAGTTGATCAAGGGCCAAGTCTGCTTGGCGCAGCGCGTCGAGGAGCGCCTCCGGACGTCGATCGATCTCCTGTCCAGCAATCCAGCGAAACCCACTGGTCAGTGCGCCGTCCGCCTGCTCGATCGTTCGGAGGAATCGCTCCAGCTCGACCGTACGACTGGCCAAGTGGGGCTGTCGATGCTGGTAGGCCGCAGCGAAGGCGGCCAAGATCAGCAGGAGCGCCAAGACGAGCCCAACTCTCTCGATGATGGCTCCCGGTCTTCTTCGTTCTCTGGCGTCCTGAGGAGCCCAATAGGGGAGAATGGCCGCGAGGAGGGCTCCCGTGGCAAGGCCTCCGAGATGAGCGGCATTGTCGATGTAGGGAATTGAGAATCCGAGGAAGAGATTGAGGACGATCACCGGGAGGATCCCGGACCGGATCGAGCGCTGAAAGTGTGCCGGAAGCTCTTGGCGGTATTTGTACCCGAAAACGAGGAGCGTCCCAAAGAGCCCAAAGATCGCGCCGGAAGCCCCGACGCTCGGAACGAACGGAGGGCGACTCCCACTTCCGAGATAGCTGCCCAGAACGCCCCCCACTCCAGCGAAGAGATAGAGGAGCGAGAATCTGGCGGGGCCATAGAGCTTCTCCACGAGTGGCCCGACAGTCCAGAGGGCCCACGAGTTGGAGGCGAGGTGGAGGAGCCCGCCGTGGAGAAAGATCGGGGTGATCAGCCGGAACCACTCCCCTTGGCGCAGCAGTTCATTGGTCTTGGCGCCGAACGCGACCAGTGTTCCAATATCGTTGAGGGAGAGAAACTGCTTGACGAAGTTGCCTCCCGCAACCAAGACCATCAACAGGTAGACCGCAATATTGACCCCAAGGATCAGTGGGACCAGCCGGACGGGACGCTGCTGGAGGGTCAGCAGAAAACGCTCCTCCCACCAGGCCTGGGTGGGCTCAAGGGGAGGTTCCCCCTTGATGGGCGTCTCCGGCTTGGGCGCGGACGGCCCAGAGGAGTGGTCCCCACATTGAACGCAGACAGGATCACGCGCCGGCGTCAGGGCGCGACACTGCGGACAGACCCGAAAAGGTCTCTCCGTCGTGAATCGGTCATTCTCGTTCTCCACGTTTCAACCCTACCTGTCTTTTTTGATAGAGGTTCACCATCTTGCTTCTTGAGAGTCCATCCGCTGATACCCAACGGTGGCCTGACAAGGATGAAGGAGTGAATGGCTCCGCCAGAGTAGACCGCAAACGAAAGCATTCTACCCGCCCCGGGATAGCCTGTCACCCCGATCCCAAACTTCCCCCCCCTGCCAGATCAAATCAAGTTGGCGCCCTCGACGAGGTAGGGCAGACGCTGATTCGAGGTCATTGCAGCGTGGGGCGAGTGCTGCTAGACTACGATCTCTGTGTCATCCGCCATTCCCGAACCCGGCGGAGGCGAGGCCGGCCCCAACTTGGTTTGATAGGACATGTTCGATAGGACATGTTTGATAGGACATGGAGGACGGACAGGACCTGAAGGTCGGATAATTCCTGCCAGTCTTGTACAGCGTGTTCAGGCCTATCGGGCCCATTCGTCCTATCGTCCTATCCCTGGAATTGGAAAAGGAATGGCAGAAAAAGTTTTAACACACGCTGATCTTCCATCGGTTCCACTTGACCCGATCGCTCCTCTATCGAGTGATCCGCAGATGGTGGCGCACACAGCTTCTACCGCAGGACCAATCCCCTCGGCGGATCCTGCCTCAACTGAGGCCATCGCCGAACCTGCTCCCAAACCAGCGGTCCAGACATCCGGCACAGGAAAGAAAAAAGAGTCGGGCCTTGGGGGACTTATCGACCGGTTCCTCGGCGCAATCAGCTCAGTCCCGTTCGGGATCACCTTGCTGGTCCTGCTGATCATCGCCTGCATGATCGGAATGCTGATCCAGCAGCAGGAGTTAGATACCTTCGGCGCTTACTATGCGGAACTGACGCCTGCGGAGAAGATCGTCTACGGACGCCTGGGCTTCTTCGACATCTACCATGCTTGGTATTTCAATGCCCTGCTCCTCCTGCTGAGCCTCAACATCATCCTCGCCTCGATCGACCACTTCCCAGCGGCGTGGAGTTACGTGCGGCGCAAGAAGCTGACCGCTTCTCCGGCCTTCGCCATGACGCAGAAGTTTCGGGAGGAGGTCGAGCTTCCAGGATTCAGCCGGCACGAGCTGACCGAGCGAGTGGTGAGTGCGGCCCGGGCGACCCGGTTCCGCGTCCGCGTCACTGAGACCGGGGAGCGGACGACGATCTTTGCCGAGCGGGGAGTCTGGAACCGACTTGGGGCCTATGCCGTCCACGTTGGGCTGCTGACCATCTTCTTCGGTGGCTACCTGACGAGTCGAGGGTACATCGGTTCTCTCCCGGTGACGCCGGACCGGGCCGCCGACCGGATGCTCCAGAACGTCTTCAACGTCGAGCAGGCGACCTCGGAGTTCGCGGTTGGCCAGCGCCAGCTTCAGCTTCCCTTCACCGTGCGCGGCGTCGACATCCAACAGAAACTGATCGACTCAGCCGGGGGGCTTGATGCGGGCAACACCCTCGACTGGCTGACCCGGGTAGAGATTCTGGATCGTGAATCAGGGGAGAAGACCAACGCCTTGATCCACATGAACAACCCGTACGATTATCGGGGATACAGGCTCTTCCAGGCTTCGTACAACCCGCTCGGCAACGCTCGCAGCGTTCGCCTTCGGGCCGTTCTCCCCGATGGAAGCAACGAAGAGGTCACGGTGACGCGGAACGGAGAGGCGACCCTCTCCAACGGAGCCCGACTCAAGTACACGGATTTCAACCCGCACCTCGTCTTCTCTCGGGAAGGCCGACCGGATTTTGGATCGACCGAATACGAAAACCCTGCCGCCAGAATCTTGCTTCTCGATCCAACGATCGGCGAGCGGGATTCTTGGGCGGTCACGGCAGCCTTCCGGCAAGAGATCGCCTCTGCCCCTTTTCTCCAGTCCCGGCTAAGCGATCCCCCGGGCTATCAGTTTACCCTGCTCGAATTCGAGAAAGTCCCGCTCGCCCACATTCTCTCTGTCCAGTATGATCCAGGAGCCCGGGTCGTTTATGTCGGATTTACCATTCTCTGCCTGACGCTGATCGGTGTCTTCTTCTTTTCCCATCAACGTCTCTGGATAGTCGTCGAAGATGGCAAGGTCTATGTTGGAGGAAACGCCAACCGGAACCGTCTAGGGTTTGAAGACCGAGCGCGTCAACTGATTGCCCACCTGCGGTCCTGAACAGACTGGGGGGGAGCGGTCTTCCGCTGTGAACTTGTGGATGGATCGCAGGTTGAGTCAAATGGCTTCTTTTTCGCGATGAGTAGGTCAGTTTGGAGGTAACAAGCGATGAGTCAAGCAATCAAGTCGATCAATCCGGGCCTGGGCACCTTGGAGTCCCAAGCGCCGTCTATGGGAGGCAAGGGCTCCCTTTCGGGCTATCTGCCAGCCCTCCTCCCGATTATCGGAGCAGGTCTGGTGACGGTGGCACGTGTGCGAATGGGCGCCTCGGCAGTTCCGAGTGATGGGACGCTGATCGTCCTCGCCCTGCTCAGCTACATTATCGCGGCAGCAGGGCTGGTGACCAATTTCTGGGCTCCGATCCCTTTTCTGCAGCGGATGGGGGTCTGGGTAGGATCGGCCGGGGTCTTCTTCAACCTGTCGAGTTGGCTGGTGCGCTGGGTTGCGGCTGGAGACAGGGAAAATTGGATCCGCATGACCAGCCAGATCACCGGGGAGTATCATTTCTGGTGGTTCTTCAGCTACATTCCGTTCGCCAACCTCTACGATCTCTCGATCGCCTTCGCCTTTGGCGCAGGACTGGCGACGATGTTGCTGAGTCACCGGGAAAATGGTCGCTTCGTCGGAGCCCTCTCCTTGCCATTGATGGCGCTGATTCTGCTGCTGGCGATCTTCATCGGGAACAGCTTCATCAATCTCCCCCCGGTGCTCGACAGCTACTGGCGCCCAATCCACGTCGGGGTGGCCTCGCTGAGCTATGGAGTGGCACTGGTCAGCTTTGCCCTCGCCGTTGTCTACCTGCTCAAAGACGGTGTCAAGGTCGAGCAGATGGCGATCGTCGTCACTGGGTCGATCCTGGTAACGTACGCCTTCGTCTGGCTGATGGGCGGAGTCAAGGCATTCGATCCAGCCTCGCTCAGCTACCGGCTCAATGCGGTCTTGATTCACTCTGGAGGGGTCTTCAATACCGGGGCACGAGTGGCACTCCCCGGAGTTGGAATGCTGATGACCTTGGGCCTCGGGCTCTTCTTCGGAACAACGGTCGCGTTCTGGCTCCAGCTCTACCGCGGAAAGACCGGCGCAGGACGATGGGGACACTGGATGCTCCGTGCCTCCCTCGCGGCCCAGGCGATTGCGACCATCCTTCTCTTCTACCGTTTGCGGACGATGCAATCGATCGGATCCCTCATCGGGCAGGATCAATACTACCAAGTCGCCAAGACCCTCGCGGGCAAGGAAGCAGAGAACCAATCGGTACAAAGTCTGGTCACCGTCGGAGGCAACTGGTTGCAGAGCAACAGCGCGTCGCTGGTTCTCGATATGCGCAGCAACCCGGTCGAGATCGCCGCAGTGATTACCCTCCTCGTGACCACGCTCTTCCTGGTCCTCTTCAGTATTCGGACTGAGCGCATCCGGGAGAGCCTTCCCCCGATCGAGAAGATCGACAGCATGATCTACAAGACGGTCGGGGTCGCTTTCGCTGGACTGGCCATCCTCCTCGTCACCGGTGCAGTCTGGGCCAATGAATCGTGGGGTCGGTACTGGGGCTGGGACGCCAAGGAGACCGGTGCCTTGGTCGCTTGGCTGGCCTATGCGGGCTACCTCCACACCCGGATCGCCCACGGCTGGAGCGGACGACGAAGCGCTTATTTTGCCCTGGTCGGCTTTCTGCTCGTCATCTTCACCTACCTTGGGGTGAGCTACATCCTGCCTGGCCTCCATTCTTACGCCTGATCGAAAGAAGGCCCGGGGAACTTACCTCCCCGGGCCTTCTTTCTCTCTCGGTAAAAAATTGGTTCGGATGAAAATGGTGTGCTATACTCGAGAAGTGATTTGTCAGGGACAGCCTGTTGCGCAACGCTGATCTGACGTGAGCGCGGCCAGTCCCATCACTTGGCAGCGATCTTTCTAAGTATCCAGTCCAACGGATCCAACCCTGTCCTCTGTGGGTCGTCGCCCCTGCTGATGACCTTTGCCTGACCGGGCAATCCATCTCCACCTCATCGACTTTCCAGGAAGGTGCCTCTGGCTGCCCGCTCCGTCGATTGGATTCGGGAGCATCGCCACGAAGAGACACTGATGGCCTCAAACTTGCCCCCAACATCGCCATGTTCCAGAATTGATCCGGTGGGTCTGACCAGGAGCGAAATGCGGCGCTTCATCATCATGGCTTTCACCTTGGAATGGCAAGTAGATCGGGGAAAGCTCGGTCCCACCCTACGCAACTGCGCACACGATTCGACCGAATGAGAACAAGCCGCCTCCATTGGCGAGCTGCCGGATGCCCCCGTCCCCCGGCGATAGGCAATAGCGATCCAGCGAGTTCGAGAGCCCCGCACCCTTCCTGCCCACGAGGAAGGAGGGTTCGTGATCCCGACTCGACGATCCATCGCTCCCGAAGGGAGTGATCAACCGGAGGAAAGAATGATTCGACCTGCCCTGCAAAAGAGAAGCAAGATTGTCTTTGGCGTGACTCTGTTCCTGTGCTTGGCCACCCCGCAAATTTCGACGTTTGCGCAGGTTAACGGCAACAATTACAGTGACACAAAACCAGGAAGCGTGCTCTTTTTCAATCGCTTTTCGAGCAACCCAGTCAACCCGGCCCAGGGTGACACCCAGATCAGCATCACCAATTTCAACCAAAGTGCGCCAATCAGCCTCCATTTCTTCCTCATCGACGGAGGGACTTGCAGTGTGGCCAACTTTGGGACCAGCCTGACACAGGCGCAGACAACCACTTTCTTGATGAGTGACTACGATCCGGGTGTCTTTGGGTATCTGATCGTCGTCGCGGAGAGTATGACGACTGGGCGACCGACAAGCTTCAATTGGCTGGGGGGAGTCGCGCACATCCGGGAGAACGACGGACGTATTGGGGCGCTCCCAGCCATCTCCTTGGCGAAAGTGAGCCCCGGGGACGTCAGCCCAGACCCAGTCACCTCCGATTTCAAATTGAAGTTCAACGGAAGCGAGTACGAAAGACTGCCGACGGTACTGGCTGTCACCAGCTTCGATAGCCAAGTCTCTGTCTCGAGCTTTCTCTACATCTACTCGCCACCGACCGACCTCTTCTTTGGAGACTCAGGAAACACCGTCAACATCTTCTGCCTGATCTACAATGACACGGAGCAGTCGAGATCAAGCAGCTTTTCGCTCAGTTGTTACCGGCAGGACAGCTTAACCAACATCTTCAACCGATCTGGGGGAATCAACCAGCACGTCCCTCCTGGGCGGAGTGGTTGGATTCGCCTTTCCGGAAGCGGGTCTGCGATTCTGGGTTCCCTCATCACGCGCAGCACCCGTTTTGGTGGAGGATACAACCTGCACGCCATCACCCTGCTGGCAAACCATGAAATCCGGGTTCCAGTCTTCTAGGACTCGGTGAGCGATGATGAAGAGAGGGGAGATGGATCCTTCGAAAAAGCGATCCATTCCCCTCTTCTTTTTTTCAATGCGTGAAGAAAATTTTGCCTGGATGGAAAGAATGATGGCAAGCTTCTGGAACTGGCCCATTCTTGTAGTCGGATGAACAACGTGTCAGGCAAGATCAAGATTTCTCTGGGACTGGGCGAAATCGGGAATGGCCAAGAGGCGTAAGACGATTGATGGGTATGAGAATTGCCTTACTACACGGTTGGTTACAAAATCGTCCATTCGGAGGCCCATCGCTCCGGTGAGTGACCCGCGGAAGATAGCCCCGAGTACACGTTTCTCGGTGGGGGTGTGTGAGAGGAGAAAGGGAGACCACAAATGAATTTGAAGAGAGAAGATGGCTTGGCCACGAAAAGAGAAAGAAGTACCCGGCAGAGTTCCACGGCATGGTGGGCGCAAGGGTTGACTTGGTTACCCAGGTTAGTTCTGGGAGGATTGATGGTCGCCGGGAGCACGGGCATGACGATGGCACAGGTCAAGGCCCCCCCTAGCCAAGCAGAGATAGAATCAGTCGAAGTCGAGCGGATTCCCACTGGCTTGAAGAAGAAGGTAGCTGGGGTCATCCTGCGCCGAGAGGTCGACTCCTTCATCTTGCGGGACAAGACAGCCGGTGAGATCCGGGTGCTGCTGACGGGAAAGACCCGAGTGGAAGAGAAGAAGGGCAACATCTTTCGACAGGGCCGAAAGTATGGGACGACGAGCCTGATCCGTGGCCTCAACCTGGAGGTCGAAGGGCGTGGGAACGACGAGGGAGCGCTGGTCGCCGAAAAGATTCGTTTTACGGACACCGCCTATGTCACGGCCCAATCGGTCGAGACACGGGTTGTCCCGGTGGAGGAACGGGTCGAGGAGACCTCAAATCGGTTGAGTCAGGCGGAGGCAAACGCGCAGCGCCTCTCCGGTCAGTTGGCCGAACTCGACACGCTCTCGAAGTCAGCCCGCAACGATGCGGGGACAGCCCAGAAGACCGCCAATGACGCGCTGACCCGAGTTGAGACGACCAATCGTCGAATCGACGCGACCAATCAGCGGATTGATCAGCTCGTCTCATCGCTCGACGATTATGAAGCCAAACGGGTGATCACGATTCAGTTCCGGGTGGGCAGCGCCCAGCTCCTGCCGGAAGCGACCGAGGCCCTCGACGAGATTGCGGCCCAGGCGCAGAACGAGCGGGCATACATGATCGAGATCGCTGGCTTCGCCTCGGCCGAGGGGGGAGTGGCGCTCAATCGGCGATTGAGCCAACAGCGGGCCGACGCGGTGGTTCGCTACTTGGCAGAGACGCACGGCGTTCCGCTACGGCGGATGGTCACTCCATTCGGTTATGGTGCCGCCCAGCCGGTGGCCGACAACACCAGCCGCGAAGGCCGCGAGCAGAACCGTCGGGTCGAGGTTCGAATCCTGGTCAATCGCGCCCTCCAACCCGCCCCACCCAGCGGTTCGAAGGGTGGTTCGTCGTCTTACTAAGCAAGCAGGACAGTTCGATCGACTGACCACGTGCCTGGAGAGAGTCCGGATATGGGGACACTGGTGGAAGATCAAGGAGAGGAGACGGCGTGATCAGCAGGATGGAACGAGGGCAGAGAGAGAGGCCGTGGGGTCTGTGCTGGCGAAGACCCCACGGCCTGATGCGAACTCGATCATCTGGAAGAGTTGGGAGGGCGTGTTGTCTTCTTCTTTTGTTGCTCGTCCCCGCGGGAAGCGGCGCGGAGGCCCAGGATCAGTCGGGGAGTCCAGCCCGTCGGGCGCGGTTTTCTCTGGCGGAAAGGCGGGCCACTGCCGATCGGCCAGTGACGACGAGGGGGCAGGACCCCGTGCCGACTCCCTCCCCCTCCCCGCCTTCTCCCCCCGAGAAGCCCGCCGGCCCCCCTCCACGCGAGGACGAGTCAGATCTTGATGCGGAGTCGATTCGGATCGAGTCGACCTTGGTGGTGGTTCCAGTTTCGGTGACGGATCAAGCGGGGCAACCCGTGCGGAACCTGACAGCGGAAGACTTTCTTTTGCGGGAAGAGGGGCAACAGCAGCAGATCCAGAGCCTTGGGGATCCTGTCAAAATTCCCTTGGAGATGGCCCTGCTCTTCGATGTGTCCCGGAGCATTCGCAATCGCTTTGAGTTCGAGAAAGAGGCGGCCAGTCGATTTCTGCAAGTGGTGCTCAAACCTGGCGATGCCGTGACCCTCTTCGCCATTGGTCAGACATCCCATCTCGTTCTCGAACGAACAGTCGATGCGGCGCAGGCGATGGCGGCCATCCAGTCGATCGCGCCCTCGGACGAGGCGACTGCCTTCTATGATACAGTGTCGGCGGCGGCCAACTACATTGAGTCCCACGCTCAAAGCGGGGCACGGCGGGTGATGGTCATTCTCTCCGACGGGGAGGACAACAACAGCCATCTCAGCGAGTTGAGCGAGGCGACTCGTGCTACCCAAGCAAGCAACAGCCTCTTCTACGCGATCAACCCCAGCGGCCCCTCGATTCGGCTCAACCGCTTGAGTATCCGCGGCCACGACGGGATGGCCCGCTTGGCCAGAGAGACAGGGGGCAGGGCGTTCCTTCCTGACAAGTTGGAAGATTTGACGGCCGTCTTCGCCCAGATCGCGGCCGAACTCGAAGCTCAGTATTTGTTGGGGTACTACCCGACCGCAGAGGCGAAGGATGGAAAATTTCGTCGCATCTCCGTCAGTGTCCCGACGCAACCCTCCCTGAGAATCCGCGCCCGCGAAGGGTACTACGCCGCACAAGAACCTTGATCGAGGAGAGATCGGCAAGTTCTACCGTCCAGCCCGATAAGCGCGGACGGCGTCGAGCAACCGAGCCAAGTCTTCCCGGGTATTGTAGAAATGGACCGAGATGCGGGTCCCACCCACTCCTGCGGTATAACGGGCGGAGACGAGGATTCCCCGATCAGCCAGAAATCGAACCAGGGCCGGGTCCTCGGTGGGATCTTCCGAGATCCGAAACGTGACCATTCCGGCACGTCGGGCGTCATCGTCCGGCGTGACCACCTCCAGCCCCTCTTGCCGTAGACAGTCGATCAGTTCGCGAGTCAGATCCCGGACATAGGCTTCGATCTGGGAGATCCCGAGGCGGTTGATCAACCGCAGACTGGCACCAAGTCCAATCGCTCCAGGGTAGTTGGCGGTCCCCCCGGACTCGAACTTCGTTGCGTCGTCGACATACTCATAATCGCGAAAAGGGGTGATCGTCGGAGTGCTGAAGTAGGTCCCCCAGCCACCCGCCGGAGGCGTCAGGGTCAAATAGCCCCGCATCGTCGGCTCGATCTGCGCGAGACGGTGGTGGCGGATGAAGAGGAGGCCGCAGCCAAACGGCGCGTTGAGCCACTTGTGTCCCCCGCAAACCAGCACATCGACGCCAAGGCTCGAGAGATCGATCGCGCCGACGCCGGCGTGCTGGATGGCATCGACCACCAGCCAAGCACCGAAGGTGTGAGCGATCTCGCTCAGCGCCGTGAGGTCCATCTTCCATCCGTGGGCCCACTGCACCGAGCTGACCAGAATCGCAGCGGTCCGCTGATCGCAGACCCGGGCAAAATCTGCCGGAGAGAACATCCCCCATCGATGGGGAACCCGGCGGATCTCGATCCGGCGGGTCTGTTGCAGGTGGACGAGCGGGATGACCAACTGCATGAACTCTGTATCACCGACGACAACGTTGTCTCCATCCCCAATTGGCATCGCGGAGAGAACGGCGTTGAGACCCGCCGTGGTGTTTTCGACCAGGGCGATCTCTGAGAGGGACGCGTTGAGCAAGTGGGCCGCTTCCTGGCGGGCGACCTCCCGCGCGGCGTCCATGACCAAGTGATGTGTCGTCGCGGAGTCGTGCGGACAACGCATCGCCGAGACGAGAAATTGCTCGATCGCCTCCGCCGATTGAAGGGGAGCCAAGCTGACGCAAGCCGCATCGAGGAAGACCTTGTCGTGCGTACCGGGAAACCAGGGGCGAATCTCTTCTGGATTGAGCATGGAAGTGGACCAACCTATCTTTCCGCCTATCTTTCCGAAGGTGCAATGGTGGCGTTCAATTCGTTTCTCGCGTGACGACGGGGCTCGCCTTTCCGGGCCAGGTAGTAGAGGCGGCAATCCCGCTGCCGGGGGCCAAAGTCTTGTCGGGCATCGAAGAGTTGCGGCTCGGAAAATCCTCCTGCAAGGAGCATCTTCCGAACCGTCTCGACCTCGTGGTAGCGCTGCGTGAGGGTCAGATCGCTCCGCTCCCAAGCTCCGGTGTCGTTCTGCGTAAAGAGGGTCAAGTCATAGCGTTTGAATCGACGGAGAGGTTGATAGGTGCTCCGGACGATACAGACGTGATCTTCGGCGACGAGGTCGAAGCTGCTGCCCTGCGACTCTTTCTCCTCTTCCAGGTTGAGGTCAAAGAGAAAGAGGCCCCCTGGTGGAAGAACAGCGGCCACACAACGGAAGACGGCGGCGAGGTCTTCCTGGGTCAGGAGATGGTTGAGGCTGTCAAACGATGAGAGGACCAGATCGAAGGGACGGGCGAAGGTGAAAGCACGCGCATCGGCCTGCACGAAGGAGGCGGCTGGCGCATTCTGTCGCGCGAAAGCCAGCATCGCGACGGAACCATCGAGCCCGGTGACGTGGTAGCCTCGCCCGACCAGAGCCGCGGCGATCTGACCTGTCCCACAACAGAGATCAAGGACCTCTGCCCCCATCCGGAGATGGGGAAACAGAATCTGCTCGTAAATAGCCATTGCTGTGTGGCAGAAGTCTGGCCCCCAGTAGCGATTGTAGAACCAAGCGAACCCATCATAGGCAACTGGAGCAGCAGGAATCGTCAGTGGCCCGCGGGAAGAGGGTTCACCAGGAGATTCTTCCCTGCCCTCCCAACCAGGATTATCTTCCCGTAGATCGATCATCAACTGGCGTACTCTCCTCTTTCGTGATCCATTCGGGGGGCCGGACAGGGTTGAATTGACATGACGATCCCGGTTCGTCTTCGGGCAGGCATTCCCCGAATCGCGGACCAGATTCCGAATGGAGGAAGATTCGGATAGACTCCCTGACGGTAACGTTTCGTATCATCTGGAGAACGACATGAAATTGCAAGACAAAATTGTGGTCCTCACCGGGGGGGCTCACGGGATCGGACGAGCGATGGCGGAACGGTTCGCCCGGGAGGGGGCACGCGCAGTAGTCATCGCTGATCGCGACCTGCCCACCGCCGAGGCCGTCGCCGCAGGGTT
This sequence comes from Blastocatellia bacterium, assembly GCA_049317725.1. GTDB lineage: Bacteria > Acidobacteriota > Blastocatellia > RBC074 > RBC074 > CAIOZW01. Next base: position 17,276 of record JBMOHS010000008.1, read on the forward strand.
GGCAAATGAGACGCAAGGAATCGCCTGTGCACTGGACGTCCGGCGCGGACCCGAGGTCGAGGCCCTGGTCGCGTCGGTCATCGCCCGGTTTGGGCAGATCGACCTCTTCTGTGCCAACGCGGGAATCGGGGGCCCACCGGGCGGGGAAGAGGTCGTCGACGAAGCTTGGCAAGAGATCTGGGAGGTCAACGTCATGGCCCACGTGCACGCCGCGCGTGCGGTTCTGCCGGGCATGATCGCGCGCGGTGAGGGCTATCTGCTGACGACCGCTTCCGCGGCCGGCCTGCTCACCCAAGTTGGCTCCGCCCCCTATTCAGTGACCAAGCACGCGGCGGTGGCGTTCGCTGAATGGTTGGCGGTGACCTACCATGACCGCGGGATCCGCGTCTCTTGTCTCTGCCCACAAGGGGTCCGAACCCGTATGCTGACCGAGGCCGCCGCACAGGGTGCCGGGGCCTTTCTGCTCGAGAACGCCATTGAGCCCTCTGACGTAGCGGCGGCGGTGGTGCAGGGCCTGGAGACAGAGCAATTCCTGATCCTTCCTCATCCGGAAGTGGCCACCTACTTCCAGCACAAGGCCGGGGATTACGACCGTTGGCTGCGCGGCATGCGACGACTTCGCCAGTCGATTGCCCCAGCAATCGCGCCATCCGATCCCGAGTGATGGGTTGCGTTGATCGAACTTCCGGTTACAATAACAGGCGGCTCGGGATGTTTGATCGTCGGTTTCCCTGTTCATTTCGTGAGTCCACCTCCTCGGCCTGCTTGCGCCAAGGAGAAATTTGCGATTCCCAAACGCACTGACCAAAGAGGAGGTCGACAGTGGTTGCGTCAAATCGATCAAGGACTACCACGTTTGGTGTTGGAGATGAAGTCTCCTACACCTTTGGGTCGGGCATCGTCTACGGAGAGATCATTCGTTTGCTCGAAGGGGGCACTGCGGTCGAAATCCTGTTTGAGGATGGCCGCAAAGAGATCAAAAAGAGCCGGGATGGAGCGCTGCACCTGGTGCGCCGAGCGAGTGGCCGGAGCGAAGCGGAAGAGCTGCAGCAGGATCGCTCCCGGCTGCGCGATTTCACAATCGCCGAGGTCATCCGCAGCGAGAAGAGGCGGGGACGGTAGGCGTCCAGGGATCGATCCCCTCAGCGGGAAGCAAGAGAACGTCGACCGACCCGTTCCTGCTCACAGGGAGAGGATTGCCTTTTACGAAAGACAAGCCAGGGAATTGCTTGGTCGATCGCTTGGTGCGGAGGGAAAATCTCAGTTTCTGGAGAGGAGAATGAGCCGAATGTGTTTCAAGATTGGTCGTCTTCGCTACAACCATCTGATCCTGATCTGGCTGATCCTGATCTGGACGATGGGACTGGCGGTTCTGAGCAGTGCCCAGACCGTTCCCAGCCCCGAGCAAGCAGACAACCACCGCATCGCCGCTGGGTCGATGGCCAAGTTCAACCTCGAGACGCGACTGAGCAGCAAGCTCAGCGAGGTGGGAGATCGCCTGACCGCGACCGTCGCGGAGCCTGTCCTGGATGACCAAGGCCGGATTGCCATTCCCGAGGGGACGCCCGTCTTTGGCCGGGTGACACAGGTGCAAGCCGCCCGACGCCCACAACGCGAAGCGACGATGACGATCGTCTTCGAGACGCTCCGGATGTCCTACGGGGTTGAACGAATTGCCACGGTCGTCACCGCGATCGATGACTTCGCCAACGACGAGAAGATGAAGGCTCAGGACGAGGAGGGCCGGGTGGGGGCTGGCAAGTCAGGAACGCGAACCGCGCGGAACGCCGGCCTGGGAGGAGGACTTGGCGCGCTTGGGGGAATGATCATCGGCGCGGCGGGAGGAGGCCTCGGGGCCATGGCCGGCGCGATGGGCACCGGGGTCCTCGGAGGAGTGCTGATGACCAAGGGCGACGATATTCGGCTCAATCCTGGCACCATCCTTCGAGTCCGATTCGAGCGTGACGTGACCCTGCCTGTCTTTCCAAACGATCCAACATCAACCACTCCGCTCGACGGTTCCCCCAATCTTCGCACCACCAAACCCAAGCAGCCCCCTGAAGCAGACAAAGCAGGAGGACAAGATCGATGACTGTACCCGAAACGAGCCTCCAACGGGAGAGTGGCTCCTTGACCCCTTTTGCCAACGTCATGAAGAGGGACTGGGACCAACGGGCTCGGGAGAACGCTCGCTGGTACATCAACACCCTGCGGCTCGACCAGAGCGAAGAGGAGTTCGATCGCAGCGGAGAGCGCGATGTCGCCGGATTGGTCGGCAGTGACCTGCCCCTGCTCTGTGATTGGCGCGCCTCGACCGACCTGCGACTGCTCGAGATCGGCTGTGGGATTGGCCGGATGAGCCGTCACCTCGCGCCGCTCTTCCAGGAGGTCGTCTCGATCGACGTCTCTGGGGAGATGATTCGACAGGCCCGGGCCCGCTTGGCGGAGGTTCCCAATCTCCACTTCCACGAAACATCCGGAGTCGACCTTGCTCTTTTCCCGGATGAGAGCTTCGATGTCGTCTTCTGTGCCTATGTCTTCCAACACGTGCCGAGTGCAGAGGCGATCGAGGCGAATCTGCGGGAGGCTTTCCGGGTACTTCGCCCCCGGGGTGTCTTCAAGTTCATCACCAATGGAGTCCACCTCTCTCCCTCCTCTCCGGAAGAAGATCCTGGCCAAGACACTTGGTCAGGTGCCCCCTTTCCCGAGGAACAGGTACGTCGGGTCGCCATTTCGCTGGGTGCGCAGATCCTCGGAGTCATTGGAGACGGAACACAGTACTGCTGGTCCCTGCTGCGCAAACGAGCATCTCACCAAGTTGAGGCGGGGCTGACGCCGCGAATCCGCTCGATCGGACGCGCCGACGACCTGCGAACTGAGGAGCTTGCTCCACGATACGACCCCTTCTACCTTGGCATTATCCTGGAGGGAGTTGATCCCGAGCAGGTCGATACCCACTCGACCTGGGTGAGGCTTGGAGACTGGACGCTCCCTCCCTGCTATGCGGGACGTCGGGGACTCTTCCCGGAGGAATCAGCCGTCTCCGCCGCGAAGACGGACGGATGGAGTTGCCAGCTCAACGTACGGGTTCCTCCCGAGATGGCTGCGGGAAGGTATCAGGGTTGGGTTGAATCGAGGGACGGGGCCAAGATCGGCCCTTTCGAGGTGATCCTTCCTCCGGTCGCTCCGACCCCTCCCCATCTGCTGGCCGTCGCCAATCAAGCCGATGGCGGGCTTGATCTCCACACGACTGGACCGAAGGCCGGCTGGAAGATCTTCGCGGACATCCTTCCGCTCGTCGAGGTCACGGAAGATTCTGACCTGGAGACGAGGCTCAGAGGGATCGAAGTAGGTTTCAATGGGAGATGGGTGGCCGCCGAGCGGCTGACCTACCTTGCCGCCAATGGTGTCTGGGAGATTGGGGTGACGGTCCCACAAGCCGAGTCATCCCGGCTCCAAGGAGAGGGGACGCTGCAGATCCGGGTCGGGGGGCTCGTCTCCAACCGCTTGCCGATCTCCCCCCTGCCCTGATCTCGCAGTCAAGCGTGATCATACCCACGCCACTACCACTGGGTGCCTGGAATCAACTCGATCGGATAGGGATCAGACTCCTGTTCCCCCCGCCAGACCCGAACCTCGACAGGCCCCGGGTCGAGCCCTGGTGGGACGGGAACATTGACCTGGAACTGGTCCGTCCGACCACTCCCGACCCACTGCCCAACATAGACGGGGGCGATCCCGAACCCGCCGACCTCGACCCGCACCTCTTCGCGAGTCGTCGTCGCCGGCAGCCCTTCGACAGAGAGAGCGAGGCTGGCCTTGCCGCCACGGACGGGAAACTGGTGGTCGTAACTCGTCGCATTGATGATGTCGGCAATCCGTAACGAGGGGGTCGACTCGCCGGGGCGATCGTCCCAGGTACGATAGGCCTTGATGAAGGCATGGGTCGTCTCTTGGCGAAGAAATTCCGTCCGGGCAAAGCCGGCGGCCCGCAGCATCCGCGTCAGACAGTCGACATTCGGTCCCCACCAGTTGTCATACTGTCCACCCAACTCATCGATCTCGTAGAACTCCATGATCGGGCGATTGGAGGAATAGAAGTTGTCGATGACGTGAGAACTGATGATCGCGACATCCCGCGTCACTTCGCAGACCTGTTCAAGCCCGAGCAGGGGGTGGCGCAGATGGTAGAGCACGCCGAGGAAGAGGACGATGTCGAAGCTTCCGAGTCGCTCGCGGGTCACATCGTAGACGCTCAATTCGTGAAACTCGGCCTTCGATCCGAGGGCCTCACGCGCCCGGAAGAAGTTCTCCGGGCGCCAGCAATCGACCGAGACGACGGTCGCCCCGTGGCGCTCCATCTCAAAACTGTAGAATCCATCCCAACAACCAATGTCGAGCGCACGACGGCCCGTGAGGTCCTTGGGGAGGCCGAAGAGCTGATAGATCTCCGTCAGCTTCTCAAAGGAATGCACGCCGGGCGTCAGGTAGCCATCTCCGAGATCGATGCTATGCCACCACGACCCCGCCAACATGGCCTCCTTGAACTTGGCTGTATTCTGGTTGATATTGCGCCGCAGTTGCGTATTTTCCATAAAGGTCTGACCTGTCGATTCTTTCTATTGTTCCATCCGTCCACAAAAGAGGGTAGTATAGAACTTTTCGCGCGTCTTGGCCATCAAGTTGAAGAGAGCTCAGAGTGGCCCCGGGCAGCGCCAGAGGCATATCGAATATGAGATCTGGGGAAGATAGCCGCCGGGTTGGATTCACTGACCGACCTTATGAGAACAGGCGGCCTGTAGCCAAACATCGATCGTCAAGAGGGGGTCGGTTCCCAGAGATAATCGGACGGAAGGAAGATCGAGAACGATATGCGAGTAGCAATTGACGCGATCCCGCTGGTAGCGGCGAAGACCGGAATCGGACACTATACGGATGCGCTGACCGATTCACTGGCGCGGATCCACACTGATCACCAGTACACCCTCCTCTCCCCGTTCGATTTCGCGTTCCCAGTGCGGGAGGGAACACCGCCCAACTTGAGCAAGGTCTTCTTTCCGATGCGGTCGATCTTTCGGCACTGGTGGTTGGTGGGGTCTTCGGCTTTGATGCAGATGTCGTCCTATGACCTGTTTCACGGGACGAACTACTGCATTCCGCTCTTCGCTCCCTGTCCAACCGTAGTGACGGTCCATGACCTCTCCCTCTTCAACCAGTCACACACGCACGACGACGACAATGTCAGGCGGGGTAGGCGACGGATTCCGGTGATGATGAAGCGGGCGAGTCTGATCATTGCCCCAAGCGAGTGGACGCGACAAGAGATCCTGGCGAGATTTTCGATTCATCCGGAGCGGATTCGGGTCGTCGCCGAGGCCGCCCGGGAAGGGATGGTCCCCCTTCCGCCCGAAGCCTGTCAAGAGGTGCTGAATCGTCACGGACTGACGCAGCCCTACCTGCTCTACGTGGGAACCATCGAGCCACGGAAGAATCTTCCCTTGCTCTTGCGCGCCTATCACGCGCTCCTTACCTCGACTCCACATCGCCCACGACTCGTCATCGCGGGTGGGAAGGGGTGGAAATACGAAGAAGTGTTCGAGTTGGTCGATCAACTTCAGTTGCGGGAACAGGTGCAGTTTCTGGGGTACGTCGACGATGAGGATCTGCCGGCGCTCTATTCGTCGACTGCCTGCTTCGTCTATCCTTCTGTCTACGAGGGGTTTGGACTGCCCCCGCTCGAAGCGATGGCCTGTGGAGCTCCTGTGATCACCAGCAACGCAACCAGTCTGCCGGAAGTGGTCGGGGAGGCGGGCTTGATGCACCCGGCATCGGAGGCAGAGGCGTTGACGGCCGGCTTGGCCCGAATCCTTGGGGAGACGGGGCTGCGCCAGCACCTGCGAGAAGCGGGCTTAGCCCGCTCTGCGCAGTTCTCCTGGGATCGGGCAGCTCGGGAAACGCAGGCGATCTACGATGAAGTCTTTGTCAAGTCTCTCCAAAAAGCACGAAGAAGATGAACCCAATCAAACTGTTTCTTCGCAATCTACGTGGCATGTTTCAGCGGGATCTCCGCGCCGACGCCACCGAGTTCGAGTCCCGTATCCTTGGCCGCCTCGATCATCACGAACAGGTCACCCGGGAGCGGGAAGAGGCGCAGGCCAGCCATCTGCAGTCGCTGGTTGAGGAGCGGCTTACCCAACTGAGACAGGAGATCCACGCGAATCGAGTGGCCAGCGACGAGTGGATTGGCCGACTGGATCACCGCCTGGAGGAGCGGCTTGGGGCGATGGATGTACGCATCGAGGAGCGCCTCCAAGCTCTGGACAGCCATTTCGACCAGCAGGTAGCCGTCGTCGATGCCCGTTTTGATACCCGATTCGAAGCGATCGAGATCGGGCTCGATGAACGCTTGGCGGCGGTGACTACCCGCCTCGACCAACAGTTCAACACCCTCGATCAGCGCCTCGAAGAGCAATTCAGAACGATTGACCAGCGTGTCGACGAGCGATTGGAGGCGATCGAGCGGCAGGTGGATACCCGCTTCGAGGGGATCGAGACCCGCCTCGATCAGCGAATGGAGTCGATCGAGCGGCAGGTGATGGAGAAGGCGGATTTGATCGCGACGGCCCAGGATCAGCGGGCCAACCAGCACGAGCAGAGCGTCGACCAGCGTGTCGAGGAGCGATTGCGGTCGATCGAGCGGCAGATGAAAGAGATCGTCTCGGACTATCTCCGAGGAGTCGATATCCGGGTCGATGACCGACAGGCCGGAATTGATCGCCGGATCGACGATCGATTTCGCGGACTCGACCTGCGGATGGACGAGCGGATGGAGGCCCACGAACTGCGGACAGATCGCACGCTCGAATTGAACCGGGAAGGAATCATCGACCGGACAGACCTCATGCTCCAGGTCTTTGAGCAGCGTTTGGACCGGTTTCGGAAGCTGCTGGCCCAGCCAATGAGCACGATTGGCAAGTCGACTGTCCCCGTCGAGCCGCCGACCGAGCCCTCCTATCTCGATGAGGGCGTGCGCTCTTTTGGGAAGCTGATCGAAGAGGAGTCGGTGGCAGGAGAGTCCGGCAGGCTTCCTGGACAACTCTCATCTCACGCTGACCCGATCGATCCGATCTACCCGGGGATCGTCGCCTGGGAGAAGAACGCCCGCGACGGTTTCAACGAGTTTCGTCCTGAGGAGCGGGAGATCGCCGACTATCTGCGGAGCTTTCTTGAGGATCCTGATGACGAAGGGGGCTACGTCCAGCAGCACCTGCGACGCTTGGTGGGGACGATTCAGCGGATTCCTCCGCCGCAGCGAAGCACCGCGCAGTTGCTCGAGTTGGGGAGCCTCTTCTCGCTGGCACCGGCGATTCAACGATTCTGTGGATACCGGTCGATCGTCGGAACCAGTTGGTGGGAGGGGGAAGATCGCGTGGTCGAGCGGACCTACCGCCAACTCCGGGGAGGAGATGATCAGTTGACCATCCCGATCCACAACTTCAATGTCGAGCAGGACCCCTTTCCCTTCGCAGATCGGACCTTCCGAGTGGTCCTTTGTTGTGAGTTGATCGAGCATCTCCAGCGGGATCCCATGCATATGCTTTGGGAGTGCAACCGGGTACTCGAGGAGGATGGGTACCTGCTCTTGACGACACCCAATATCACCAGTTGTCGATCGATCGAAGGGGTTCTCACGGGCTATTCGCCGTATCACTTTTCACAGTACAACCTGGAACCACCTTTCGATCGGCATCATCGGGAATACGCGCCAGCAGAGATTGAGGCCGCCTTGCGAGCGGCGGGCTTTGAGACTCTGCAACTGGAGACAGAGGACGTTTGGCGCCGCTCAAATCCGCTGATTCTCCAGCTGCTCGAAAAGGCGCACCTCTCGACAGATCTCCGCGGAGACAACATCTTCGCCCTGGCACGAAAGATCGGTGCTCCGGTCGAGCGGCATCCAAAGGCACTCTATGTCCCCTGAAGAAGAGCTGCCCCTGGCGGAAGAAGGTCTTGAGACCAACCGGGAGTTGGGCGAGGAGGAACCGCTCCGGCTGCTCGTGGAAGAGGAGGCAACGGGAACGCGCCTCGACACGTGGCTCGCCTCCCAGATCCGGACGACGAGCCGAACCCAGCTCCGCCGGGCGATCGAGGCCGGCAAGGTCTTCGTCGATGATCAACCGATCGACAAGCCCGCCTATCCGGTCAGCTCTGGCGAAGTCGTCCGGCTGACGATCGTGCCGGTCGCCCCACTCGAGGCCAAGCCCTCCCCCATTCCACTCGACATTGTCTTTGAGGACGAGGCGATTCTCGTGCTCCATAAACCTGCTGGAATGGTGACTCATCCGGGTGCTGGGGTGACCGATGGTACCTTGGCCAATGGGCTGGTCCACTATTTTCAGCAGCAGCAGATGGCGCTTCCCCGACGTGGGGGGCCTTCCAGACCCGGCATTGTGCACCGGCTCGACGTCGGAACCTCTGGGCTGCTGGTGGTCGCGCGAACCGATCTCGCCCATCTGAGATTGGCGGAGCAGTTCCAGTCGCGGCAGGTACGCAAGCGGTACGAGGCGCTGGTGCACGGCGTCATCGAGGAGCCCTCCGGGCGGATCGAGGTCCCAATTGGGCGCGATCAGCGTAGCCGAGTCCGGATGGCCGTCCGACCAACGGGCGAGGGTCGTGAGGCCCTGACCTTTTATCACGTCAAGGAGCGGCTCGCCGAGTTTACCTACCTCGACGTCGAGATCAAGACGGGCCGAACCCATCAGATTCGGGTCCACCTGGCGCACCTACGCCACCCGATCGCAGGCGATCCCCTCTACTCGGAAGGGCGCGCCAACTCGCTGCGCTCGGCCAGAGCCAGGGCCGCGCTCAGCCGTCTGGGGCGGCCTTTTCTGCACGCCGCGAGCCTCGGCTTCTTCCATCCGCTGGCAGGGGATTGGCGCGAGTTCACGGCCCCTCTGCCGAAAGACTTGAGCGCCCTGCTCGAGGGGCTGCGCGAATCCAATTGACAGAGACCAGTGGGGCTCAGAGTCGCAGGAAGAGGCGACGCCGGTAGAGCCCCCACATGACGACCCACCAGAAGGCGAGGAAGGTCAGTGCGTAGGCAAGGGAGCCATTGCGTGGAGAGAGCCAGTTGGTGAAGAGACGGCGGTAGAGGCTTGCCTGAAGGGAGATCGACGCGCCGTCCGGACCTGTCATCCGAATGACCTGGAGAAGATCCGCCGCGAGCCCCGTCAAGACAAAGAGGGCGAGAGCGTTGACCCCGAGGACGACGAAGGGAAAGGCCCAGGCACGAAAGCCCTGCAGGTCGACCAGCCAGAAGCAGAGGGCCAGCAACTGCAGGCCGATTCCGCCGGTGAAGAGGACGTAAGAGCTGGTCCAGAGTGCCTTATTGATCGGGAAGAACCCACCCCAAGCCGAGCCAGCAAGAAGGCAGAGGATCCCCATCGCAAAGAGGCCGGCGGCCTTCTCCATCGGTGGCCGAGTCGAACGGAGCCACTGCCCGGCGAGGACTCCGATCAGCGTCGTCGCCAGTGCTGGGAGCGTACTGAGAATGCCTTCGGGATCGTAGCTCGGCCGGTAGATGTGGCCGGCGAGAAGGGTCCGATCGATCCAGGAGGGGAGGCTGCCGTCGCGGCTGAGGTCGCCGGCCACGCTCCCCGGTGCTGGAATCCAGGTCAGCAACATCCAGTAGCCAAAGAGAATCCCTCCCGTCAGCAACAACATCCCACGACGCCCCAGCCGGAGAAAGAGGAGCGCCGCCACTCCATAACAGATCGCGATCCGCTGCAGCACGCCGGGAATCCGCAACGTCTGCAACCGTTCCCACGCCGATGGATTTGGGGGAAACCAGTTGAGGAGCAGTCCGAGCAGAAAGATCAGCAATGTTCGCCGAGTGATCTTTCGGTGAAGATCGGACATCGACCCGCCGAGCGCCCGACGGTTCTCGAGTGCCATCGGAATCGCCACCCCCACAATCAAGAGAAAGAAGGGGAAGACCAAATCGGTCGGGGTCCATCCGTGCCAGTCGGCGTGCAGCAACGGCGGGTAGACCGCCGACCAATCGCCAGCGTTGTTGACGAGTACCATCCCAGCGATCGTCAAGCCACGAAAAACGTCGAGCGAATGAAGTCGGAGTCGGCTGGGGGATCCCGACGAGAGCTGGGACGAGTCAACCGCTGAATCTGACAGTGGCATGCGCGTGAGGTCCTCTCTTCCTGGTCTTTTCTGATTGCCTGTGATTGTCCGTCTATGCCGGTGCGGGGAGAGTCAGGATCTGGTGCACCGGCAGCCCCCTGGATTGGGCTTCGGCGAGAAAATGGGCCGTGACATCCTGGGGCCCCCGGGAATGGCCATCCCAAACAACCAGCGCCAAGACGGGAATATCGGCCGCCGCCGCGATCTGTACTGCCTCATCCAGCAGATCCAGATTGGTCTGCAAGTAGGTCTCTTCCCTCTCCATCGAGTAGGAATGGAGGAGCAGATCCCCCCGGGCCTCGACTTCGGCGACAATCTGATCGTAGCGCTCCCCCCAACCACCGGGACGATCGACAACTGAGGAGGCACGAAACTGGGCGATGCCGAATGGGAGGAGGACCCGGCGGCGAATTCCCATTCTTCCCGCGACCTCCAATGCCAGCAGGTCCGCCCCACAGGCGGCGGCACAAACGAGCGTCGACGCACGCACCCCCTCCAACCATTGACCAATGGCAACTTTGACCCGCTCCAACTCTGCTTCGGGGAATCGCGCAGGGATCACCCCGGTGGCATCCACCCGCCGACCTGCCAGGACAACTACGGTGGCCATCTCCCTTGTCTTTCTTCCCGACCCTCGATCAACGTAATGTTGCTTCATCCCAAGACTCGTCGGCACTCCCACCGGCCCCCACGCTGGGGGGATGGCACCCTGCGGAAGCCTGCGGGCTTCTTGGCATTAGTGCGGAAGGAGCCCCTGGGAATCAAACTGGGCGAGACGGCGATTGACCGTCTGGGAGTTTCGACAAGGTGTCGACTTGGCCCAGCAAAATCCGCCGGAGCCGCTTCGGAAGCACATAGCGGGTGGCGAGAACAATCCGATTGACAATCAACGCCAAATCACCCGGCCCTTCCCAGTGTTCCCGGAGCAGATCCTCTCCGCTCTGGTGGAGCAGTCGCAAGATGACCAGCGCGACGAGGTAGAGATCATCCACTTGGCCAATGAAGGGAATGAAGTCGGGAAGAAAATCGAGCGGCGTCAGCACGTAGGTCAAAGTACCCAGCAAAAGGGTCTTCTCCCCAACTGGGACCCGACGATCCCACAGGAGCCGATGGAGCAGTTGCGCCAATCTGGGAAGGAACAACAAGAGATCACGCACCCGTAACCTTGCTTGGCCCCGCTTCCCTGCTCCCTCTTCCACATTCGACGAGTTCATCCGCACCGTCCCCCGCTGGTTCTTTGACCGAAAGCACTTTCCCCAAACGCCACTGCCCTTCAGCCATCCTCGTAGTGGTTGATCCCTCCAAGGATTGGTGGTTAAATGCCGGTGAGTACCTCCTTGAGATCTCTACCAAGGGGCCCATTTAACCACTGTGAGAACTGAGATTCAATTGCCCTATGACTGTGGAACATTTCCCAACAGATGCGTTTCCCGATTCTCTTGAACTGACGGAGGATGGTGCAGTGCTGGTGGTTCACTGGGAGGATGGAATGTCGAGCCACCATCGACTCGACCAGCTCCGCGCGGCCTGCCCTTGCGCCATGTGTCAGGGACATCACCCATCCGAGAGCCTTCACCTCCGACCTGAACAGTTCCCCGGTGTCCAGATCGCGGACCTCGCTCCCGTGGGACGCTATGCCTACCACATTGTCTGGAGTGATGGGCACGATACGGGCATCTACACCCTGCGGATGTTGCGCGAACTCGGACAATCCTCTTCCTGATCTGCAGCGCATCGCCGGAACCCCATCGTTCCCCCTTGCTCCCAACAACCCTCTAAGTCAGAAAGCACCCAACATGAGAAACCCCAAGACGAGATCGATCTCCCGCCGCAAGTGGCTCGCCACGGCGGGGACGGCGGCCCTTGCTGCGCCATGGATCAGCGGCTGCCAGCAGACCTCCCCAAAGACAGCGACCACTCCTGCGGCCCCGTCGGAGGTGCTGCTTCGCGAATTTGAACCGAAGAGCATGCTCCACGTGTCCGAAACCAGGATCGAGCGGTCACGATTTCCGGTGATCGATTATCACACCCACCTCTCGTTTGTCAGCCGCAAGGCGACCCCGGAGAAGGCCAATTTCCGGGCGAAACGGGAGGAGGTCTTGGCGGTCATGGATCGGAAGAATGTCCGAATGATGGTCAATCTGACGGGCGGTTATGGAGCCGCCCTCGAGGAGACCCTCAATTATTGGCAGAAGCCGTCGCCAGATCGATTCTCAGTCTTCACAGAGCCCTGGTTCAACCGGCTGCGAGAAGCCAACTACCCCACCTTTCAGGCCGAACAGATCGAGCGCGCGAAGCAGTTGGGAGCCAGGGGGATCAAAGTCCTGAAGACGCTTGGGCTCTACCTGCGCGAGGAGATCGACACGGGGGCATTGGTCAAGGTGGACGATCCACGCTTCGATCCGATGTGGGAGGCCGCGGGCGGAACAGGCCTCTCGGTCGCCATTCACACCTCGGATCCGGAAGCGTTCTTCCTGCCGACGGACCGATTCAATGAGCGGTATGAAGAGCTGAGCGCCCACCCCGATTGGTCGTTCCATGGCAAGGACTTTCCCTCCAACCGCGAACTGCAGGAGGCTCGCTTGCGGGTCGTCGCGCGACACCCCAAGACGCAGTTCGTTCTGCTCCACGTTGGCAATGCGGAGGATCTGCGCTGGGTCAGCGAATGGCTCGATCGCTACCCCAATACCCACGTCGAGATTGGTGCCCGGATTGGTGAGCTTGGTCGACAACCACGCCTCGCCCGGCGCTTCTTCGACAAGTATCAGGACCGGATCCTCTTCGGAACCGATGCCGTTCCCCAGGGGATCGAGACCCCTCAGCAGCTCTTCGTCGATCAGCTCTACGAGATCTACTATCGATTCCTCGAGACGGAGGACGAGTATTTCGACTATGCGCCCGCCAAGGTTCCTCCACAAGGTCGTTGGCGGATCTATGGACTGGGCCTTCCCGAAGCGATCCTGCGCAAAGTCTATTTTCAAAATGCCGAGCGGCTTCTGCAGCTACCCACTTGAGGCCGGCGGGCTGACAGTCGCCCGCCCCTCCCTGCCGGTTGCCGGCCCGGTCGTTGAGGCCTCATCCACCCGTGAGTGGTGAGAGAGTGCCTCGAGAAAGGCCTCATCGGTCGAGGATTCGGCCAGCCCTGCAGGGCAGAGCCGATCGAGGAGGGCGGCGGCGAGTCGCCAAGCCAGCGACTGGCGAGGGGACGGATCGAGTTCCTCTCGTCGGCGCAGGAAGGCCTCGACGGGGATCATCTCCCCTGGAGTAGGGGGGCGGGAGAGAGGGAGGGAGGGATGAACCGTGGTGGGATCCCAGTGAAGCAACGGGTGGAGCGCCCCTTCCCATTCTTCCAGCCGTTCCCGGACGACGACCGTATTGGCAAGATAGTCTCCGAGGCGTTGCGAGCTTGGACTGAGAAAGACCGTGAGAAGTCCAACCGAATAGAATGGAGGGATCAGCAGATCGGCCACTCGCAACAGGTTGCGGGCGACTGCCCCCGCCAGGGTGACTGGGCGACCATCCAGTTGGATGACCCGCAACTGAAACCAACGTTTCCCGGGCGTCTGTCCGCCCCAAAATGCTTCGAAGAGGATGAAATATCCGAAGAAGACGAGAAAGACAAGGATCAGCCTGATCGCTCCAATCCAGCGTTCTCCTGAATCACTCGCCTCTGGAAGAAGGTGCTCCAGCAGAACCCGCAGTGCCGATCCAGTCAGCAGGAGCGCCGCCACCAATCCCAATTGGAGCGCGTGATCCACCGCACAAGCCATGAATCGGTTGCCGATCGACGCGCGCTCAAAATAGAGCGCGACGTGCTCCGGGGTCTCGATCGTCAACCTCTCCTCCCGCCATAGCGCCATTCCAAGCCGCTCCCCTCGTCAATTCGACTGCTGGGTCATTGTATGCGGGTTTGGATCGACGACCAACCAAAAAGGCCACGGAGATTTGAGGAGAATGCGCTCGGGAATGGCTCCTTGACCCCACGTGAAAGCGTGTGCTAGCTTTTTTTGAGATTTGGTGAGGGGTCTACTTCTGGCATTCCCCGACGGGATCCGGTCGATGGCGGAGCTGGCTAAGGTGTACGGCGAGCGCCAGACTCTTTTCCAGAAGGGATCTTTGAGCGGGGGCAAGCAGTCCCCCAATTCCACAGAGGAACAAGGCTGTGTCGAGCTCAGTACTCAAGAGAACCGCGTTATTCGATGAGCACCGCCGGCTTGGCGCTCGTCTCATCGATTTTGGAGGGTGGGAGATGCCGGTGCAGTATCCGGCGGGAACCATCGAGGAGCACTTGGCCGTGCGAACCCGCGTCGGCCTCTTCGATGTCAGCCATATGGGAGAGATCGAGATCCGTGGACGCGATGCGCTGGCGCTGGTTCAGCGGCTGACCTCGAACGATGCCGCGCAACTGGTCGATGGGCAGATCCAGTACTCGGCACTGCTCTATCCCAACGGCGGAGTCGTCGATGACCTCCTGGTCCACCGTTTCGCCTCCGACCACTATTTTCTCTGCGTCAATGCTTCGAACGCGGAGAAAGATGCCAACTGGATCATCTCGCAGGCGAACGGGTTCGACGCGACCATCGAGCCTGTCAGTGAGAAGTTCAGCCAGCTCGCGGTCCAAGGGCCGTTGGCCCTCGCGATTCTTCGCCCGCTGACCCCGGTCGATCTTGACGCAATCCGCTACTACTGGTTCGCGCGGGGCGAGGTGGCGGGTATCGACTGCCTGCTGACGCGCACCGGGTATACTGGCGAGGACGGCTTCGAGCTCTACTGTGCGCCGTCCCAGACCGAGGCGTTGTGGGCAGCGCTCCTCGCGGCGGGGCAGCCCTACGGAGTGCTGCCGTGTGGACTAGCGGCGCGAAATACCCTCCGGCTCGAAGCGAAGATGGCCCTTTATGGCCATGAGATCGACGCGGAGACGACGCTGCTCGAGGCCGATCTCGCCTGGATCTGCAAGTTTGACAAGGGCCCCTTCATCGGACGGGAGGCCCTCTTGGCGCAGAAGGAGGCGGGCCTGACCCGCAAGCTGGTTGGCTTCGAGGTGACTGGGAAGGGGATTGCCCGGGATGGGAACCCCGTTCTCTGTCAGGGCCAAGTCGCCGGGCACGTGACCTCGGGGAGTCCGGCCCCGTTCCTGCGAAAGAACATCGGTCTCGCCTACCTCCCAATCGGGGAGACAGGCCTCGGGACCGCTTTTGAGATCGATGTCCGTGGGCGCAGGGTCGAGGCCATTGTCGTCCCGACCCCATTCTACCGCCGTCCTCGGGCCGGTGCTCCACTCCCCACGCCTGCCCCATAACCAGCGTGCTCCCGGGCAGGGGGAGAACCTGCCCACCTGTCCTGGACGAGTTCCCTGGGAAAGAACGCGAAGCACAACGAATCGACGCAGTCCCAACACTTTGGCAAGGAATCGACACAGATCGGTAACGTACCCCAACTACTGTAGCTTTTTACCAGAACGAGGAGATTATGGCTGCTTACCCCGACAATCTTCAGTACACCAAGGATCACGAATGGATACTCGTCTCGGGCGAGACGGGAACAATCGGAATCACCAGCTTCGCCCAGAACCAACTCGGAGACATCGTCAATGTCGATCTTCCGCGCATCGGGGACAGCTTCGACGCGCACGATGTCTTCGGCGAGATCGAATCGGTCAAGACCTTCAGCGAACTCTTTATCCCCGTCTCGGGTGAGGTGGTCGAGATCAATGAGCAGCTCGGTGAAGCACCTGAACTGGTCAACAATGCACCTTACGGTGAGGGGTGGATGATCAAGATCAAGCTGTCAAATCCGGCCGAGCTGGACAAGTTGCTCAACTTTACGGAATACGAGGATTTTGTCACCGCACAGAGTGACAGTTAACCCGCTAGGCAGTCGGGGATGGAGCGGGTCGAGCCATCCCCACTGCGCAGCGCGATCCGAATGGCAGTGACGTAGAAACGAAACGACTCCCGGCGGCTGCCAGTGATGTAGCCTGAAAGTCGAGGAGTGGGCGGTCGGTCGACGGAAAAGTGAGAAGGAAGGAATCGAAACAGACTATGCGCTATATTCCCAATTCGCCCTTTGAACGCGAACAGATGCTGCAGCAGATGGGGCTCCAGTCAGTCGGAGAACTCTTCCGAGGAATCCCGGAGCACCTTCAGCTCAAACGCCCGCTTCAACTCCCGGCGGCGATGTCTGAAAGCGAGGCTCTCTCCTACTTTCGGGGTCTCGCCGAACAGAACGAGACGCGGGGGACCGGGCAGAAGATGGTCTCCTTCCTCGGCGGCGGAGCCTACGATCACTTCATCCCGACAGTGGTCGACACCTTGATCTCCCGGTCGGAGTTCTACACCTCTTACACCCCCTATCAACCCGAGATCAGCCAGGGAACATTACAAGCGATCTTCGAATTCCAGACGATGATCTGTGAGTTGACCGGGATGGATGTCTCGAACGCCTCGCTCTACGATGGATCGACGGCGACAGCGGAAGCGGTCCTGATGGCCGAGCGGGTCACGGGACGGACGCGGGTGGCGATCGCCGGCAACCTCCACCCGGAGTACATTGAGGTCGTCGACACCTACATCCGCAATGCGGGGATCAGCCGTGTCATGGTGCCCTTTGACGAACGGACCGGAGCCGTTCAGCTCGATTCGATCGCGGCATTGGGGGAAGAGATTGGCGCGGTGATCGTCCAGTCCCCCAACTTCTTCGGGGGACTCGAGGAGCTTCGCCAGATCGCGGAGGCGACACATCGGATCGGCGCTCTCCTGGTGGTGGTGGTCGCCGAAGCGGCGAGCCTGGGGATCCTCCAGGCACCGGGGCGGGCAGGTGCCGACATCGTCTGTGGTGAGACTCAGTCGTTTGGGATTCCTGTCTCGTTCGGCGGCTCCTACTGTGGCTTCTTCGCGACCCGCGAGAAGTACCAGCGCCAGATCCCGGGCCGATTGGTGGGCATGGCCCACGACGCCAAAGGGCGTAGCGGTTTTGTCTTGACTCTCGCGACACGGGAACAGCACATTCGGCGTGAGAAAGCTACCTCAAACATCTGCACCAACCAAGGGCTCTACGCACTGATGTCGACCGTCTACCTTTCGACGCTCGGACGTCGCGGACTCGCTGAAGTAGCCGAACAGAATCTCCAGAAAGCACATTACGCCGCGCAACGGATCGCTTCCCTGCCCGGATATGGGCTCCGTTTCCAGAACCGATTCTTCAACGAGTTCGTGGTCAGCACCCCGGCCCCGGCGGTCGACCTTCTCGCCCGGCTGCGGGATCGGAAGATTCTTGGGGGGATTCCTCTCTCGCGGTTCTTCAAGAACCGGCCCAACGAGCTTCTCGTCTGTGTCACCGAGACCCTCTCTCGCCAGGAGATCGATCGGTTGATCGACGCGCTCGCGGACTAGGATGGAATCGTGCCACGACGCCGATCGCCGTCTGGCCATCAAGCGTCGAGGGGAGATCAGAAAGACCAGGAGAATCATCGTGATCAAGAAAGCCAGTCAGCACATCAATCAGAATGAAGGATTGATCTTTGAGCGGTCCCGTCCGGGGCGCGTGGGCTACCACCTGCCGGCACTCGACGTCGAGACCCAGCCGATCGAGCAGTTTCTCGCCCCCCAGGATCGGCGGGAGGACGACCTTGCTGGCCTCCCTGAAGTCAGCGAAGTCGATGTCATTCGCCACTTCACCCGGATCTCGACCTGGAACTATGCCGTCGACCTCGGCATGTATCCGCTCGGGTCGTGTACGATGAAGTACAATCCAAAGTTGAACGAGCGGGTTTCGCGGTTCGAGGGGTTCGCGGCTGCTCATCCCTACCTGCCGGATGAGCTGGCGCAGGGAAATCTGCGGTTGCTCAAGGATCTCGAAGAGGCGCTCGCGGAGATTACCGGGATGGCGGCGGTCAGCCTTCAACCGGCGGCGGGTGCGCAGGGGGAGATGACCGGGCTGATGACGATCCGCAAATGCCTCGAATCGCGGGGAAATGCCCGCAAATACGTCATCATTCCCGACTCGGCCCACGGGACCAATCCCGCCAGTGCCGCAATCTGCGGGTATGAGGTCAAGACGATCAAATCCGGCAGTGACGGCAGCGTCGATCTCGAGAACCTGCGCGCAGTGGTCAATGACGAGGTCGCCGCTCTCATGCTGACCAATCCCTCGACCCTTGGGATGTTCGAGGAGAAGATCGAAGAGGTCTGCCGGATCGTCCACGAAGCGGGTGGGCTGGTCTATATGGACGGGGCGAACATGAACGCGCTGGTCGGGGTGACGCGCCCTGGGGATATGGGCGTCGACGTCCTGCACCTCAATCTTCACAAGACCTTCTCCACTCCGCACGGAGGAGGTGGACCTGGAGCGGGGCCAATCGCCGTCACGGGCGAGCTCGCGCCTTTTCTGCCGTTCCCGCGGGTCGTCGAGGAGTCGACGCCGACCGGGACGACGCGTCTTCGGCTGGACTATGACTGTCCGAACTCGGTCGGCCGCGTCCGCGCCTTCCACGGAAACTTCTCTGTCTTGGTCCGAGCCCTGTGTTACATTGTCACGCTCGGACCCGAAGGACTCCGGGAAGCGACCGAGACAGCGGTTCTCAATGCGAACTACATTGCGCACCACCTGCGGAACGACTACGAGATGGCCTATGAAGGCAAACCGATGCACGAGGTCGTCTTCAATGACAAGCGGCAGCAGGCCAACGGGGTGCACACTCTCGATATCGCGAAGCGGCTGATCGATTACGGATTTCACCCAATGACGGTCTACTTTCCCTTGATTGTTCCCGGCTCGATCATGATCGAACCGACCGAGAGCGAGGGACGGGAGGAACTTGACCTGTTTATCGATGCGATGCGGTCGATCGCGAAAGAGGCACGGGAGAACCCCGATCTCGTTCGGCAGGCTCCGCATCACACGCGCATCGGGCGTCTTGACGAGGCGACCGCAGCGCGTCGGCCAGTTCTCCGCTGGAAACCGGCCAGCGCCGCCGCCGGTCAAAAGTAATCGTTCCATCAAGGATGGGGGGGCCGGGCCGAATGCAGGCCCCGTCCCCCCTTTTCCTTGAATTTTTCTGGTGAGAGGGTGATGGCGTAGAGAGAGCAGTCTGCCCTCTGACCACGCAGGATACGAGATGACAAGTTCGTTTCTCCCACTCTCACGAGAGGTGGCCGAACAACTCCGGGACCAGGTTCGACGTCTTCTCGTGCAGGTTGACGAGCTGCGGACGCAGGGAGCGGCACCGGGCGCACCTCTCAGCCAATGGATGCCGGCGATCGACTTGGCGGAGGTCTCTGGCGTGATCCTGGTCCGGGTGGAGTTGCCCGGGGTCGACCCGGCTCAAGTCCGACTCACCCTGACGGATGAAGGGCTTCGCGTTGAGGGACGCAAGGATCGCCCCAACCTCTCGAGAGGTACCCCGGGGAACGAGGGCCCACCACTGCGCTTTCTCTGCCTGGAACGGACGTATGGATCCTTCCATTTTTCGATCGGACTGAAGTGGCAGATCGATTCGACGCGAATCTCCGCACGGATGGAGGAGGGGATCCTCGAGATCCGACTTCCCCGTGTCGGCCATGATGGTCAGCCGATCTCGATCCCGATCCAATCTTGAGACGCCACTCGTGAGGAACGGATGGAGATCGCCCGCGCCTCCCCCCGCTCTGCACCACTGACAAGCCAAGGGGAGCCCAATCGCCGGCGGTCCCCGCTCCTGGAAAGACCCAGACCAAACCTATGTCGATACAGATACCAGACCCGGAAGTCCTCCTGCCTGAAAACCTGACGAACGAGGAGCCCTTGCGAATTCCCGAGATGTTGCCGGTCCTTCCTTTGCGTGATATCTCCATCTTCCCGTTCATGATCGTTCCGCTCTTTGTCAGTCGGGAACGATCGATCCGCGCCGTCGATCAGGCACTCGCCGAAAACCGGATGATCCTCTTGACGGCCCAACGGGATGCCAACAAGGAGGAGCCGAGCGGGGAGGATCTCTACCAGATTGGGACCGTCGCCATCATCATGCGAATGCTCAAGCTCCCAGACGGGCGGATCCGGATCTTGGTGCAAGGGATCTCCCGAGCGCGTCTCCACTATGTCGAGGAGCGTGATCGGCATCTGCAGGCACGAATCGAAGAGCTGAAAGAGGAGGCCCCTCCGCCTTCCCTCGAACTGGAAGCGCTGACCCGCAACATTCGGTCAGCGATCGAGAAGGCGATCAGCCTCGGCAAGAACATCTCGCCGGAAGTGATGGCGATCATCACCACCGTCGAAGACCCTGCACGCCTCGCGGACTTGGCTGCGTCCAACATCGACCTGGGGGTCGAAGAGGCCCAGTCGATCCTCGAAACCGTCGAGGTCCTGCCGCGACTCCATCGGGTCAACGAGCTCCTCGCCAAGGAGATCGAGGTCCTGACCGTCCAGCAGGAGATCAACACCCACGCCAAGGGGGAGATCGACCGCTCGCAGCGCGAGTTCTACCTTCGTCAGCAACTCAAGGCGATCCAGCAGGAGCTGGGCGAAGGCAATGAACTCGCCGAGGACATCACGCAGTACCGGGAGAAGATGGCGAAAGCCAAGATGCCGAAGGCAGTCGAAGAGGAGGTTGAACGCCAGCTCAAGAAGCTCGAACGGATGCACCCCGACGCTGCCGAGACGGCGACCCTGCGCAATTGGCTCGACATCATGGTGGCCCTGCCCTGGTCAAAAGCCTCGAAAGAGAACCTCGACCTCAAGAAGGCGCAAACGATTCTCGACGAGGACCACTATGGGTTGGAGAAGATCAAGGAGCGGATCCTCGAAGCCCTCGCCGTCCGCAAGATCAAGGAGAAGCCCAAGGGGTCGATTCTCTGTCTGGTAGGCCCTCCCGGCGTCGGCAAAACATCGCTCGGACGCTCGATCGCCCGCGCCGTCAACCGGAAGTTTATCCGCCTCAGCCTGGGGGGCGTGCACGATGAGGCCGAGATTCGCGGCCACCGGCGGACCTACGTCGGTGCCATGCCGGGTCGCGTCATCCAGGCCATCCAGCAGGCAGGGACCAACAACCCGTTGATCATGCTCGACGAGATCGACAAGGTCAGCTCCGATTTTCGGGGGGATCCATCCTCGGCTCTCCTCGAAGTGCTCGACCCGGAGCAGAACAACTCCTTCCGCGACAACTATCTCGGAACGCCATTCGACCTCTCCAACGTCATGTTCATGACCACGGCTAACGTGCTGGAGACGATCCAGCCCGCCCTGCGCGATCGCATGGAGGTTCTCCGACTGGCCGGGTATACCGAGGAGGAGAAACGCAAGATCACGCGACGCCACCTCTTGCCCAAACAGCTCGATGAAAATGGCATCGAGGAGAGCCACCTCGCCATCTCGGACGAGGCGATCAGCGACATCATCGTTCGCTACACAAGGGAGTCAGGGCTGCGGCAACTCGAGCGGGAGATCGCGACAATCTGCCGGAAGATCGCCCGACGAGTGGCTGAGGGCGAAACGGGGCTCGTCACTGTCACTCCAGGGAACCTGCGTCAGTTTCTCGGAGTGGCGAAGATAGAACCGGAAGAGATGCTCCACCGGGACGAGGTTGGAGTTGCCACCGGCTTGGCAGTTACGGCGACGGGTGGCGATATCCTCTTCATCGAAGTGATCACCATGAAAGGGAAAGGGCAGCTCCAACTGACAGGTCAGCTCGGAGAGGTCATGCGCGAGTCAGCACTGGCGGCCTTCTCCTATGCCAAGGCACATGCGGTGGAACTTGGCATCGATGAGGAGATGCTCACCCGGACCGACCTGCATATCCATATTCCGGAAGGAGCGATTCCGAAGGATGGTCCCTCTGCCGGGATCACCATGGCCACCGCACTGATCTCGGCGCTCTCCAATCGCCCCGTGCGCAATACAGTCGCCATGACGGGAGAGATCACCCTTCGTGGGGAAGTGCTGGCGATCGGAGGGGTCAAAGAGAAGGTACTGGCCGCGCACCGCGCCAAGATTCGCAAGGTCATCCTCCCGGCCCAGAACCGGAAGGATTGGGAGGAGATCCCCGAAGAGCCGCAGAAGGAGATGGAGTTTGTCTTCGTCGATCACGTCCAGCAAGTCTTTACCGAGGCCTTGCTGCCAATTGCCGGAAAAGAGCCCATCTCGCCACTCCCGGTCCCCCCAGAATCAACGGAGGTAGCGACCGCTCCCCCGCGGCGCCGACGCGGACGCCCACGCAAAGCGGAGACTGCCCTCTTGGCACCCACGGGGAAAGCAACCACTCCCCCCCAGCGTCGACGTGGCCGCCCGCGCAAAGTGGAAGCTGCCCCTGCTCCGCCGCCGGCAGCCGCCCACCGAAAGGCAGCGGATCAGCCAAGCCCGCGTCGCCGAGGCCGTCCTCCTGGAAGCGGCACCTCGAATAATGGGCGCAAGAAGGGGAAGGGCAACAAAGTCTGAGCCCTCCCCCCTTCTGTTCATTTAATCGCGCAGCGTTCCTAGTACTTGGTCGAAGGTATCAAGCGCGAAATCGCACTGTGCCTCGTTGATGACGAGCGGGGGGGAGAGCCGAATGGTGCTCACCCCACAGGCGATGACCAACAGGCCGCGCCGATAACACTCGAGTTCGAAGCGGTCCCGCTCATCAATAGCGGGCTCCTTGGTCTGGCGGTCCTTGACCAGTTCGATCGCCAGCATCAGCCCCTTGCCCCGTACGTCACCGATCAGGGTGTGCTTCCGCTGCAGTTCCCGCAACCCGTTGAGCAAGCGGTCTCCCAACTCAGCGGCCCGAGCAACGAGCCCTCCTTCAAGGAGTTCAATCGTCGCGAGAGCGGCGGCAATCGCTACTGGATTTCCCCCAAAGGTCGAGGCGTGTGCCCCCGGAGTCCAGTTCATGAGGTCTGCCCGGGCAATCGTCACGCTCAAGGGCATTCCCGAGGCGATCCCTTTCGCCGAGGCAAGGAGGTCTGGGACAAAGTCGAAGTGCTCCGAGGCATACATCTTCCCAGTTCGTCCCATGCCACACTGCACCTCATCGGCGATGACCAGTACACCGTAGCGATCGGCGATCGATCGCAGCGTCTGGAGAAATGACGGCGGAGGCACGAGGTAGCCCCCTTCTCCCTGCACCGGCTCGACGACGATCGCCGCGCACTCCTCCGGAGGAACCGTCGTCCGGAAGAGAACTTCCTCGACGACGCGGGCGCAGTGTGGTCCCTTCGACTCGAAGGCACCACACGTCTCTGGGGTCAGGTGATAAGGACAACGGTAGCAGTTGGCGTAAGGAATATGGGTCACGTCGAGCGCTTGACGCCCAAAACCCGCACGCTGCTTGGCCTTACTGGCGGTCAAGGAGAGGGCTCCAACAGTCCGCCCGTGAAAGGACCCAAAGAAGGCGATCAGTTTCTGCCGTCGTGTCGCGTGAAAGGCGACCTTGACTGCCCCTTCGACGGCTTCTGCCCCTGAATTCCCGAAGTGGACCCGCTTCGGGGCATCTCCTGGTGCCAACTGATTGAGCTTCTCCGCCAGGGCCGGCAACTGCGGGTAGTAAAAATCGGCGGCACAGATATGGAGAAACTCTGCCGCTTGCCGCTGAATCGCCTCGACCACGCGGGGATGGGCGTGGCCTGTCGAACAGACCGCGACCCCGGCATTGAGATCGAGAAAGAGATTCCCATCTGGATCCTCGACCATCGCGCCGGATCCTCGCTGCATGACAAACGGATAGGCCCGCGTATAGGACGGGGAGACATAGCGGTGATCCTGCTCGATGATCGCCTGGGATCGCGGTCCGGGAAGCGGGGTCCGCAGAACGGGTAACTGCACACTCTCAGTGGGTGTCGACATCGCTCAACTCTCCTTCCGACGTCCCCCTTCTGACGACCTGACGGGCCCTGCCGATCCGACTGGATCAGACCCGACGATCGGTCGGATCCGTCCCCAGCCACAGGCTGAAGCTACCGCAATCGTTGGAGGGGGATGCCTCTCTCTTCTTTGGCTGGTTGGGGGAAGCTCCGCCCATCTTGGCGAAGCAGACGGGGTCGGGTGAGCCCGGACTAATCGCCAAAGAGGTCTTCGCGAATCGAGGTTGGAAGGGACCAATGGGATGAAAAATAGAAGGGGCGCATCGCGGATCTTCTCCAATGACCACCCAGAATCATCTGCGGGGCGGCCGTCATCACCTATCGTTTTCGCCAGCGAACGCCATCCCGCGTGTCCTCGAGCAGGATGCCGCGGGCGAGGAGCTGGTCTCGGATCTCATCTGACCGGGCAAAGTTGCGCGCCTTCCGGGCCGCTTGTCGCTCATCAATCAACGCCTGAATCTCACTGTCGAGCAGCTCTGCCGTCAC
>JBMOHS010000009.1:0-41465 GCA_049317725.1 Blastocatellia bacterium
CGTTGCAGCGCGTTGGAATCGACGCCTCCCGAGAGGATCTTGCCGGAAGGGGGGACGACGGCGTTGTGGGCGCGGGCGAGGCGCGTGATTGAGTCGAGCAGGATGACGACATCACGCTTGTGTTCGACCAGCCGTTTGGCCTTCTCGATGACCATATCGGCGACTTGGACGTGGCGCGAAGCCGGCTCGTCGAAGGTCGAGGAGATGACCTCCCCGTTGACAGAGCGCTGCATGTCCGTCACTTCCTCTGGCCGCTCATCGATCAGCAGAACGATCAGCGTCACTTCGGGATGGTTCTCGGTGATCGAGTTGGCGATCGCCTGCAGCAGCATGGTCTTTCCCGTCCGCGGCGGCGCGACGATCAGTCCGCGCTGCCCCTTGCCAATCGGGGTGAAGAGATCAATGACCCGTCCGGACACATTCTCGGACATGGTCTCGGCCCGGAGCTGCTCGTTCGGGTAGAGCGGCGTCAGGTTGTCGAAGAAGACCTTGTCGCGTGCAATCTCGGGTGGCTCGAAATTGATCGCCTCGACCTTGATCAGGGCAAAGTACCGCTCTCCCTCCTTTGGAGGACGGATCTGTCCGGAGATGGTGTCGCCCGTTCGGAGGTCAAACTTACGAATTTGAGAGGGGCTGACGTAGATGTCGTCGGGGCCGGGCAGGTAGTTGTACTCTGGCGCGCGCAGAAACCCAAAGCCGTCAGGGAGTGTCTCGAGGACTCCCTCTGAGAAGATCAGCCCGGACTTCTCGGTCTGTGCCTGCAGAATCTTGAAGATGAGCTCCTGCTTCCGCATCCCCGTCGCCCCTGGAACGTCCAGTTCCTTGGCGATCTGGGTCAGCCGCGAGATGTTCATCTCCTTGAGATCGGCAATGTCGAGAAAATCTTCGGGATTCTCCTCGTACTCAAGGATCTCATCTTCAATCGATGGTGTGTGGTGTGTGCTTGGAGTGGGACGTTTGCTTGTTCTTTCTGCCATGGCGCGTTCCTCAGAGTCAGCGAGTCGACTGCGAGTTGGCAACGGGTGGGGTTGCGTCAGTCGGTACCGGGGGGATGGACCTCTCTCCTTGCGCGATCCAGGCGGAAGAATGCGCTCCTCTCCCCCGGCGGATAAGGGCGCAAGCATGGTTAGGCGGTCTGCTTGAAAAAGAATCAGCTCGATCGGGCAACGCTGGAACGAATCACTTCCCAGACTTGACTCGATCCCTCACGCGTGATCGACGAGTAGGGGATGACCCGATCTGTCCCCAGGGTAGCCATAGCCTGTTGCTGCGCCTTGCGTCGTTCGTTGGCAGACAACTTATCGACCTTGGTACAGACTACCCAGAAAGGAAGCCCGTGGTGCTGTAGCCAGGATTTCATCTGAAGATCGGATAGGGTGGGCTCGTGCCGCGCATCGACAAGCAAGATAGATAGCACAAGCTGCGGTCGTTCCGCAAGGTATCTTTCGATGAGTTGCCCCCAGGCGCGTCGTTTCTCCTTCGACGTCTTGGCATATCCATAGCCGGGGAGGTCGACGAAATAGAAGGACTGCTCGATGAGAAAGAAGTTGATCGACTGTGTTCTTCCAGGCGTCGAGCTGGTTCGGGCCAATCCACGAACGCCGAGCAGACTGTTGAGAAGGCTCGACTTTCCGACGTTCGATCGTCCTAGAAACGCCACTTCCGCGCGATGATCCTGCGGGAAGGAGGAGGGATCGGTTGCGGCAAGGACAAATTGGGCTTTGGTCTCTTTCATCATCTCCGGTCCCTATCCGGAGACCGAACCCTCTGCGGGAAGGTGGCCCCCCGGGCCTCCCTTGCCAGCCGTCTTTTCGCTTGCCTCCCAGTAGGGCGGGGGAATCTCCTGTGCCAAGTCTGGGCGCGGAGTCGGCAGACGCTCGAGGGCTACTTCGAGAACTTCGTCCATGGAGTCGACGAGGTTGATCTGGAGGTGATCCCGGACATCCGCCGGCACTTCGGAGAGGTCCTTGCCGTTGGCTTTGGGCAGAATGATCGTGGTGAGTCCGGCCCGGTGCGCCGCGAGCAGTTTGTCCTTGACTCCTCCGATCGGCAGTACCTTCCCGCGGAGCGTGATCTCTCCGGTCAAGGCCACTTCGCGATGGATCGGGATCCGGGTAAGAGCTGAAGCCATGGCGATTGCCATCGAGATGCCCGCCGATGGGCCATCCTTAGGGATCGCGCCTTCCGGGACGTGCACGTGCAGGTCGTAGCTCTTGTGGAGGTCGGCGGGGATTCCCAGCGAGGCCCCACGGGAGCGAAGATAGGTGATGGCGGCTTGGGCAGACTCCTGCATGACGTCCCCGAGTTTGCCGGTGAGGGTGAGACGTCCGGAGCCTTCGACGAGGGTCGCCTCAATCTGCAGGACATCGCCTCCCACTTCCGTAACCGCCAGTCCATTGGCAAGTCCAATCTCGTTGACCTCTCCGACGCGGAGGTGGCGATACTTGGCTGGGCCGAGCATCGCTTCGATGGTCTGGCCGTCGAGTACCCGGTGGAAGGGCGGGGCCACCTCGCCGGTCAGCTGGCTGCTCTGTGCCTCGACCACTTGCCGCGCGACTTTGCGGCAGAGCGACCCGATCTCCCGTTCAAGATTGCGGACACCAGCTTCCCGCGTGTACTGCTCGATGACCATCGCCAGCCCTTCTTCGGTCAGTTCGAGCTGGTCGGGTCGCAGTCCATTGGCCTCCGCCTGTTTGGGCAGGAGGTGGCGCTTGGCGATCTCCCTCTTCTCCCGTTCGGTGTAGCCAGCCAGCCGGATGATCTCGAGCCGATCCTGGAGTGGGGCCGGGATGGTGTGAAGGACGTTGGCAGTCGCGATGAACATCACTTGCGAGAGGTCGTACTCGACGTCCAGGTAGTGGTCATGGAACGTGTGGTTCTGTTCCGGATCGAGCACTTCGAGGAGGGCGGCCGATGGATCTCCCCGGAAGTCCGACCCGATCTTGTCGACTTCATCAAGCAGGATGAGCGGATTGATCGTTCCCGCCTTCTTCATCAATTGAATGATCTGGCCGGGTAGTGCGCCAATGTAGGTGCGGCGATGGCCCCGGATCTCGGCTTCATCGCGGATCCCTCCCAGGGAGAGGCGGACAAACTTGCGCCCTGTCGCGCGCGCAATCGAGCGTCCCAGCGAGGTCTTTCCCACTCCAGGGGGACCGACGAAGCAGAGGATAGAGCCTCGTGGCTGCTCCATCAGTTGTCGCACGGCCAAATATTCGAGGATTCGCTCCTTGATCTTCTCCAGTCCATAGTGATCGGCGTCGAGGACCTCGTGGGCGTGCTGGATGTCGCGAATCTCTTCGCTGCGCGCCTTCCAGGGTACCGACAAGAGCCAGTCGAGGTAGTTGCGCGAGACGGTCGATTCGGCAGACATCGGGGGCATCTGCTCCAGCCGCTTGAGTTCGGCCATCGCCTTCTCGTGGGCCTCGGGGCTCATTCCAGCCTCCTCGACCTTCTGCTTGAGCTCCTCGATCTCGGCCCGCTCATCCTTCCGTCCCAGCTCTTTGTGGATCGCCTTGATCTTTTCGTTGAGGTAATACTCCCGCTGCTGCTTCTCCATCTGCCGCTTGACCCGGGTCTGGATGGTCCGGTCGATGTTGAGCTTGTCGATCTCAATCTCGAGAATCTCGATCATGCGCAGGAGTCGATCGTGAGCGCTATAGATTTCGAGCAGGCCCTGCTTGTCGACGACTTCCAGCCGCATCTTGTCGGCGAGTTGGTCGACGATCTGTCCCGGATCCGGCAGGCGGAGCACCGCTTGAATCTGGTCCAGATTGACGTCCTGGGCGAGCTTGAGATACTGCTCGGTGAGGCTGGTCAATCGCCCGATGAGAGGCAAACTCTGTTTGGGGTCTTCGATCGGGAGGGGGGCACGCCGCAGCGTGGCGATCGCCACTCCATCCCGGTCCTCGACCCGCACGATTCGCGCCCGCTCCTGCCCTTCGACTCGAACCTTGATCGTGGTCTCGTCCGGTTTGCGCATCGAGTTGGCAATGTAGGCGAGCGTCCCCACTTGGTAGATCTGGTCCGCCTTGGGATCCTCGATCGTCGCATCGTGCTGCGTGGCCAGAAAGATGATCCGCTCTCCTGCCAGTGCCTCTTCGAGCGCCCGCACGGAGGCAGGTCGCCCGATCACAAAAGCAGCTTTGGTTTGTGGAAAGACGACCACGTCCCGGATTGGGACCATGGGGTATTCGACGACATCACTCGGGGTTCGATCGTGAAATTCTTGCATCATTGCGTCTCTTCCTGTCCGCTGGGGAGGGGACTAGCCCGCCTTCTCCAACGGAAACACCACTCGACGATTGGCCACCATCTCGGCCGTGACCTGAAACTCTTTGATCTTCTTCTGCCCGGGCAGGGTGTACATCGCTTCGAGCATCAACTCCTCAAGGATCATGCGGAGTCCGCGCGCTCCCACCTTGCGCTCGCAGGCCTGCCGGGCGATGGCCTGGAGCGCGTCCTCCGTAAATCGCAGCTTGATTCCATCCCACTCGAAGGTTCGTTGATACTGCTTGGCCAGCGCATTCTTGGGTTGGGTCAGAATTTCGATCATCGCCGTCTCGTCGAGTTCGTGCAGGGTTCCCATCACGGGAAGGCGACCGACAAATTCAGGGATGAGACCGTAGCGGATCAGATCTTCCGGCTGCGTCTGTTCGAGCAGAGAGGGCCCTCGCGAGGTGCCCATCGAGTGGAGGTTGGCGTGAAATCCCATTCCCTGCTGCCGAACACGCTTCTGGATCACCTTGTCGAGTCCGACGAACGCTCCCCCACAGATGAAGAGGATGTTGGTCGTGTCGACGAGAAAGAACTCCTGATGCGGATGTTTGCGGCCGCCTTGCGGAGGCACGTTGGCGACCGTGCCCTCCAGAATCTTGAGCAACGCTTGTTGCACCCCTTCGCCGGAGACATCGCGGGTGATCGAGGGGTTCTCGTCCTTGCGGCAGATCTTGTCAATCTCGTCGATGTAGATGATACCCTGTTGGGCTCGTTCGACATCTCCATTGGCGGCTTGGAGGAGCTTGAGGATGATGTTCTCGACATCCTCACCGACGTAGCCGGCCTCGGTCAGCGTCGTGGCATCGACAATCGTGAAGGGAACCTTGAGCATCTTCGCCAGCGTCTGGGCGAGGAGCGTTTTGCCCGTTCCGGTGGGACCGACCAACAAGATGTTCGACTTTTGGATCTCAACCTCGCCCGACCGCTTGAGCATCTCGATCCGTTTGTAGTGCTGATAGACGGCGACGGCCAGCTTCTTCTTCGTCTCTTCCTGGCCGATGACATATTCGTCGAGGAAGGTTTTGATCTCGGTGGGCCTGGGGAGAGGCGCGCGGTTGGTTGTCGACTCCTGTTGCGCGTCGTCACTGATGATCTCGATGCAGATGTCGATGCACTCATTGCAGATGTAAACAGTGGGTCCGGCGATCAGTTTTTTGACTTCATTCTGGCTCTTGCCACAGAAGCTGCAGCGCAAAGTGTCATCCCCTCTTCTCATTCCGCGGAGTCCTCCACCTCAATAGACAAAAGAATATACCTCTTCCCACGATACGGGGGGGGCTTGGATTCCGGGCGTGAATCCGTCAAGTGGCGTCACATCGAAGTGTGTGAGCTGGGCCAGGTCGTTGCGGAGTGCCGTTGATGGGGGGAGTGCACCTCCTTCCCGGCTTGTCGCAGCGCGATCACGAAACGGTATCATAAACAAGCGGCAGGGGCTCTGCAAGATAGGGAGGCGATCGACCTTCCTGGGTTGGCGGCACGCCGCCTCATCCCCCAAGGACGAGGGTCGATTTGAGCACTTCGCAGGCACGGAGGCACTTGTCGCAGATTCGCGCGTCGTCTCCAGGAAAGAGCCGTTCCCCCTGGGGGTTGTGCCGGTCGTGGAGATTGAAACTGCAACTGCCCGATCCCTCTCCGCCTGCCCCAAAGAGGCGCTTGTACCAGGGGCGCTCCAACTTGCGCGGAGGGACGCCCATCTGCTCGTAATCGGCGAGTAGTTGCACGCAGACATCGACACACTCATCGCAGATGTAGCCGGCGTATCCCTCGAAGAGCCGCGCGACCTCCCCCTCCCCAAGGTGGCAGAAGGAGCAACGGAGCGCAGAAGTAGTGCCCGCAGACTTTCTTCGGCGGCGCGACGGGGGCAATGTCTCCTCTGGTGGGGGATAGTCGCTCATAAGGGGGGTCAGTGGCGCGGGGGCCACCTCTGGTGACACCCGCGTTCCAGTGTCGGAAGAGCCATCGGGGCGTTCCAGACCAAGCAGAGCGGGCGGAGGCCCCACTCGATCACTCACGGTGTTTGATGACTTGGTCGATCAGTCCGTATTCGCGAGCTTGACTGGCGCTCATGATCCGATCCCGCTCGACATCCCGCTCGATCGTCTCGATCGATTGGCCGGTGTGGTGGGCGAGGATCTCATTGAGTCGCTCCCGCAGACGCAGAATCTCCTCGGCGGCAATCTTGATATCGGTTGCCTGCCCCGAGATGCCCCCTGCGGAGGGCTGGTGGATGAGGATCCGCGAATTGGGGAGCGCGAAGCGTCGTCCTTTGGTCCCGGCCGCCAGCAGGACCGCCGCCATCGAGGCGCACTGCCCAATGCAGAAGGTGGTGACAGGGCAACGGACGAACTGCATCGTGTCATAGATCGCCATGCCTGCGGTTACCGATCCACCGGGAGAGTTGATGTAGAGGGAGATCTCCCGGTCTGGATCTTCCGATTCGAGGAAGAGCATCTGGGCGACGACCAGATTGGCGATCGTGTCGTCGATCGGTGTGCCGATAAAGATGATGTTGTCTTTGAGCAGTCGCGAGTAGATGTCGAAGGCGCGTTCGCCACGCGCCGTCTGCTCGACGACCATCGGAACGAGATGCGATTGAGGATTGATCATAAGGTTACAACTGTACGTAACGTAGCCTGAACGGTTGCTGCCGGTGACTGGATGGAGACTGAGCGGAGGTGTCAAGACTCACTCTGCCGTCTCGCCTGTAGTCTCGTCAGCGGAGGAACCTTCGGGGGACGAGGGGACTGTCTCGCCGGAGTCGCCATTGGAAGAAGTCTCCGAGCTCTCCTCCAGGACGGGCTTGATCGCTGCCGGAGGCAGATAACGAGCCGCCTTGGCCGTCAGCTCTTGGTCAGCCTCGGCCTCGAGCCGTTGGGCCTCTTCCTCCGTAACTGTCAGATTGGTGACCTGCGCCTGATCGAGCAGGAATTGCAGAGTCTTTTCATAAATGAGACCGTCTTCGATGGTAGAAAGGCGGTCTTCCTTTGTCAAGCGGGCAATCAGGGCCTCCGGCGAGGTGTTGGAGGCCTCTGCACGTCGCTCGATCTCGGCGTCGAGATCCTCCTCGGTGAGAGAGATCTTCTCCGCTTCCGCGATCCGGTTCATGACGAACGCGGCACGCAGCTCCCGTTCAGCCATGAAGCTGAGTTTGGCCATCTCCCCCGCCAAGTCGATCTGGCGTAGCTGCTCCATAGCGAGTCCGCTGGAGAAGAGCTGTTGGAGGTACTGCCGGCTGCGCATCTCCTTCTGTCCCTGGATCAGCTTTTCCGGCATCTCAAAGGTGAGGTTTTGGAGAAGGCTGGTGAGGAGATCTTCTTTGACTTTCCGATCCGCCCTCTCCGCCTGATGGGTCTCCAGGTTGCGACGGATCTCCGCCCGAAACTCGTCAACGGTCAGGCCTGGACGAACCAACTCGACCAACTCCTCTGGCGTGGGGAGTTCGTTGCGGCGGACCGCACTGACATTGGCGGTAAAGGCAATCTTCTTTCCGGCCAGCCCGGGGGAGCTGAAATCTTCTGGGTAGTGCACTTCAAAGGTGCGAACCTCCCCGGGACGAACTCCGGTGAGGTGCTCATTGAAAGAGAGATGGACCCCCTCGGCGCCGAGTTCGATATTAAGGCCATCTGTCTTGAGGTCCTCCTCCTCGGGGGGGTCGAGATACTTCCCGACAAGATCGATCGTGACGGCGTCTCCCGCTTCGGAGGGGCGGTCTTCGACCGGAACGAGCTCCCCGTTGGCGTTCTGGAAGCGGGAAATGACTTGATCGATGTCCTCATCAAGCACCTGCACGACGCGCCGGGTCACAGGAATTCCCCGATAGGTGCCCAGTTCGAAAGAGGGAATGATGTCGAATCCCGCCTTGAATCGCAGCGGCTCTCCTTCGACGAGAGAGATCTCCTCCATCGAGATCGAGGGCTCTCCCACCGCGTGAATCTTATGGTCGGAGATCGCGTGTGAGAGGGCGTGGGGGACCAGTTGGGAGAGGACCTCTCCCTTGACCTCCTTGCTGTATCGTTGACGAAGGACACTGCGAGGCACACGACCCGGACGAAAACCAGGAACCTGGGCGTGTCTGGAATAGGCCTCATAGGCCTTTTCGTACTCCGCCCGGACGGCATCGGCGCCGACCTCGATGGACAATTCTTTCCGGGTGGGGGAGATGTCGATCACCGCAACTTCGAGTTTCAAAGTATCTTCGCCTTTCTGTTGAACTCACTCCAGCCGAGGGCCGATCAATCCGAAGATGCCAAGTCAGGTGCCGAGTCTCCTGGGTGGCCAAGAGGTCCCAGAAATGTCTCTCACGTCGACTTGCTCCTTCGGCAGAAGCGGCCGGGCCCGGCGGCACAGGCCATTCAACCAACCGCTGACGGGGCGATGATCGACTCATCGGGACATCAGCAGATGGAAGGGAGAATCGGGGAATACCGGAAGATTGGCAATGCGAAAGGGGGGACTCGAACCCCCACGCCGGTCAGGCGCCAGATCCTAAGTCTGGTGCGTCTACCAGTTCCGCCACTTTCGCAAGAGGCAGGTTCTTCTGGGATCCAAGCTTGAGAGGCTAACAAATTTCTGTGAGGGAAGCAACAAGGGCAGACCGTCGCCCTTCCGGACGGGTTGGCCGAGGTTTGACAGTGCCAGCCCCAGCGGCCTATAACGAAAACTCGGCTGGGATGCCCGTTTGCCAACGGGAAGGGTGGGGGGGGTGAGCGGAAGGCCCCAACGGCGAAGGGCCAAGCTGGCGAATGTCGGTGATTCCAGAGCAAGACAAGAGGCCGGCAAGAGGAGGAAAGATGACTTTTTTAGAAAAGATCAATGAGGATCTCAAAGAGGCGATGAAGAACCGGGAGGCGGAACGGCTCTCTGTGCTTCGGATGGTCAAGACGGCATTGAAGAATCGCGAGATTGAGAAGATGGCCTCGTTGGAGGATGCGGAAGCCATCAAGGTACTGCAATCACTGGTCAAGCAGCGCCGGGACAGCGTCGAGCAATATCGGCAGGCGGGCCGGGAGGAGTTGGCCCAGAAAGAGGAGGGAGAGATTGCCCTCATCGAGGCCTATCTGCCCACAGCGCTCGACGAGGCAGCGGTGGCGAAGATCGTCGACGAGTCGATCGCCGAGTTGGGAGCATCCGATCTCAAGCAGATGGGAGCGGTCATGAAGGCGGTCATGGCCAAGTTGGCGGGCGAGACAGTCGACGGAAAAGTGGTCAACCAGTTGGTTCGTTCGCGGCTGGGAGGCTGATCCTGGAAGAGGGGAGGGGTTGTGCGGAATCTTTTATGGTTTCTCTCTTCGTGTCTGACACTGGCGGCCGTCATCGACATCTTCCGCTCGGCGCGGGACTGGGCGACGAAGGCCGTCCTGGTCGTGATTGTGCTCGTCCCCTTTGTCGGTGCCGGGCTCTACTTCCTGGCGCTCCGCGATAAGCGCCCAGTCTGAGCTCTCCCTCCACCCCTCACGCTGCTCCCCCCTCCACCCCTCCACCCCTCTGGACCGGGTTGCTTCAGGGGGGGGGCTTGGTTCTCGCTCGTTCGTCTGGCGCCGACAACCCGCTTCCTGCTCAAATCTTCCCGTTCGAGAGCGGGGCCCATCGGTCTGTGCGACTCCACTCGCCGCGAGGGGACGGGCTCGTCTGGTCTCCCGTTGAATGCCAATCCCGGCTCGACTGTTGCTGGTTGTGACTCACTCAGCTTTGCGGAAGAGATGACTGTACTGGAGTGGCTGGCCTTTTTCCCACGGGCGGTAGTCATTGCAGAAGTCGATCCGCTCACCAAGCGGAGGATGGCTGGCACGCCACATCTTCTCGAGCCAGTGGGGCCGGGGGATGGCAAGGTTGTCCTCCTGGAGCTTGACGAAGGCATTGGCGGCACTGCGATTGTCACGGGTGATCTCGAGGCCGAAGCGGTCGGCATCCAGCTCGACCGAGCGGTTGAAGGCCAACATGATCGGCTGAGCGACCAGGAAGAATCCGCTGAAGAGCAGGATCAAGAGCGGAAATGACGCAATGTCGGCCAGGGAATCGAAGCCGAAGCGCTGGCGATACCGGGCGATCATCCAGCCGGAGGTCCGGTAGATGAGGTAGAGGGTGACCAGGATCAGCATCGCGATGAAGCCGATCAGCTTCCAGATATGACCCAGGACATAGTGGCCCATCTCGTGGCCCATGACGGTGAGCAGCTCCTCTTCGGAGAGTCGGGCGATGGTCGTATCCCAGAGGACGATCCGTTTCGTCTGACCGAAGCCGGTGACATAGGCGTTGAGGGCATTGGTGTCGGCGCTCTTGTCGACTTGGAAGACGCGGCCGCCTTCGATTCCGGCCTGCTCGGCGAGGTCAAGAATACGGGTCTCGAGTGCCTTGTTCTCCATTGGTCCGAACTTGTTGAAGAGCGGATCGATCCAGATCGGCTGGACGAGGATCAGCAGCAGCAGAAAGGGGATAGCCAGCAGGCTGGTATAGAGCCACCAGCGCCGTGGGCTCCGCTTGAGTAGCAGGTAGGGTACCCACAGGAAGAGGGCCGAGATGAGGATTCCGATCCCGAGACTGAGCAGCGAGTCCTTGAGCCACTTGCCGAAGGTCTGATTGGAGAGTCCGTACTGGTGTTCGCGGACAAAGTCGGTGTAGTAGCTGATCGGCAGCTCGACGACCGCCGAGAGGAGCGAGAAGATGGCGATGTAGATGGCGATGGTGAAGAACCAGCGCCGTCCGAGCTGTTGCGCCAAGTCACGGATGCGGGCAGAGATGCCCGTGAAGAGGAAGAACGCCGGCAGGAGCAAGCCCAGGACCATTTGAAAGAGCCAGATCCAGAGCCCGCCGCGGTGGTAGCGAATGGCCTTCTCCGATGGTTCGGGAACCGCCACCGGGCCTGAATCGGCGGGCTTGGTCACGGTCGCGGCCGCGGCATCCGCCGACTTGGGTGCTGTGACGGGCTCCATTCCGGCTACAAATGGTGGTGACAGGACCAAAAAGATCCATATCGTCATAATTGAGATCTTCATATCGTTCTCCTCTCTAGGTTCTCTTGGCGCCCACCGGCTGGCTGACTACACCATGAAAGGCCGCACGGAACTGTTCGCAGATGTCGGCTCACGCAATTTTTATAACGCCAGCGCAGGGATCAACTTTAACAGCAATCACGGCGGAACCACGAAACAATATGGAGTTCGATCTGGCCGGTGCCTGGCGGGAGCGATCCGCTGCCCCTTGATGGATCAGCGAGTCGATCTCTCCTGGCACTATTGCCGACGGAGGTCGGGGGGGGCAGAATAGCGGGAGTGGTCCGCCTCGCGCCGGAGAGAATCCCCCTGGAGCGTCAGGGAGAGCCTCCTCGCCAAGGCCAGGGCTACTCAGCCTGCCCGGTCGAGCAGAATGCATGGATGATGGTGGTTGAAGGGGGTAGTTCTCCTGCCTCGTCAGCGAATCGTGCTGCGGTCATTGCCTGTTGGTCTGAAGGCTTGGCAGGTGGCCCTTTGGTAGATTGGGGATCGCGTGGTGAGGAAAGTGGTTCTGGTTGAATGCGACTGGACCGAGTGGCCGTCCGGACCAGTGGCGTTCAAATGTCGCAGAAAGCAAGGACGAGGACAGGAGTTGCTTGGGGGATTGGATTGGTCCGTTCTCTCCCGACATGGGGTGGGCGGGTTCGGGAGAGCGGCGGGAGGCGTGGAGAGGGATGTCTGGGGATCTGGAGCTGAGATTGACAGAGGAGCAATGCGCGGTACTCGAGTCGGCTGCGGGAGAACGGATCTTTCTGCGCGGAAAGGCGAGTGTCGGGAAGACGACGGTGGGGGCTCGGTGGCTCCAGCGGTTGCTCGCCGAGGGGGTACCGGCGCACCGCATCCTGGTGCTGGTTCCGCAGCGTCGATTGGCCCTGCCGTATCAGCGGGAGATCCGCCGATCGGAGGGGCGGGCGGGAGCGGAGGTAACGATCGCGACGCTCGGCAGTTTGGCGCGGAGGACGGTGCAGCTCTTCTGGCCCCTGGTGACAGACCGGCTGAGCCAGACCTTCCCGACGCGCAGACCAAAAGCGCTGTCGCTCGAGATGGTGCAGTATCTGATGTTCAAGTTGCTGCAACCAGAGATCGAGCGGAACGACTATTTCAAGAGTGTGACGATCGACCGGGCCCGCCTTTTTGGACAGTTGGCGGACAATCTCAACAAGTCGGCAGTGGTCGGGTTTCCATCGACAACGATTGGGGCCCGCCTGCAGTCGGCCTTTCCGGACGACCCGGAACGACAGCACATCTTTGGGGACGTCCAGACCTGCGTCAATCTCTTCCGGGACTATTGTCGCCGGTACAATCTGCTCGATTTCTCCTTGCAGGTGGAGCTCTTCACGCAGGCGCTCTGGTCGTTTGCCTCGGTGCAGGATTCGCTGCGGGGACGGTATCAGTACCTGATCGTCGACAATGTCGAGGAGGACACGCCGGCGACCCATCGGTTGCTGCGGGAGTGGGTACCAGGGACGCGATCGTCGTTGGTCATCTTTGATGAGGAGGCTGGGTACCGTCGCTTCCTGGGGGCGGATGACCGATCGGGCGAGGCTTTGCGGGAGGTATGTGACCGCGAGGTCGAGTTGAGGGAGACGCGGGTAATGTCGCGATCGGTGGAGACACTGCTCGGCGAGGTTGTCGCGATCCTGCAGGAGGATGAGAAGGAGGAGGTGCGGTCGAACGCCTCCGTCCTCCAAGAGCGGCGGCGGCAAGAGGTGGCACGACGGGCGATCGTCTATCCGCGAGCGGCGGTGAGCCGTTTTCATCCGCAGATGCTCGATTGGGTCGCGAGTGAGGTGGCACGGCTGGTGGAGCGGCGGAAGGTGCCACCGGACCGGATCGTCATTCTGGCGCCGTTGATGGGGGACGCGCTGCGGTTTTCTCTGGTCAATCGGCTGGCTCGGCGTGGGATCGAGAGTCGAACGCTGCGACCATCCCGTCCGCTCCACGCCGAGCCAGCGGTCAAGGCGCTCGTCACGCTGGCCAAGCTGGCCCACCCGCACTGGCAGTTTGACGATGCCTACCGGGTCAGTGCCTCGCACGTTGTCCAGATGCTCTTGTGCGTGCTCGAAGGGATCGACCTCGCCCGGGCGAGCCTCTTCGTCGAGGTCCTCTTCTCGGCGAAGGGGGAGCTGCACCCGTTCGCAGGCATCACCAACGCCGAGCGGCGGGGGCGTTTGACCGAAGTCTACGGAGAGCGCTTCGATCGCCTGCGGGAGTGGGTCTGGAAGTATCGGCACGAAGAGGCGGTGCCATTAGCAGAGGGGGCCGCGGCAGAAGGAGCCCCCCGTCGAAGGGGGACGCCGATCGATCTCTTCTTCCGACGCTTGTTTGGGGAGGTGCTGTCGCAGCCTGGTTTTGGATTTCACCGGGATCTCGACGCAGTCCGCATCGTCTCGAACCTGATCGCGTCGGCCCAGTCGTTCCGCCAGTCAGCCGAGGTGATCGAGACGCGGCTCGACCTGGGGAATGAGTATCTTCGCCTCGTCGATCAGGGGATTCTGGCGGACCAGTATGACCCGGTGCGGCGTCAGGAAGAGACGGAACGCGCCGTGCTGATCGCACCCGCCTACACTTTTCTGTTGAGCAATCAAGCGGTCGACTACCAGTTCTGGCTCAACCTCGACAGCGGGGCCTGGAACCGTCGGCTGCAACAGCCGCTGACTCAGCCGTATGTCCTCAGTCAACAGTGGAACCGGGGCGATGCCTGGACGGAGATGCACGAGCGGGAGTCGTCGCGGGAGATGCTCTGCCGGGTGGTCGCAGGCCTGATCCGGCGGTGCCGGCGACGGATCTACCTCGGTATCAGTCAGTATGATGAGCGCGGTTATGAGCAGGTCGGAGAGTTGCGGGTCGTCTTTGACCACCTGTTGCGGGCAGGGAGGGCAAGTGGGCGTGGGGTGGAGACCGTGGTGCTGGAGGAGGAGGAGAGGGCATGAGCAGACCACTTCCGCGCCCACGTCCAAGCCAAGCCCGCATTCTCGACTACCGAGAGGGCCGGATGGGAGTCTCGGCGGTGCCGGGGAGTGGGAAGACTTGGACGCTCTCCCTGCTGGCCGCACGGTTGGTCCAGGAGACACCACTCGCCAGGGGACAGCAGATTCTGGTGGTGACGCTCGTCAATGCCGCCCGCGGCAAATTTGAACAGCAGGTTCGGGAGTTTCTGGGAGAGCAGAGCCTGGGGACCCTCTACCGCGTCCGAACCCTCCACGGGCTGGCCAAAGACATCGTCAGCGAGCGGCCAGGCTTGGTTGGTCTCTCCGATGAGTTCGAGATCCTCGACGAGAAGGAGGCGGGCGACATCCTCTCTGACGCCGTCCACGCTTGGTTCCGCGCACACCCCACCTTTGGGGCGGAGGAGTACTTCCCCCCCCAGACGGGACCGCGCAGCGACCAAGTTCTCCAGGCCTGGAAGGGCCGAGAGGTTCCGCAGATCGCCCGGAACTTCATCCAGCGCGCCAAAGACTATCGGCTCAGCCCGCAGCGTCTGCGGAGTGCCCTCGCCGACTATCCCCGTCTGCTCCCGCTGGCGGAGATGGGCACTGCGGTCTACGAGGACTACGAGCGCGCGTTGCGGTATCGCGGAGCCGTCGATTTTCAGGATCTGATTCGGCTGGCGCTGGAGGCGCTCGAAGCGGATGAGGACTATCGAGCCCGCTTGCGGACGCGCTGGCCGGTCATTCTTGAGGATGAGGCCCAGGACAGCAGCCAGTTACAGGAGGCGATTCTGCGGCAGTTGGTGGGGGCGACGGGCAATTGGGTTCGCGTTGGAGATCCCAATCAGGCGATCTACGAGACCTTTACCACGGCGAGCCCAGAATTTCTGCGTCGGTTTCTGCTGGAGTCTGGCGTGGAGGCGCGTGAGTTGCCGGAGAGCGGACGCAGTGCGCCTTCGATCATCCGGCTGGCCAACCGGCTGATCGCCTGGGCGACGCACCATCCGCGCGAGGAGGTCCGGCAGCGGAGACCACTCGCCGGGCCAACGATCAGGCCGCTCACCGAGGGAAATCCCGCGGACCACCCGGGCAACATCGAGATTCATCTCGATCGGAAGATGACGGCGGCAGAGGAGCGGGAATACGTGGCCGGTCGGATTGCGGAGTGGCTTCCGGGCCATCTCGACCGGACGCTGGCCGTGCTCGTTCCGACCAACAAATCGGGTGCGGAGATGGCCAAGGTTCTGCGGGCCTCCCGCCTCCCGGTGGTCGAGATGCTCAAGACGACGACCTCGACCCGGCAAGTGGCGGGCGCGCTCTGCCGGATCTTCGATCTCTTGGCCCATCCGACGAAGACGGCAGCCGTCGCCGATGGGTTGGTTGTCTGGCAGCGGGAAGAGCGCGACTCGAAGGTGGTCATCGAGGCGGCGAACCAACTGCGCAATTGCCGTCAGGTCGAGTCCTATCTTGCGCCGCACGGCAGGGACTGGTTGCAGGAACGTCGCCAGGAGCCGTCTCTGGCCGGTGCTCCTCCGGAGATGTGGCATCGTCTGGAGGCCTTTCGGGAGCGGGTTCGGGTCTGGCAGCGGGCCAGCCTGCTTCCTGTCGACCAGCTCATCCTGACAATCGCCGCCGATCTCTTCGCGGAGCCGGCGGAGATTGCAACCGCCTATGCCATTGCTCTGCAGCTCCAGCGAACCGCCCTGGACCAGCCGCGCGACACCCTTCACCAGTGTTATCTCGAACTGCGAGAGATCGCCACCAACAGCCGGAAGTTTGTCGGACTGGCTGAGGATGGGGAACAGTTCGACCCTTCGCAATATCCTGGACAGGTTGTCCTGATGACTCATCACGGTGCCAAAGGCCTGGAATGGGATCGGGTCCATCTGACGTCGGTCAATAATTATGATTTCCCCTCCGGCGATCCGCACGACGTCTATCAGGGCGAGGTCTACTATTTGAAAGATCGGCTCAATCCACAAGCCGAAGCACTGGCGCAATTGAAGGCGCTTGAGTCAGGCGCCCCCTATCATCTGGGCGAGGCTGGCCGTGCTGCCCGGATCGACTATGCTGCGGAGCGGTTGCGGCTGCTCTATGTCGGGGTGACCAGAGCACGACGCGAGCTGATCATCACTTGGAACACGGGACGAATGGGCAATCTGCAACCGGCCCGATCTCTCTACCCCTTGACGGCCGCCCTGGCGAATGGAATCGAGTTGGAAGGCGAAGCGGCTGGGGAGCGCGCGGCTCCTGGAACACCCATCGATGAAGAGGAGGGGGCATGATTCCACAGCCATTCCAATTCAGTCAGAGTGCTCTTCAGGATTACGGCGACTGTCCGCGGCGCTTTGAGCTTCGGTATGTCGCGCAGTTCGACTGGCCAGCACTCGACGTCGGGCCGGGCCTCGAGTTGGAGGCCCGCGTGCGGGAAGGGCAACTCTTCCACGAGCTGGTCCACCAGCATACGCTGGGAGTCGCGCCCGAACTGCTCGAGTCGACACTGCTCGCGCCAGGCGATGGAGCGCTGAGAGGGTGGTGGGAACGTTATCTCCGTTGGCAAGCGGCCCGCCTTCCACGAGAGCGGCAGGCGGAGCTGACGCTCTCGGCCCCCTTCGGCGCGAATCGGCTGATGGCCAAGTATGATCTGGTGGCGCGAGAGGAAGATGGATCGTTTCTGATTGTCGATTGGAAGACGGGACGACCTTCCCGACCGGCGGTGTTGAAGCGGAGATGGCAGAGCGTCGTCTACCCGTATGTGCTGACGCAGGCGGGAGGATGGCTCCACGGTGGAGAGCCGATCGATCCTGAACGGATCACCATGATCTACTGGTTTGCCGGGGAGGGAGAGCAGGGAAAGACGATCGAGTTTCCGTACAGTGTCGCGCAGCAGCGCGAAGATGAGGCGCGATTACGGGAGGTGATCGCGGAGATGCTCTCCCGGACAGCCTTCCCGCTGACCACGGACGAGCGGACCTGCCGTTTCTGTCGCTA
Organism: Blastocatellia bacterium; assembly: GCA_049317725.1. Classification (GTDB taxonomy): domain Bacteria; phylum Acidobacteriota; class Blastocatellia; order RBC074; family RBC074; genus CAIOZW01. The sequence goes on from JBMOHS010000009.1 coordinate 17,189, forward strand.
TCGCTCCTTCTGTGATCGTGGACGCGAGGCCGCCACCTGGGAGGAAGATTCCGTCGAGGGTTTCGGCGATCCGGCAGACGTCGAGGACGGGGGGGCGCTTCGGCTCGACGACTTGGGGGAGGTAGCGTTCTGATGGAATGGGAAGCGCTCCCACCCGTCGAAGTTCCCGCCCGGCTACAGTCCGAGGTGGGGGGGCACCGCTTGGTAGGGGAGCGACTGGTGCGGCTGGGATTGGAGGCCGAGCCCGACTGGCGCGCCTTTCTCGACCCAGCGGCGGGCCCCTCCCCTTCACCATTCGATCTGCCTGGAATGGCCCAGGCCGTCGATAACCTGAAGCGAGCGAGGACCGCTGGGAGTCCGGTGCTGCTCTGGGGGGCAGAGGATGTCGATGGGCTGGTGGCGACCTCCCTCCTCCTTTCGGGACTGCGCCGCGCTGGCATCGAGACCGAGGCCGTCATCCCGGTGGCGACCCAGGAGGGCCGCACCCGCGCTTTCGCTCTCCTGCGCGACTGGATGGCCGCTCGCCGGGGAGGGGTCGTCACGTGTGGCCGGGGAGGACTCCTGCGCGAGGTCGTGACCGAAGCCGGCGCTGCTGGCGTTGAGGTGGTCCTGCTCGACCCACCCGAGTTCTCGTTCTCCGTCGAGTGGGATGTCCCTCTGGTCGAACGTGGGGTGGTACTCAGTGCGGCGCGGTTGCCGGAGGACCACCCCATGCGAGGGTTGACGGCAGCGGCGATGGCCTTTCAACTGTTGCGGGCCCTGACGGGGAGGGGGCCCGAGTGGGTCGTGCCAGACAGTCTGCTCGACCTCGTCGCCCTCGGTCTGGCGGCTGGCGAGGCGGAGCTGCGCGGCGAGGCGCGGCGGCTGCTCTGGTGCGGGATCCGGGCCATTCGGCGGACAGAGCGTGTCGGATTGCGGGCACTGTGCGAGGCGGCTGGACTCTCGCTGGCGACGCTCGATGAGGTCGACCTCGTCTTTGGTCCCGGTTCGCGCCTCAGTGCCCAGGCACAACTGGGAGACCCCGCCGACTGTGTCGAGTTACTGACGACCCAGGACGCGCTCCGCGCGGCCGAGTTGGCGTCCCAGTGTGAGGGGCTCCACGCCCGTCGTCGACAAGAGCGGCAGTGGATCGAGGCGAGCGCTATGGCGTTGCTCGAGAAGGATCCGACGCTCCTCGGGTATGCTGCGATCGTTCTCGCGCATCCGGATTGGCGGAGCCGGACCACTGGGACGGTCGCGGGGTGGCTCGCTGAGCGCTACGCCAGACCAGTAGTCCTGCTGGGAGGCAGCGACACCGTCCTTTCCGGGTGGGCCAAGTCTGGGCCTGCCTGTGACCTCAAAGAGGTGCTGGGCAGTTGTCGGGACCACTTGCTCCGTTTTGGTGGGAGTGCAAGGGCGGCAACTCTTTCGCTCCACCGCGACCAGCTCTTCGCGTTTCGGCGCTGCCTCTCCCGAGCGGTGCGGGAAGACAAGGCGCCACCAGGGCTTTTCGAGCAAGAGCCTACCCCCTTGCCCCCTCCCCGACTGCTCTTCGATGGAGAGCTTACCCTGGCAGAGATCACTCCGGAACTGCTCGCTGACCTTGGACGGCTCGCCCCATTTGGCACCGGCAATCGGCGGTTGCTCCTCGCCAGCCGCTGCTTGCGAGTTGTCCGGCAACGCAAACTGGGACAGCGCGGACAAGCTCTCGAGCTGCTGCTTGAAGCCTCCGACGGCGCCCGCCGCCACGCCATCTTATGGAATGCTCCCTCTCTCCCGTCCCCTCTCCCGGATAAGGTCGACATCGCCTGCCACCTCCGCTTGCGCTCCCGCGAGGGTCTCGACGAGCCGATTCTGGAGATCCTCGACCTCCTCCCGACAACCCTTGCAGAGGGACGAACTGATGTCGAGGAGACTCCGCCAGTCATCATTGTTGATCGCCGAATGTCCCCAGATCCGGGCCGCGAACGAGATCGGCTCTTGGCCCTCCATCCAGAGGCGATCATCTGGCGTGAAGGGCAGCCGGCCAGGGAAGGAGAGCCGGGAGTCTCCCGGAATGCCCTCGTCCCGGCCGAGACGCTGCTGGTCTGGACCATCCCCCCAGGCCCGGAAGAGTGGGAAGCCGCCCTCGCCACAGTTCGTCCCCGTCGACTCCTCCTCTTTGCTCACACTCCACCCGATTTGACCCCGACCGGTTTTCTCCAGCGGCTTGGCGGCCTGATCAACTATGCCCTCCGCCACAAAGAGGGGCGGACGTCACTGGTCGAGTTGGCCGTGGCACTGGCTCATCGGGAGGCAACGGTTCGGCAAGGACTGCACTGGTTCGCGGCGGGTGGTCAGATCGGGCTGGAGTGGGGGGCGCGCGGGGAGGTCCGCCTCTCCCGTCAGCAGGCGCCCTCTGCGGCGCTCTCCACGGACAATTCCCTCCTCGCCCATCTGTTGGCCGAGACGGAGGCGTGGCGCCGCAACTGGCGCCAGTTGGTCTTTTAGGTGGCTGAGCGGCAGAGTAGGCGGTTAGAGTCTGGGTGTGACCAGCCCCGTCTGGTCCTGGTACTTCCCGGACCGGTCGGCATACGAGACATCGCACGGCTCATCCGACTCGAAGAAGGTCACCTGCGCGATTCCTTCGTTGGCGTAGACGCGGACGGGCAGATCTGCAGAGTTGGAGAACTCGAGGACCAATCGCCCACGCCACCCCGGTTCGAGCGGCGTCGTGTTGACGATTAGCCCGCTGCGCGCGTAGGTCGATTTCCCCATGCAGAGCCCCAGAATGTTGCGTGGGATCTGAAAGCTCTCGACCGTCACTCCGAGTGCGTAGGAGAGGGGGGGCAGCAGCCAGTACTGCGAGCCATCCGCCGCTTGCCGGAGGGGGGCTTCGATCAGGGAGCGCTCATCGAAGTTTTTCGGGTCGATCTCCGCGCTGACAATCGGAGAGAAGACACGGAATCCATCGGCGGCCAAGCGCAGGTCATATCCGAAGGAAGAGACTCCCGCCGAAATGATCCGCCGTCCGTCCACGTACCGGACGAGCTTCTCCTCGAACGGGGTGATCAGCCCCTCCTCGCGGCACATCTGAATGATCCAGCGATCCGATTTGACGCTCACTCTCTTGTGCCTCCTTTGACCTGATTCGTTGCAGACCCTTGGTTCATCGAAAGGGAACCGGCGCAGTGTAGCCGATGGCTTTCCCTGCCCGCAAGCGGGCTTCCCATGCCCTCCGCGATTGGGGGGAGGGAAGCCGCGTCGCTCCTTGACTCTCCCCGGATCCGATTTCTATAATTCTGTCTTCATTTAACGGGACCCAAGCGGACTTCTCCCCTCAAACGGGATGGTTCGTCGTCATCGACCGCCCGACGCCATCCGTCGGCCCCACCGAGGAAGAGCCATGATCAAGCTGGATATCATCAACAGGGTTGCGGAGAGTACGGGGGTCCAGAGGAACAAGGCGGAAGAGGCGGTCGAAGTCCTCTTCGAGACGATGAAGGCGGCAATGCAGCGGGGCGAGCGGATCGAGTTGCGCGGGTTTGGCGTTTTTGTCGTCAAGCCGCGCAAGCGGGGGATCGGCCGGAATCCTCGCACGGGAACCCAGGTGTCGATTCCCGAGGGCAAGACGATTCGCTTCAAGCCCGGAAAAGATCTGCAGGATCGGGACGCGGAACTCGACGATTGACAGGCTCGTCTCCCCTCTGACGGCCACCCTCTTCCCGAATGGTGATTCAGCGTAATTACTCACAGCAAAGAAGGCCGGGAAGTGGGCCGGGCCAACAAGCAATCAACGCCACAGAACTGAAGAGGTCATGGCACCACCGAGGCACAGAGAACACCGAGAAGAAGATTGGGATGACTTTTGCTTCGGAGCAACCTACGGGTAAATGGTATCAGACAGACAGAGATCACCGAGAAGAAGATTGAGACTCTGGTTTTGCCAACGAACGACGAACTTAGACAATCTGGGGTTGTTATCACTAGACCGCGGGATCCCTTGAAGTTTGTCAATGTAGGGAGTAGTTACCTATCTTCTTCTCAGTGAACTCTGTGGCTCTGTGGTGCAATCATCTCTTCCTCACCGTGAGTAGTTACGATTCGGCTTGGTCTGCCAGTCTGTGCTCCGCCCAGCCAGTCTCCTCCCCGTGAGAAGTCGATCGAGGACTGCATCGTGATTCCATCCCTGCGTCAACGGTTCAATACTGCGTTCAGTGACGATCGCTACCATCGATTTCTTCAGGCTCTCGAAGCCGAGGTCGGAGCGAAGGTCGAGTTTCGCGTCAGTGAGACACCGGTCTTTCTGCCAGCCTCCCTCGTCGAGGAGATGGTGGCCGCCTCACGGTCGATCGTTGCCCAGCTCAACACGCCGGCCTATCGCGCCGAGTCGGCTCGCTCCATTCCACCCGCCTTCGATGTGCCGAACGAAGGAGACCATCCCCACTTCGTCCAAGTCGATTTTGCCCTCGTCTGGGATGAAGAGGCGGAGCGGGTCGTACCCCGCTTGATCGAGCTGCAGGGGTGCGCCTCCCTCCACGCCTTCCAGTTTCTGCTGGCCAAGGCCTACCGCGAGCAGTTCGATCTGGGCCCCCCCAGCGGACTGGCCAATCTGCTCGAGGGCTTGACCGACGAGGCCTACCTCGAGCAGTTCCGGCGCGTCGTCCTCCGTGGACACGATCCGGCCGAGGTGATTCTGCTCGAGATCGATCCGTTGCGGCAGAAGACCTATCCTGACTTTGCCGCGACGCGGCGACTGCTTGGAGTCGAATACGTCTGCGTGACCGAGGTGATTCAGCGGGGGCGAAAGCTCTTCTACCGTCGCCAAGGGCAGGAAGTAGAGATCCGGCGGATCTACAATCGGGCGATCATCGACGAGCTGGTGCGCAAGGGGGTGACACCCTCGTTCGATCTGCGCGCAGATCTGGCGGTCGAGTGGGCGGGACACCCCAACTGGTATTTCCGCTGGAGCAAGTTTTCCCTGCCCAGCCTGCGCCATCCGACCGTGCCCCGAGCCTGGTTTCTCGATCAGTTGCCGGAGACACCGTCCGACCTTGAGAACTTTGTCCTCAAACCGCTCTTCTCGTTTGCCGGGCTGGGGGTGCGGATCGACGTCCAACCGGCCGATCTGGCGGCCATTCCGGCGACGGAGAGAGGGGATTACCTCCTGCAGGAGAAGGTGGCCTATCACCCCTTGATCGAGACGCCGGACGAGCCGAGCAAGGTCGAGGTGCGCGTCATGCTCTTCTGGCCCGAGGGAGTGACGGACCCAATTCCAGTGACGACCCTCATCCGGCTCGGGAAGGGGGCGATGATGGGCGTCGACTTCAATCGCAATCGGACGTGGGTTGGCTCCTCCGCCGCCTTTTTCGAGACCGCTGGTTTCGGTGGAGAGTGATTTCCGATGCGGGTCTTGGCGATCGACTATGGGGTGAAAGGGATCGGGGTTGCGATCACCGACGAACTGCAGTGGACCATCCGTCCACTGCCGACGATCCGGCGGCGGGGACGTACCGGCCCGATCGATCCGGTGGCCGAGATTCAATCGCTGGTGGCAGAACATGAGGTCGGGACGGTCGTGCTCGGCTGGCCGCTGCGGATGGATGGTGGCCGTGGAGAGGCGGCACAACGGGTCGAACGATTGGCGGAGCGCTTGCGAGCAGCACTCTCCCTCCCGGTCGTGCTCGTCGATGAGCGGTTGACCTCGCGGGAAGCCGACGCCCGACTGCGCAATTCCGGCGCGACCCGTGACGAGCGCCGCCGCCATTCCGACGCCCTTGCCGCTGTCGTCATCCTCGAGGACTACCTCGCCGCCCAGGCGATGGCCTCGCCTCCGACGAGCCCTTTCCGTCCCGAAGCGGATCTCCAACCAGAATCAGAAGAGGAGTGGGCATGAGCGCATCGAGCTGGCGGAATGTCGGGCAGAAGGTCGGCCGGGCAGGGAACCCTGTGGAAAGTGGGCGGGTTCTTCTCGGCCTGCTCTTTCTCCTTGTGCTGGTCTTTGGGGCCTTTTATTGGGTCCGGGATCAGGTCACACGTCCGGTGGCCCATCCGGCGCAGGATCGAACCATCTCGATCGTCATCGGCACTTCACGGCAGCAGATTCTGCGCCAGTTGCGACGTGAAGGGGTGCTCGACACCGACTGGCCGCTGCGGTTGTGGCTGGCCCTCTTCGATCGCCGGATGGTGCTCAAGGCGGGTGACTACCGCTTTCCCACGCCAATCTCCGCCCTGCAGGTACTAGAACGGATGGAGCGGGGGCAGGTGGTGACCCGCAGCCTGACGATCCCGGAGGGCTTCAACCGCTTCGACATTGCCCGCCTGCTGGCGGGATTGGAGGGAACCGCCGAGCCGCCTGTCGCCGAGCCCTCGACCCTCCTGCCTCTCTTCGATCGGGTCTCGCTGATTGCGGACCTCGATCCAGCGGCGGAGAACCTCGAAGGATACCTCTTTCCGGATACCTACGAGTATTCGGCAACGACGACACGTGTCCAGTTGGTCGAGGCGATGGCGCGCCGCTTCCGCCAAGTCTTCACTGACCAGATGCGGCAGCGGGCCGGTGAGATGGCCCTCTCCACCCGCCAAGTCGTGACACTGGCCTCGTTGGTCGAGAAGGAGGCCCAGCTCGACCGTGAACGGGAGTTGATCTCCGCGGTCTTTCATCGTCGCCTGCGCGAAGGGGTGCCGCTCGGCTGTGATCCGACGGTGATCTATGCCGCGCTGCTCGCGGACCGCTATCGCGGCAAGATCTACCGCAGCGACCTCGATCGCCAAAGCCCCTACAACACCTACCTCGTCCGAGGGCTCCCACCAGGACCGATTGCCTCCCCTGGTCGTCGCTCCCTCGAAGCGACCCTCTCTCCCGCCCCCGTCGATTATCTCTACTTTGTTGTCGACGCCACCCGCAAGGACGGTTCTCACGTCTTCTCGACGACCTCCGCCAACCACGAAGCGGCCGTCCGTCGTCTCCGCGAGGCAGAACGAGCCGCCAACCGCTAACCCTGCCGCTCCTCTGCTTGGGGGAACCTGCTTTGCGTTCCCCGTCGCTCGTTCCGTATACTGTCGAGCGAAGGAGGGGAAACGACCGATGCCAAGACATGAAGTGATGATCGAGATGGGCTTCTCATCCGCGCACGCATTGCGCGGATACCAGGGCAAGTGTGAAAACACGCACGGCCATAACTATCGCGTCGAGGTCCATGTCCGCGGTGAGCAGCTCAATCACATCGGCCTGCTGATCGACTTCAAGGAACTCAAGGCGGCAACCCGCAAGGTGGTCGACTACCTCGACCACAAGAATATCAACGATCTGCCTCCCTTCGACGCCGAGGTCAACCCATCGGCCGAGGAGATGGCCGTCTATTTCTACAAGGAAGTCAGCCGCGAGATCGACGATGCTCGCGTCCAGGTCTACAAGGTTCGTGTCTGGGAGACAGATACCTGCGTGGCCACCTACCTGGTCGACTGAGTGCGCAACAGAGGAGAGGGGGATCGAGATGTCACAAGCACAGGAACCGAAGCCGATCAATCCGGTCAATCTGCTGATCGACACGTTCTGGGCGCTGATGCCAGAAAAGACGGCCAACGAGGTCGCTGAGGTCAAGCGGATGGTCCTGGGGAGCATTCGACAAACGGTCGATTTTTTCGTTACCAAGGAGCTGGAGTGGACCGATCGCCACCTTGAGAACGCGCGGCGGATGCGCGAGCAGTACCGGTCGTCAGCCCCCGCCAATGAATCGACCGCACCGACCGGTGCTAGTCAGGAGGGTGTCTGACCTTCGGGCGGATGTCACCCTTCTCAACCGGTCCTCAAGTCGACGAAGACCGACAGCAGAGCAGAAGAAGATGAAGAGTGGAAGAGATGTGGTCGTCGTCGGCGGAGGGCTGATCGGTACCGCCACTGCTTGGCGACTGGCGTTGCGGGGGTTGCGTGTCACCCTCATCGAGCGGGGGAGTCCCGGGCGCGAGGCGACTTGGGCCGCCGGGGGGATGCTGGCCCCGCTCTCCGAGGCCGATCAGGATGACGCCTTTCTCCGCCTTACCCGGGAGAGCCTGCGCGCCTACCCCGCCTTTGTTGCCGAGGTGGAGCAGGCTAGTGGTCTGCAGGTGGAGTATCGGCCTGAAGGTACGCTCTATCTCGTTCTCAGCGACGCGGATGAAGAGGAGCTGACGCACCGCTGGGCGTGGCAACAGAAGGCTGGACTGCCCGTCGCGCGACTCTCCGCCAAAGAGGTCCTCGAACTGGAACCGGGCCTTAACCCAGCCGTCCGCTGGGGTCTTCTCTTTCCAGAGGATCACCAAGTCAACAACCGTCGGCTGGGCGAGGCGGTGGCGTTAGCGGCGCGACGGGTTGGGGTGGAGATGATGGTCGAGACGACCGTCCGTTGCCTCCTCACCGAGTGTTCCGCGGGTCAGGCCCGCATCACCGGCGTCGAGACAGACCGGGGCCCGATCCATGCTTCGACTGTGCTTCTCGCCGCAGGGGCCTGGAGTGGCCAACTGCTCGAACGGATTGTGCCGGCCTATCGTGTCGAACCAGTACGGGGCCAGATGGTCTCCCTTGAAATGCCGACCGTCCCGCTCCGGCACGTGGTCTACTCAGCCCGAGGCTATCTCGTCCCCCGCCTCGGGGGGCACCTCATCGCTGGTTCGACGACGGAGCGCGTCGGCTATGATCGCCGCGTGACCGCTGGTGGGCTGGCCTCCATTCTCGACATCGGACGCGAAATTCTGCCCGCCATTGCCCACCAGCCGATTCTCGAGATCTGGGCCGGTCTGCGACCCTGCTCGGAAGACGGCTGGCCCATCCTCGGCCCGGACCCAACCATTGCGGGGCTCTTCCACGCGACTGGCCACTACCGTAATGGCATCCTTCTCACGCCAATCACCGCAGAAGCATTGACCGGAATGATCACTCAAGGTGATGCCGCGGCCTTACTGGCCCCCTTCAGCCCCTCACGACTGACCCGTCTGTCAGGCCTGCCTGCTGCCGTACCCAGTCTCTAAGCCTCTCGTTGCGGTCATTTGGCGGACCCGCCACGATCCCGGTAGCGCCGCCACCGAAAGAGGCCAACGAGGGTCTTGGCGTCCTCGATCGTCTCGGCGTCGATCATCGCTTCGATCTCCTCCCAACTGAAGGCGCGAACCTCATAGACCACTTCGCCGATATCGAGCGCGGCGGCCTCTGGCCGTAGCTGGCGCGCCAGAAAGAGGTAGATGCGCTCGTCGCTGCTTCCGGGCATGGCATAGCACGACCCCAGCGCGATCATCTCTTCGGCGCGGTACCCTGTCTCTTCGAGGAGCTCACGGTGGGCACAGGCCGCCGGTGATTCGGTCGCGACCATTCGCCCCTCCGGTGTCTCCCGCCCGGCGAGGGTGCCAGCCGGCAACTCCCAGAGTGCCCGGTCTGCTGGATAGCGGTACTGGCGGAGCAGCAACACTCGCCCATCCACCTCTTCCGGAACGATGACGCAGATGCCGGGATGGCGAATCGCTCCTCGCGTCACCACCTCTCCCGTCGTCTCTTGCCGGATCGTCTCCCGGTTGAGGATCCAACGCAACTCCTCCCCGTGCTTCGAAGGTCGTGCTTCGCGATAGGCTGTTTCGACCGCCAGCCACGTAAATCCACTCTTCTCCTTCCCGCTGCTCATTCTGTAACTCCCTCCCACTTCTGACACATGTCTCCTCGGGTAGTTTACCCGTTGCAAAGGCATCTGATATGTCTTTGCCTGAGATCCGTGAACCTGGGCCTCACTTCTTGACGTACATTTCTTCCCGGGGACAATGGCTCTGGTTGAATGGTTCACGAGAGGGCTGGATCCCTCCTTGATCAACGTCAACCAAATCTACTCTGTTGTACAAGGTTGCTGGCAGTAATCGATGTAGATCGATTCAGGCATGACGAGCCTGCATTGAAATGGCACATTGTCACGAACTGTTTGTGGGTTCAAGTTCAACACTTTTCTCCCTTCCCGATTCACGGTCAGCTGCCCCAGTTGGATACATTGTTCCGTGGTGGGTAATTCTGATTGTAAATTTAAAAATCTGTCTGGGGTCAGGATTTTACGAGCTCGGACGACTATATGCGGCAGACTGATCAGAAGGCCGATCAAAATCAAAATCTTGGCAGTGTCGAGGAGTTTCTGCTTCGAGGGAACAGCAAGCGATCCGATACTCGCGATGAAAAGTCCCACCAAATAGTACCGCAGATCAAGACTCTGAGGAAGAATTGAAACAAATATGGAAGTAAGTGGTAAAAAGATAGCCAGTGATTCATTGAATGTATGGATCTGTTTTGATTTGATGATCCGGAATGCATTGGTCAGCAGGATCGCCATCAGTCCAGCATAAATAATTCCAATTGAGCCGCCAGTTCTTTGTACTCTCATGCTATACATATCAAGACTGCGCAATCTTGGCGGTGTAAACTTTCTGCCGTCAGGCAAGGTACGCGGCAAGATATATGGATCAATTTCCAGGATTGACAAGTAGTGAGAGAGAAAATTCGATACGATTGGAATAGATGGGATGTACTCCAGTGGAGTTGAGTATTGGGTTTCTGGACCTTTGAAGCCAAGAGTTTCTACAGGATAGAATGGGTTGTTATAATGTTTGAGGTTTGACAAAGGCTGATAAAAGATCAGAGAGAACAACGCAAAAGAAATTCCCAATTTCAGGATACCTTGCTTGTTTCCAGCAGAAATCAGGGGAAGATGGTTCTTCCTGTCGGTTGTCTTGTCTTTCACTTCTTGTTGATGAGCCTCCTCCTTTGTTGGTCCTGATCTCATTATTTTGAGCAAAAGAGAGTAAATAAGTGTCACCGTAAGAATTGTTACGGAAAGAATAATCCCTTGTATTTTCGTGTTTGCGGCAACTGCTAGACAGGCAAAACCACCCCAAATTTGTACTATTCCTGGACCGTGTTCCACGTGTATTATTGAAAACATTCCTCGGGCAGCAAGAAGTCCTCCCATCAGTATAAACACGTTGGTAAAGTAGTCTTGATATGCACTCGCAAATCCCAAATAAGTGATCGGAAAGCAAAGGGTGGCTGCGATCGCCATTGATTTACTGATATTGAGCAATCGGTGCAGGCAGTACCCAACTGATAATGCCGCAACAATGTTTGGTAGAATGTACAGTCTGGGACTATTGAGAATCAGTCCTGGCCCGAGAGCGTACCTCCAGAGAACAGGAAAACCTTTATATCTCTCATCGAGCAAGTTGGATATCCCGAGATAGTTCTGAATCCCAAGCTCTCTTGCTGCAAAAGGTAAATGATATGATGTGGCATCCCATACCCAAGGGCGAAAAAATAAGAACCCAAAAATCAAGGCGATGATCGTCGTGAAAGTGATCATCCTGTCCGTTCTGGCAAATATTTGATTCCATAATCGGTTCATGTTTGTGTCTCTTTTGAGATTGCTTGATCAAACGAATCAGGATGAGTCAGTCTGATGAATCAGCATGTTGACGAAGCCAGATGAGTATTTCGTGATTCATTGATTCTGTGCTTCGTCAGTCAATTCAGAATGGAACTGTCAGGATGAACCGAATCTTTCGTAAAAATACGCCTGGACTTGGCCCTTGCTTTGGCGCTTGTCAAAATGGGGTATCCGTAATAGACTCCGACCGTCTTTCCGGATTGTCAGAGATGAGAGACACCCCTACCTTTAAAAATTGATGTTCGGAATGGGTCGCATTGACTTGTTCCGTGATGGCAGAACTTCGACTTCTCATAGGAGTCAGCGAGAAGGTGATGATGAGAGTCACAAAGATCGGATTATCAATTGCTGCGATCGTTACCCTGCTCGTCTCTCTGGTCGTGGGTAGCGATTCCACGTCTCGCGACCAGGTTGGGCGTTCACTAAAGTGGCGCAAGGTTGTTCTCGACACAGAGTTCCGCAGCGAGGGGGTGACGGTTGCGGATGTCAACCGCGACGGTCGTCTCGATGTTCTCGCCGGGCTGGTCTGGTATGAGGCGCCGACCTGGAAGATGCACGAGATTGCGCCGGTGGTCAAGTATGATGCTGCGGGTAACTACAGCGACGCCTTCATCCACTTCACGGCCGATCTGAACCAAGATGAGTGGCCGGATCTGATCCGGATCGATTGGCCGGGTCGCGACCCGGCCGTCTGGCACGAGAATCCAAAGGGAAAGCCGGGCCACTGGCCCGAACATCGCCTCGCGCCGAACGCCTGCAATGAGAGCCCATATTTTGGGCAGATCGACGGTGCGGGTCTGGGGCCAAAACTGATCTTTGCCATCAATGATCAACAGATGTTTTGGCTCGAACCGGATACGGACCCAACAGTCCCTTTCCGCACGTGGCCAATCAGTGAAAAGTTCGTCAAGACCGATTCGATGAAGGGCGGGGTCAATCGATACTCCCACGGTCTGGGCTATGGGGATGTCGATGGGGATGGGATTCGAGATCTGCTGATCCCCGGAGGATACTGGAAAGGACCGGCCGATCCCCGTTCCGGTCCGTGGTCATTTGTCAACGCCAACCTCGGGCAGGACGCCGCCCACATGCACGTCTATGACGTCAACGGCGATGGGATCAACGATGTCCTCTCCAGCTCGGCTCATAAGGTCGGCATCTGGTGGCACGAGCAGCGGCGCGGTGCCGATGGCGTCCCAACCTTTACCGAACACCTGATTGACACGAGCGTCACTCAGACCCACGCCCTCGAAATGGTCGATCTCAATGGTGACGGACTGAAGGATCTGGTTACCGGCAAGCGTTACTGGGCGCACGGTCCGAAGGGTGATCTCAATCCGAACGATCCCCCGGTCATCAACTGGTACGAGCTGAAGCGCCAGGGGGGGAAGGTCGAGTGGATTCGACACGAGATCGATAATGACTCCGGGATTGGCACCCAGTTTCTGGTCGCAGATCTCAACCGGGATCGCCGGCTCGACATTATCACCTCGAACAAGCACGGAGTTCGTGTCATCTTCCAGGTCAAGTAGAGAGGGTCGAACGGATGAACCTGCGACGAACCAAGGTCTACGACGTCTGCATCATCGGCTCAGGGGCTGCTGGTGGTTTCATGGCCAAGGAGTTGACGCTGGCTGGTGCCGAGACGATCCTCCTCGAAGGTGGTCGCAAGATCGCCGTCGAAGAGATGAACTCTCACAGTTGGCCTTACGATCTGCCCAAGCGAGGCTTCGGGTTCCGACACCAAGCAGAGATGTATCCCGACAACATCGAGGATGGGATTCAATACCGCGGCGATCGCATCGCCGTCAACCGGGTCCGCAATCTTGGTGGGCGAACCTTTCACTGGAACGCGGCGACCTACCGCTTCGCCCCGGTCGATTTCCGGGAGTGGAGCGTCAATGGCATCGAGGAGGACTGGCCGCTCACCTACGAGGAGCTGGCCCCCTTCTACGACCACGTTGAACAGGAGATGCACGTCTTCGGGACGAGAGAGAATCTCCCCTACCTGCCGGACGGCAATTTTGTTGCGGCGGCGCCGCCGCTGCGCTGTGCGGAGCGATATGCCAAGCCGCGTCTCGAGAAGCTGGGCATGCGCCTCATCTCGTCGCGGAAGGCGGTGTTGCTCAAGGGACGTGGATCGCGTGGTGGGTGCCATTACTGTGGCCACTGCATGGATGTCTGCGATGTGCGCGCGATCTGGTCGAGTGATATTACCGTCATCCCTGACGCGCTCGCCACCGGCCGGCTGACGTTGCGCACTAACGCCCTCGTCCGCGAGATCCTGGTCGATCGGGAAGGGTTGGCAAGCGGCGTCTCTTTTGTCGATCGTCGGACGTTGAAGGTGGAGGAGGTGAGGGCCAAGCTGGTCGTCGTCTGTGGCGCAACGATCGAATCGGCCCGTTTACTCCTCAATTCAAAGAGTGAAAAGTTTCCGAACGGCCTCGCCAACAACAACGACATGGTTGGACGCTATCTCGGTGGACACTCCCAGACAGCCTTCATTGGGTATCTCAAGGACCTGCTTGGGACAGACACTTGGCAGGGGGATGGGGTGACCGACCATGCCTACATTCCACGCTTCGTCGATCGTGGCCGGGACTTTGTCGGCGGCTACGGTTACCAGATGAACTACATCAGTCGACGGGTCGCCCACCCGGCGAGGATCGTTGCAGGATTTGGCCCGGCCTACAAGCGCCGGGTGCGTGACCTTATGCCCGGGATCTTCCAGATGGGAGGCTACGGCAAAGTCGAGCATCGCCCGGAGAACCGGGTGACCGTCGATTCTTCCCGGACCGACAAGTACGGCATCCCGATTCCGGTCGTGCACTTCCAATTCAGCGCCAACGACAGGGCGCTCTTTCGAGACATCGTCGCCAGTGCCCACCGCATCTTTGATGCTTGCAACGCAGAGATGCGCCATTTCACTACGCCGAACATCGGCGGATTTGCCAGCCACGAAGTCGGCACGGTGCGGATGGGGCGCAATCCGAAGACCTCTGTTCTGAATGAATGGAACCAGGCTCGTGAGGTGCGCAATCTCTTTGTCGTCGACGGCAGTTGCTTCACTACCTTTCCAGAGAAGAACCCGACGCTGACGATTGCCGCGCTGGCCGTTCGTTGTGCCCGGCACATTGCCGCACAGCGCAAGCGGGGTGAATGGTAGACAATTGCTTGACTCACGTTGGGGCTTGATCCCTGGTTGATTCAGGGCCAGGTGTCCATTCGCCTCATTTCGTGATGCCGTGACTGGGTGTTTGGCCGTGGGTCGAGTCAGACACTGAACCAATGCTGGATCAGTGGAAACAGTCGATGGGGGAGGAGAAATTACGTGAAAAGGTGTAGATCGTCGGCTCTTCTTCTTGGGCTCCTCTGGATGGCGATCATGACGGGTGGATCTTCCACCGTTGAAGGGGTGGTGGCAGCTCGATTTCAGGCTGGCGCGGCCCGGGTCGATCTGACCCCACCCGCGGGCGTCGAGTTGTGGGGGTATACCAATCGATCGGGTCCAGCAGTGGGCACGCTCGATCCGCTCTATGCACGAATTCTCGTGGTGGAGGATGGCACGCGGGCGATTGCCCTGATCGCGCTCGATCTGGGCCGGCCCTTCGGGAAGCGACAGGTCGACCTGCTGCGCGAGCAGGCCCGGCGCGCTCATGGGGTCGAAGACTTGATGCTCGTTGCCTCGCACACCCATTCAGGCCCAGTGATCGACGATCTCGAGGAGGCGGAAGTGGTTCCCCCCTGGGAGCGTGAAGCCCTGCGACGGATTCTCGAGGGGATTGGGCAAGCG
Source organism: Blastocatellia bacterium (assembly GCA_049317725.1). Classification (GTDB taxonomy): domain Bacteria; phylum Acidobacteriota; class Blastocatellia; order RBC074; family RBC074; genus CAIOZW01. The sequence goes on from JBMOHS010000009.1 coordinate 32,384, forward strand.
AAGGCGGGGCTCGTCCCGGCGCGGGTTGGGTCGGGAATGGGGCAGGCGATCCTTGGCCACAATCGACGTGTCGCCCGCCCCGACGGGAGCGTCGAGATGCTCTGGCGCAATTCGACTGGACTGCAGAGCGGCCTGATCGATCCCCTCGTCAGCGTCCTCCGGATCGATCCGCTGGAAGGGCCTCCTCTCGCCATCCTCGTCCACTATGCCTGCCACCCGGTCATCTTCGGACCGGACCACCTCCAGTACTCTGCCGACTTTCCTGGGGCGATGTCCGAGACCATCGAGAAGGCCTACGGGAGTCCGACGCTCGGTTTTTTCTTGCAGGGAGCCCCGGGCGATATCAACCCGCTGCTTGATAAGACGACACTGGCCGAGAACGCGGTGGCCCTCAAGCTCGAGGTCGGACGCGCGCTGGGAAGAGAGGCGCTGCGCGTCGCCCGGTCGATTGTCACAGAGATTCCCGCCACTCCCCAGATCGGCTTTCTTCGCGAGGAGATGCGCTTCCGGAACCGGTGGGACGTCGAGAAGCTCCAGGCACAACTGCCCCTCGCCTTTGGCCCACGGCTGGCGGCACGCTATCGTCGCTACCTGACGGAATGGATCACTGCCCCGGTGACAACCCTGCTTCTCAACCGCCAGATCGCCATCGTTGGCCTGCCCGGCGAGCCCTTTGTCGGGTTGCAGCTCCTGCTCAAACAGCGTTCTCCCCTGCCGGTGACCTTGATGACCGGTTATACCAATGGCTATGTTGGCTACTTTCCGACCTTGCGGGATGCCGTGGCCGGCGGCTATGGCGCCAACACGATCGTCACCCGGGTGGAGGTGGGAGCCGGAGAACGGATGGTCGATCGCGGATTGATCCACATTCATCGACTCCTGGGGAATCTCCCCTGAGTCCCTCTTTCCCTCCTGATCTTTCCAGAGGAGAGTTCTGTCATGAGAGTTCGTCGCCCACTTCTGCCCCTCTTGTGCCTGTTGGTCACCGGTCTGGCGTTCCTGCCCCGCGTTGCCTCCGCGCAAGAGGCTCCATCTGACCGTATCGAAACGTGGCGGGGAAAGACGGTTCTCGTCTTCTCGCCGCACCCCGATGATGACCTTTTCGGTGCCGGTGGGACGCTCGCCCTCCTCACCCGCAACGGGAATCGCGTCATCATTGTCCTCTATACCAACGACAACAAAGGCTCCTTCGACCTCGAGATGACCAGTGAGCGGCTCGCGCGCATCCGCAAGGCGGAGGAAGAGTCGGCGATGGGGCTCCTCGGTGTTCCCAAGGAGAACATTCATTGGATGGGCTACGAGGATGGAGAGCTTGAATATGCCGAGCCCAAGATGCTCTGCGGTCGTGCGGCAAAGTACATTCGCCAATTCCGGCCGGACGTCGTCTTCAGCGTCGATCCGGGTGAGTGGTATGACCGCTGGCACAAGACAGACCACCGGATGGCGGCCTTCAACACTGCGGACGCGATTCGCGCCGCTGAATTTCACCTCTACTACCCAGAGCACCTGCTCGTCGATGGCCTCGCCCCGTACAAGGTTCCCCTGATGATGTTCTATTACGCGGAGTCAGAGGCCAACTACTGGGTCGACATTACGGAAGTGATCGATCTCAAGGCGGAGGCAGTCAGCCGTCACGTCAGTCAGTTCGAGCCGTCGATCAGTCGGTATCGTCCTGATTGGGAGCCTGGGACGCTGCGCCAGTTTCTACAAGGGGTCAAGGCGCGCGCGACACAACGCAATGGGCGCTATGTCGAGGCCTTCCGCCGCGCCACCGGCTTCAACCCGCGTTGAGCGGCGAAAGGGCACGGGGGCGGCGGCTACCGGCTGAGCCAGCCGCCATCGACCGCCAAGATGTGGCCGTCCAGGTAGTCGCTGGCGGGCGAGGCGAGAAAGACGACGGCGCCCGCCAAGTCGTCCGGCTCGCCCCATCGTCCTGCCGGGATCCGTTCGAGAATCTGCCGGTTTCGCGTCTCGTCCTGTTGCAGGGCGGCCGTGTTGTCTGTCCGCATATAGCCCGGAGCGATGGCGTTGACGTGCACGCCGCGGGAAGCCCACTCATTGGCGAGGGCCTTGGTCAGTTGGGCGACGCCTCCCTTGGCGGCGGCATAGCCGGGGACCCGAATGCCGCCTTGAAACGAGAGCATCGACGCGATGTTGACGATCTTTCCCGAGCCGCGTTCGAGCATGTGACGCCCAGCGAGCTGGGAGAGCCGGAACATGCTCGACAGGTTGACTTCGAGCACCAGATTCCAGTCTTCCCAGGAGTGATCTTCGACGGGCCCACGACGAATCATCCCCGCGTTGTTGACGAGGATATCGAGCCGGCCAAAGCGTGCCAGCGTGGCGGCAACCAGCTCTCCTGGGGTCTCGCGGGCGGCAAGATCGCCGCTGATCGCGAGACTCGCCCGGCCTGAGGCCGCGACCCGTTCTGCGGTCTCATCCGCATGGCGAGAATTTCCATGGCAGGCCACGTCGGCCCCCGCTTCGGCCAGTGCCACCGCCATCGCTGCTCCCAGCCCGGCGGAAGCACCCGTCACCAATGCCACCTTTCCATCCAATCGAAATCGATCGAGGATCATCCCCCACTCCCTCCTGCAAATCCCTCTCTCAATCGCCAAAAGCGGAGCCGGAAGAGGAACGCTGCTTCCCGGCAGCCGATCCCTTCCGTGCTCCGCTTTGCACTCTCCCGCAAGAAGATCGCTCTTCCTGTGTCGATCGGAAGGCTACTTTTTGCGGACCGCTTTCCAGGTGCCGGAGAATCCACCGGCTTCCCACTTCCCAGCCATCTCATCGGTCCCGACCCGCTTGCCCGTCAACGGGATCGGTCCTTGTCCCTGGTAGGTGGCCGTCAAATTGACGACATCGGGATCCTTGACCTCGATCTCGACGATGTTGAGATCGCCACCTTCCGGAACCGACGTCTTGAGTGTCCCCTCTTGATTGGCAATGACCATGCTGAAGCTGAACTCCCCTTGGCCATCCGCCACGATCGTGGTCTGATAGGTTCCCTCGATGCTTCCCGCCGCCGGAGCAGAAGCAGCCGCGGCCGCAGGAGCGGCGGCTGGTGCCTCGGCAGCTTCCTGGATGGCGAGCCACTTCCCACCCATGTCACCGGCTTTCCACTCCCCTGTAATCTTGCCGGCGTCAAATTTCCCGGCGATGACTACTGGCGTTCCCTCGACATCCGAGGTGATCGTCACCTTGTTGTCGGCGTCGACCGTGACACTGGAGACCTGGAAAGGCATCGGGGAGTCCTTGATCGCCCCTTTCCACTTCTCTCCGTCCTGCTCGAGCATGATCTGAAATTTGATCTCGCCCAGTTCTGGGCTCGACGCTGTCACGGCATACTTCCCGGCGACGGGGTGCGGGGATTGCGCCATCGCACCCGCTCCCGCCAGGAGCATCACCGCCATCCACATTCCCACCTTTACGCACAGACCTTTGACCATAACCTTGCCACTCCTTTATTTGACTCTATTCGCTGCGTCACTCGGGTTCGAGCGATCCCGGTCGACTCTCTGTTCACCAACCCAGGCAAGAACGACATCATCCCGGCCGGGCTACTTGGCCATTTCTGCTCGCCCGGCCTGACCTGTAACGTGTCTTCTCACCTTTCTTGTCCATTTCGCGGTTCGTCTTCGTGCACGGGAGCTGTGCGGGTTGGGAGCGCAAGATCGACTTGGCCAACCGTGGCAGGCTTCCCGCCTGGAAAGGTGCCCCAACTCGATCGAGTCTACAATTGCCCCCCAGGGAAGACAAGAGGGGATTCTTGCCTCCCCGACCTTGTCGTGAAGACGCACGAGAGGTCCCGCCACTCCTTGTGTTACTTCTTCTCCGTGATCCGCATTCCATAGAAGGAACGATAGACGAAGAAGAGGGAGAGCAGGAAGAAAGTCCCGGCCAAGAGGTGGCTGATAGTGGTTCCGTTCTCACTGGTATTGCGCAGCAGTACCGCCAACTCGACCGCGAGCAGTCCGAAGAGCGTCGTAAACTTGATGACCGGGTTGAGCGCCACTGACGAGGTGTCCTTGAAAGGATCCCCGACCGTGTCCCCCACGACGCACGCCTCGTGGAGCGGCGTCCCCTTCTGTTTCAGTTCGACTTCGACCACCTTCTTGGCGTTGTCCCACGCTCCCCCGGCGTTGGCCATGAAGATGGCCTGGTAGAGACCGAAGACTGCGATCGAGACCAGATACCCAATGAAGAAGTACTCCTCGACGAAGGCGAAGGCCAGCGATGAGAAGAAGACCGTCAAGAAGATGTTGAACATCCCTTTCTGGGCATACTGGGTACAGATCTCGACGACCCGCTTGCTGTCGGTGACCGAGGCCTTTTCGGCGCCGTCCAAACGGATATGGTCACGGATGTATTCGACGGCCCGGTAGGCTCCCGTGACGACCGCTTGAATCGAAGCGCCGGTGAACCAGTAGATGACGGCCCCACCGACGATCAGTCCAAGCACGAAGGGAGCGTGCAGGAGAGAGAGCTTGTCGACATTCGACTGCAGCCCATCCGTGAGGGCCATGATGATCGAGAAGATCATGGTGGTGGCCCCGACCACTGCCGTTCCGATCAGCACCGGCTTGGCCGTCGCCTTGAAGGTGTTCCCGGCGCCATCGTTCTCTTCCAAGAGGTGCTTGGCGCGATCAAACTGTACGTCGATCTGGAAGTCCTTCTTGACCTCGCCTTCGATGCCGGGAATCTGCTCGATCAGCGAGAGTTCGTAGACTGACTGGGCATTGTCGGTGACGGGACCATAGGAATCGACAGCGATGGTTACCGGGCCCATTCCGAGGAACCCAAACGCGACGAGTCCGAAAGCGAAGACGGCTGGCGCGACCATCAACACTCCGAGCCCCTGCAGGCTGACGAAGTAGGCGATCGCCATCAGCACTGTAATGCCGATTCCCAGCCAGTAGGCAGAGAAGTTTCCGGCGACCAAACCCGACAGGATGTTGAGGGACGCCCCACCCTGCTTGGAGGCGGTGACCACCTCGCTGACGTGGCGCGAGTTGGTCGAAGTGAAGACCTTGACCAGCTCTGGAATGATCGCTCCCGCGGCTGTTCCGCACGAGATGATGATCGCCAACTGCCACCAGAGGCTGGTGTTTCCTCCGAGATCGGGGATGATCAGCCACGAAACGACAAAGGTCAGAATGACGGAAACGACCGACGTGAGGATGACGAGCGTCGTCAGGGGATGCTCGAAGTTCATGGAGCGGGCCTGCCCATACTTGGCACGCGTCATTACCTCATTGAGAAAGTAGGATCCGGCCGAGGCGAGGATCATGACGATGCGCATGACGAAGATCCAGACGAGCAGCTGCACTTGAATCGTCGGATTGGAGACGGCCAGCAGAATGAAAGAGATGAGGGCCACGCCCGTCACCCCGTAGGTCTCGAACCCGTCGGCACTGGGGCCGACCGAATCCCCGGCGTTGTCTCCCGTGCAGTCGGCGATCACCCCCGGGTTTCGTGCGTCGTCCTCCTTGATTCCAAAGACGATCTTCATCAAGTCAGACCCGATGTCGGCGATCTTGGTGAAGATGCCACCAGCGATCCGCAGCGCGGCGGCCCCGAGGGACTCGCCAATCGCGAACCCGATGAAGCAGGGGCCGGCATACTCCCCAGGGACGAAGAGCAGAATGATCAGCATGATCAGCAGCTCGACGCTGATCAACAGCATCCCGATGCTCATCCCGGCCCGGAGGGGAATCGAGTAGAGGGGGTAGGGCCGCCCTTCCAGACTGGCAAAGGCGGTGCGGGAATTGGCGAAGGTGTTGACCCGAATTCCAAACCACGCCACCCCGTAACTGCCGAGGATTCCGACGACACTGAAGAAGAGGATGATCAGCACCCGCGAGATTTCGAAGTGGAGCAGGCCGCCGAAGTAGAGGGCGATGATGGCGGCGATGAAGACCCAGAGCACGAAGATGAACTTCCCCTGCGTGATGAGGTAGGTCTTGCAGGTCTCGTAGATCAGCTCGGAGATCTCGCGCATCGAACGATGGACCGGCAGCTTCTTGAGTTGTTGGTAGATCGTCAGCCCAAAGAGCAGCCCGAGGGCGCAGATGACGAGTCCCCCCAGGAGAAGGGCATGGCCATCGATGCCCCCGATGAAGGTGACAGTCGACAGATCCGGCAACTGCAGGTTGGCCTCTCCTCCGGGGGTGTGGCCCGTCCCCTCAGCGGGCTGGGCAAAAGTCGCGAGGGGCGACCCGACAAGTGACAGAAGGCTGACACTCCCCACGGTCAACAATCGTGCGATCCCATCCTTGACGTGTGGCAGGCGAGGACTGGGGAGAAAACGTCCAGGCAAGAGAATTGCCAGAAATCTCAAACTCGTTGTGAGTAGTTGCTGCATAGCCGGTCTTTCCTTTAGTTGATAGATTCGATCTGGTAGAGAATTCGGTTGCTGGGAGGTTGTTTTGAGGTTCTGATGTGCCCCTCTTTCGCCCTCTGCAGTTCAATCCTGTTTTTCCGTGCGTTTCTGGGGAGGCGTGTCCGTCATCAAGTCGTACCGTTGGCCAGGGATCAGGGCGTGATGCTGTTGGCTGCAGACCATTAGCAATGACGAAGCGATGATTGGTTACCCCAACTTCGAGGATTCGGCGAGGAATCTTCGAACGATCTTCGAACGATCTTCAATTACATTTCCTTATAACTTATTAAGAGGGAATTATATGCAACGAAGAGGAATTTGGAAAGTACTCAAACGAGGAAAAATTGGTTCTCGACTGGTCCTCCGTCGGTTGGTGAAGCGGGCAGGAAGGGTGGCTGGAATTGAGGGGGCGTCGGGCATATGATGAGGATTTGGAGGAAGGCGAGTCGAAGCGTGGTGCCAATCAACGAATAAATGGGATGAGAGACGAAATGGCAAGCAGGGAAGAACAGGGATTTGTGGCGGGAGAAGAGGGGAAGGGCGCGAGGGAGCGTCGTTATCGATCGCGGAGGTCGAGAGCCACCGCCATTCTATTCCTCGCGGCGATCTTGGGGGGAGCCGGAGGAGGAGTGACCTGGGGACAGAGCGGACGACCGCGTCCGCCGGCACCGACCGCTCCCCGGCCGCGGCCGGAACCGAACCAACCTGGGACCCGGGTACCTGGGCCAACCATCCTGGGAATTCCGGAGGGCGGCAAGTTGATGGGGCAGGAGGTCGCGAACGCCACCAGCCGGTATCGGCTCCGCAACGGTCTGACAGTGATCGTTCGGCAGCGCCACACTGCCCCATTGATTGCGATCCGGGTGGCGATCCGGGCAGGTTGGGCAGAGGAGCCGGACGAGCAAGCAGGGGTGGCAGGGGTGGCAGGGGTGGCGCGGGTCGCCCAGGAGGCGGTCTGGCAGCAGATGGCGCGCCGGAGCAAGGTTCCCGTCGAGCAGATGGTGGCGCGACTGGGTGGGCAGTGGCAGAGCGAGGTCCGTGCCTTTGCCGCGACGACGACCCTCATCGTTCCTGCGGAGAGTTATGCCCAATCCATCTCCTTTCTTGCCGAGAGCCTCCAACCACTGACGATCGAGCCAGAGGCGGTCACCGCCGCGCTGCGCCGGCTTGGCCTGCAAGACCTGGCCAGCCGCCACCAGCCCGATCCGCTCCGTATGGAGCGGTTTCTGTCGTTGGGATTGCCCGGGAGTGGGTGGGCGCGGGGAGGGCATCTGCGTGCGAGTTCCCCGGAGGCGATCACGCCAGAGAGGGTCGAGCGGTTCTTCCGTCAGTACTACCACCCGGCGAGGACAGTGATCGTCGTGACGGGAGACACCTTCTCGCTCCCTGCCCTGGAACAGGTCCAATTGCGGTTCGGCTCGTTTGGCGGTCGAGTCGCTCCTCCCCCGACCTCCTCAATCCCTTCGACCGCGCTCGCCCCGGCCGCGAATGGGGGGAGTGCGTCGATGGGCGAGAAGAGCACGGAGCCGCCAGCCCTGCTACGCTATGGGAATGACCGGGCTCCGCTGCGCCAGACCCGGGTGACCATTGGCTACCGGCTTCCACTGTCGGAGCCCGCCCTCACCGTTGAGGCGACCGAGAAAGAGGAGGCGATTCTGGAGATGCTGGCGGCCGTCCTCGGGCGAGGAAGGGCCTCGCGCCTCTGGCAAGGATTGCGGGAGGGCACCGCCTCGCGGGATCGACAAAGCGTCGCAAGCGAGGCCCGTTTCGACTATCTGCCCTCTCCGTTGGTCGCCAGAGCCAGCGGCGGTGCGAGGGAGGCAGAGACCGGATGGGGTCTCCTCCTCGCGCGGTTGACGGTCGACCCGGACCGGATCGATCGGGCGGAAGCGGAATATTTTCGCGAGATCGAGCGGTTTCGCCGTGAATTGATCAGCCCGGCCGAGCTGGAGCGGGCCCGAACGCTGCTGGAGAAGACCGATGAGGATGCCCTGGCGACCCTCGAAGCCGAGGCGGCAGTGTTGGCAGATGGCCAGCTGCTGGATGGTGATTATCGCCGCCGCGAGCGACGAATGGCCCTGCGTCGGACTGTCACTGCCCAGGAGATTCAGCAAGCGGCGGCAAAGTACCTCGTGCTCTCCCGGGCCATCGTTCACGAGCTTGAGCCCGTGGGCGCGGCTCCGCGCACCTTTACCGCCGAGCGGTACACCGACCTGGTGACGACGCTCGCGCCAGCGGCCGGGCGACCCATCCAACCCGAGGAGGTCAAGCCGGCAGTTGTTCTCAAGCAGTTTCCACAAGGGCCGGCGCGCGTGGTTGGCCCGGGGGGGCAGAACGTGCTGGTTGCTCCGATCCCGCTCCCGATTCGCGACTTCTCTGTTCTGCGGGGCCCGCGTGCCTTTGTACGCGAGGACAAGTCACAGCCGAAGATCACCGCGGCGATTCTCTTTCAGGGAGGGCGGTTGCTGGAGACCCAGACCAGCAGCGGAATCACCGAGCTGATGCTCCGGACGATGCTCAAGAGCAGTGTGACGCGCAAGGCCGATCTGATCGCGCACGAGTTGGAGAGCTATGGTGCCGAGGTGGCGATCGTCAATGAACCGGACTTCTATGGGTACGTGATCGAGGTTCTCTCCCGCAACGCAGAGCCCGCGATCAAGCTCTTGATCGAGATTGTCGAGAAGCCGTTCTTCGATCGGG
>JBMOHS010000010.1:0-40791 GCA_049317725.1 Blastocatellia bacterium
CCCAGGGTTGCACCCTGGGCTGGTATGCGGCGCCCCGTTGGGGCGCTGGCTACAACGCCCCCTTTTCTGGCACGAAATGTCCAAGGTCCAGTCGTCCGATTCCCGGAGAGACCGGCTGATTGTATCACTCTCCACCTCTGTCCTCTCCCCTCGTTGTGTGGGCCTGTCCCGATCCCCGTTCGAGAGAGGCTCTGTGGTATCCTCTGATTTGCTCTCCGTCTCGTCGAGGGGAGTGTCAGGCGGAAGAGAAAGCCAGCAGGAAGAGCAGGATGAACGAGAGCCGAGAAACAAAGATTGAACGCATGGTCGAAGAGAGCCGGCTGGCCAAGGCCAGCTTCTGGGCGACCGAGACCCCGGCGGTGATCGCCGCGGCCGAGCGGATCATCGAAGCGATACGCCAGGGAGGCAAGCTGCTCATCTGCGGCAATGGCGGGTCGGCCGCCGATGCCCAGCACATGGCTGCCGAGCTGGCCTTCCAGATGGGTCGTGAGCGCCGCGCCCTCCCGGCGCTGGCTCTGACGACCGATAGCTCCCTTCTAACGGCGATCAGCAACGATCGGTCATTCGACTTCGTCTTTGCCCGACAGTTGCAGGCCATCGGCCGACCCGGCGATGTCGTCCTCCTCATCTCGACGAGCGGCAACTCCCCAAACATTCTCGAAGCCGCCCAGGTCGCCCGCTCCATGGGGATGGTGACCATTGCCCTGCTCGGGGCTGGCGGTGGCCGCGTCGGCTCCCAAGTGGACCAGGCCCTGATCGTCCCGCACGGGGAGACTCCCCGAATCCAGGAGGTCCATCTGATGGTCGAGCATATCCTCTGCCAACTGATCGAGGATGATCTCTGTCCACCCGATTGATCCCCCGTCCCTGGCTGGGCAACCGCGAAAAGAAGACGCAAGAAGGAAAGGGAACCCATGTCGATCTATCATCGACAACCCGTCGATCTCTCAGGATTGCGGACCTACCCGCTCGCCTCCCGTCCGAGCAAAGTGACCGTGCAGGACTTTGCGCAGCCCCTCGCCGTGGAGGACGCGCGACAGATGCACCGCTGGCTCGACTCCTTGCCCCATCTGCTGGCGGCAGACACCCTGCGGGCAGTTGGTGCCTCGATCGAGGCGGCCCGGTCGCAAAACCGTGCCATCCTTTGGGGCATCGGCGGCCACGTCGTCAAGACAGGTTTGGCTCCTCTGCTGATCGATCTGATGCGGCGCGGCTTCGTCAGCGCGATCGCCACCAATGGCTCGGGGATCATTCACGATTTCGAGATCGCGCTCTGCGGCTGGACGTCGGAAGATGTCGACTCGGTATTGGGGACAGGAGACTTCGGCATGGCCGACGAGACGGGCCGCTGGCTCAACGAGGCGATTGCCCGGGGTGTTCCGGAGGATTGTGGCGTCGGTGAGTCCGTTGGACGATGGCTGGTTGAGCGGAACCCACCCTTCGCGGCGATGTCATTTCTGCACGAGGCCTATCGCCTGCGGATTCCAGTGACCGCCCACTTGACGATCGGTGCCGACATCATCCACCTTCACCCGCAGGCCGATGGAGCGGCCCTCGGAGCAGCGACACATCGCGACTTCCGGCTCTTCACTGCCTTGGTTCGGGAACTCGATGACGGAGGTGTCTATCTCAATCTCGGATCGGCCGTGACTCTGCCGGAGATCTTCCTCAAGGCGGTGACAGTGGTGCGCAATCTGGGCCATTCGCTCCAGAACTTCACCACCGCGAACTTCGACTTCCTCCAGCACTATCGTCCACTGACCAATGTCGTACGGCGACCGGTGGCCCACGGAGCAGGGAAAGGGTACAGCCTGACAGGGCACCACGAGATCCTGATTCCCCTTCTCGCGGCATTGCTGGTGGGTGCCGATCCGTCTGGCAGACCGCTGGCGTGAGCTGGCCTCAGCGTCGCTGAATCCCCCGGTAGAGGTGGCCATTCTGATCGACGATCAGCGACTGGCGTTGATCGAGGGAGAGGTTGGTCGGCTCTTCCTCCCGCAGCAGGCGAAATCGATCCTGGTCTCCCAGTCGCAGAATCACCTGATCGAAGAGGGGCTTCTCCCATCCTTCCCTGCGCAGGGATTCCCAGAGGTCGAAGAAGAGGAGGGGCGTTCCCTCTCCGAGGGTGGCCAGCTTGACCTGGACCATCCGCTCGAGCAGTTGCGCCTGTTGCACCGAGTTGCCCGGCGGTGAGACCGCGGGCAGAGAGGAGGGCAGGGGCAGGTCAGAGGAGGGAGGGCTGGCGACCGCCGGGGAGGTCGTCATCATCCCGAGGGCGGCCTGTTCGATCTGCGCACGGGAAAGAGAGAGCTTGCCGGCGACCCGGCTGAGTGCATCCAGCAGGTACGGTTCTGGGTGGGGAGTCAGGCAGCTGTAGAGGGGAGATCGGGTTCCGAGCAGGGGAGGCCACTGGTGCAGTCGTTCCTCCCGCTGGAGCTGGCGGATCACCTCCAGTTGCAGACGCTCCGGGACGCCGCGCAGCGGGCTCTTCAATCGACGCTTCAACTCCGGCAGCGTCAACCAACGGGTAGCGAGCAGATCGAGGACGACCCCCCGCGTCAGCTCCTTCGGGCCCCGTGTCCAGTAACGCGGTGGATCTGCGGCACCGGGTGTCGCGTAGCGATAGGTCTTTCCGGCGGCGACTTGCCAGCGGAGCAGTTCTTCGACCCGATTCAGCGGAGGTCGCGAAGGGCCCGGCCACTGGGCCTGGACTTTGCGTGCGCTCAACGGGTGCGGGGCCAATTCGAGGAGTCGATGAAGGGCCTCGTCCTCGATCATTTCTGGTGGGGTCGGCGGTGATCCACTCTGCAGCTCTCTCGTCATCGCTCTCTCGACTGCCCTCCTGGTGACTCCTCTCTGGTGATCGATCCAATCGATCCAGAAGATAGCATTGACCTCGAAGCGAGGCAAACTTATAGTTCTCCGGCGGATGGGGGAGACGGCCCGCCGCCACGGGGTCAGACCTGGGCAGCCGGCACGCGACCGCGAGGCTCTTCCGTTTCTCGGTCTTGGTCAGTGGGAGAAGCGATTCCGATGACAATTTTTGACTTGGCGATCCGTGCGGCCCGGGAGGCTGGTGCCATTTTACAGGACTACTCGGCCCGGGGATTTCAGATCTCCACCAAAGGCCGAATTGATCTTGTCACCGAGGCTGACTTGGCGAGCGAAGCCCATATTACCGCTCTCATCCGCGAGCACTTTCCGACCCATTCCGTGCTGGCCGAGGAGGCTGGTGGGGAGAGGGCGTCCCACGCCTCGGGAGAGTATACCTGGATCATCGATCCGCTCGATGGGACGACCAACTTCTCGCACGGGTTTCCCTGCTATGCCGTCTCGATCGGGGTCGAGCAGGGGGGGCGCCCCGAGGTGGGGGTGATCTATGACCCAACACGGGACGAACTCTTCGCGGCCGAGCGGGGCCGGGGCGCTTGGTGCAACGACCGCCCTCTGCGAGTCTCGCGGATCGACCGGCTGGAGAAAGCACTGGTCGTCTCCGGGTTCCCCTACGATGTCCGCGAACGGATGGAGGCGTATCTGCCGGCGTGGCGCGCCTTTCTCTCCCACACACAGGGGGTGCGACGATTGGGGTCGGCCTCCCTCGACATGGCCTGTGTCGCCAGCGGGCGAATGGATGGGTTCTGGGAAGCAGGGCTGCACCCCTGGGATACGGCCGCCGGCTGGATCCTCATCGAAGAGGCGGGGGGAACTGTCACCCGGATGGACGGTACCCCCTACGACAACTTCTCTGGCAGCCTCCTCTGCTCCAATGGAGCGATCCACGAAGAGATGCTCGCCGTGCTGCGGACACTCCCCTGAGCGGGCGGGATCGTCCGGAGTGGAGGGGGAGCAGCGTAGGCGTAAAGGAAGGGCGCTTGACGGCATTTCCACACAAGCGAATGGGGGTCCTCGTCGGACCGCGTAAGCCGGAGGCCTTGCAGGTAGGCATTGATCTGCTTGCCTGGTGTCAGTCCCAGGGGATCGAGTTGCTGGCCGCTGGAGATCTCGCGGAACGAATCGGATGCCCCCAGCTTGCCGAGGTCGATGGTCGGCTGGTCGAGCCGATCGACCTCCTCGTCGTTCTTGGAGGGGATGGGACGATGCTCGCCGCCGCCCGCCTGGTCGGCGATCAGCCTACCCCTGTTCTCGGCGTCAACTTTGGTTGGTTGGGATATCTCACCGAATACGCCCTCGCGGAGCTCTTCCCAACGCTCGAACTGTTGCGGACAGGAGCCTATTCGATCGACCATCGGATGATGATCGATATCGGGCTCCACCGGGAGGGCGAAAGGATCGAGTCGCATACCGCGCTCAATGAAGCGGCAATCAATGGAGCCCCCGCCAGGATCACCAAGTTCGATTGCTTTATCGATGGCTCGATGGTGACCACCTTTCGGGCCGATGGGATGATCGTTGCGACCGCGACGGGATCGACTGCCTACTCGCTCTCAGCGGGGGGGCCGATTGTTCACCCGGCGGTGCCAGCCATCCTCTTGACCCCGATCTGTCCGCACATGTTGACCAATCGACCCGTGGTTCTTCCCGGGGCCAGTCGCATCGAACTCGTCTTTCCAGGCGTCAAGGATCAACTGTTGATGACCATCGATGGCCAGCGAGTCATCGATCTGCAATCGAACGACCGGGTCAGCATCGAGCGAAGCGCCAAGACCTTTCGCCTCATCAGCCCGGTCAACCACAACTATTTTCACGTCCTTCGGACCAAGCTGAAGTGGGGAGGAAGGTAGGCTATGCTCTTCCCGATTGGAGATGACAACCAGGATCGCCAGAGCGTCCCCGTGATCACCTGGATGATGCTTCTCGGCAACCTGCTGGTCTTCTTCTATCAGCTCGCCAACCCGACCTTCATCTATGGATACAGTGTCGTGCCGGCGGAGATCACGGGGGGGATCGATCTGGTGGGGGAGTTTCCCATCGGGGGGCACTCCCTGCGCCTGGAGCCAGGACCCCTTCCGGTCTACTTGACGCTCTTCAGCGCGATGTTCATGCACGGGGACTGGGGTCATTTGATCGGCAATCTCGTCTACCTCTGGATCTTTGGGGATAATGTCGAAGACCGGATGGGGCCGGGCCGCTTCCTGGTCTTCTACCTTCTCTGCGGGCTGCTCGCCAGTGCCACGCACATCTATTTTGGTCCCCAGTCGAGGATCCCCTCGCTCGGGGCCTCGGGCGCGATTGCTGGGGTGCTTGGGGCCTACCTGGTCCTCTTCCCGCACCGTCGGGTGCGCGTCTTTCAGTTCGGTCGGATTGTCGAGATGCCGGCCCTACTCGTCATTGGCTTCTGGGGCCTGCTCCAGTTTCTGAGCGGGTTTGGGTCGTTGGCCAATGCCGGGGAGACGGGAGGAGTTGCCTATCTCGCCCACGTCGGGGGATTCGTGGCCGGGGTTGTGTTGGTCTTTGTCTTTCGTCGCCCGGCCCGAGTTTCCGGACATCGTCGCCGGAGTGGAGGGTGGGAGTAGCGTGTGCCCGGACCGGTGTCTGGAGGAGAAGCCGGGAAAAGAACCGAACGGGAGGGCCAGAGATGGAAGCAGAGCGGTACAAGTTGGTCACGCACCCCGACGATGTCGTGCGGATGGTCGAATCGCTCCGCCAAGAGCCCCGGCTCGGCCTGGACACGGAGACGACCGGTCTCGATCCCTACCGCGGCCGCCTGCGCCTTCTGCAACTCGCCTCCCCGACCACCACCTGGATCCTCGACTGCTTCCAGTTGACCCGCGATCACCTGCGCCCTCTGCAGCAGCTCCTCGAGGCGGGGCCCTTACTGATTGCCCACAATGCCAAGTTCGATGGCAAATTCATCCACCACCACCTCGGTCTTCAGCTCGGGCCGATCTTCGACACCTATCTCGGCAGCGTGTTGGCCAGTGCGGGTCGGGAAGGGGACCGTCACGGATTGGAGCCGGTCGTCGCCCGCTACCTCCACCAGACCCTCAACAAGGACGCCCAGTTGAGCGACTGGTCAGGCCCGTTGACCGAGAATCAACTGGAATATGCCGCGCGCGACGCGGCGACCCTGCTTCCCCTTCACACGGCGATCGCGGAGCGCCTCGATGATCTCGATCTCCTTGTCGTGGCCGATCTCGAATTTGAGTGTGTCATGCCGATTGCCCGGATGGAGTTGGCGGGGGTTCACCTCGACGTCCCCGCCTGGGAGCGGCTTCTCGCCGGGATGCGTCTTGCCCAGGAGCGCGTCGCCGGATTGCTGCAGGAGGCCCTCAGCGCGGGTTCGCCACAACTGAGCCTCTTCGGGCAGCCGGAGCCGATCAATCTCGACAGTCCCGCACAGGTCCGTGATGCCCTCGCGCGGATCGGCTTGGATGTCGAAGACACCAAGGAGTCCCGCTTGCATCAACTGGCGGAGGAGCACGCCGTGGTGGCGCATCTGCTCGAATACCGCCACCTCAGCAAGAACCTCTCGGCCTTTGGCGAGAACATTCTCGGAATGGTCCACCCGGTGACAGGTCGGCTCCATCCCGATTTTCGGCAGATCGGCACTCCGACGGGCCGCATCACCTCGGCCTCACCCAGCTTGCAGCAGATTCCGCACACGGCCGACTACCGCTCCTGTTTTCGCGCTCCCGCCGGGAGGAAGCTGGTCATCGCCGACTACTCCCAGATCGAGATGCGCATCCTCGCAGACTTTTCGCGGGATGCCGCCCTCCTCGCCGCCTTCGACCGGGGGATCGATCTCCACCGGGAGACGGCGGCGCAGATGTTTGGGCTGACCGTCGATCAGGTCACCCAGCGACAGCGGGAGTATGCCAAGGGGCTCAACTATGGACTGATGTACGGCATGGGAGCCGAGGGGCTGGCGAGTCGTCTCGACGCCGGGATCGTCGAGGCAAACGCCTTGATCGAGCGCTACTTTGCCGCCTATCCGGCCGTCGCTCGTTGGCTGGAGGAGGCCGGGAGCCGCGCGGTCGAGGAGGGTCGCGCACGGACCGCCTCCGGGCGTCTCTGGATCTTCTCCCACGACATCGCGGATCCGGCGCAAGAGGCCGCCCTCCGTCGCGTCGGCAAGAATGCGCCCATTCAGGGAACGGCCTCCGATCTCTTCAAGCGCGCGCTGCGGCTTCTGGATGACTCGCTGGCCGGTGCCGATGCCCAGCTCGTCAACTGCATTCACGATGAGCTGGTCTTCGAGGTCGAGGCGTCGATTGCGGAGGAGGTCGAGCAGATTGTCGCCCAACGGATGGTTGAGGCCGCCCGGGAGTTTCTCCGTCGTGTTCCGGTGGAAGTTGACGCGGTCGTTGCCGACGCCTGGGTTCGGAAGTAGCGTGGGGAGGGGGCCCTCAGGGCTCATTGCCCGCCTGCACGTCCCGGGCGAGGTACCCTCTTCGGGCTCGCACTTGTACCTCTCGCCCCAGCCGTGCGCGCGCGTCCGGAGTCAATTCGACTGCCAGCGCACGAAACTGGCCCGAGACCGTGCCTTCCAACCGCGGGGTGAACGCGAGGCTGTAGCGGTTGCGGAGGTTCTCGATCAACCCGCCGAGCCGGGGTCGAATCTGGGCCGAGGTCGTGCGGGCCATCTCTCCCCCCGTCAGCTCGATGAATGGGTCGATCCGCATGGCCCGGCGATAGATATCGCGGCCGTTCCCATTCCGCAGAAAGATCCGTTCGGTTCGACTCAACGCTCCCTCGACCACCAGCCCGCAGACCATCGCGCCAGAGGCGAGAATTTCGCGACTGACCTCCGTTTCGCTCAGTCCGGAGAAGTGGGATTCCCAGGCGATGTTGTCGGTAATCACCAGAATGACCTTGCGCCCTGTCCACTGGCCCGCCTCCCGTACGTGTCTGGCCGCGGCCACCAGTCCGTGATAGAGAGACGTTCCCCGACCGATCCCCGCAGTCCGTTCGAGGTGTCCGATCCGATCGGCAACCAACTTCCGGTTGCGCGTGAAGTCCTGCAGTACCTGCGATTCGGAAGAGAAGGCGAGCAGGGCGACCTCGTCGGTCTCCTTCAATCGGCCAATTGCTTCGAGGGCGCCCTCGCGGATCTGGCTCAAGGCCGGGCTGACGCTTCCGCTCAGGTCGAGCAACAAGACGACCGAGAGGGTCAGGCGATCCTGGCTGAAATGGCTGATCGATTGGAGTTCGCCAGCTTCCCGCAGAAGGAAATCGCTGCGTTGCAGGTCACGGACCATCTCCCCCTTCTGGCGATCGATCACCTGGGCGTCGATCACCACCAACTCTGTGCTGACCCGGATCGTCTCGGCCGGGACCGTCACCGGCAACCTCTCAGGGAGAACCTGCGCACCAATGGTCGACCCGAGGCTGACGAGCATCGCGCCGAGCAGGGAGAGCTTCAGCGAGCTTTCGACTTGCCCAACGCTCGATCCAGATCGGATCCTTTTTGTTACGAAGCTCGCCACGGTACGTTCTCTCCCGGGATGGGATCGTTCTCCTGCTCCGTTGCTTGTCCGACCCCGAGCAGCAGCAACCAGAGCATAAGGGTTTCAGAATCCCCGAAATTATAGTTGGTCAGCGCACTGAGGCCAAACCCGACCGTTGCGGCGAGGACCCCGACGCACAGACCCTCCCTCCAGAGGTCCTGACGGGCTCGCGCCGCCCGGGATCGCCGTGCGAGGTCACGACAGATCGCCACGAAGAACCAGACCAGACACCCGAGCGCCGGCACTCCCCGATCGAGCGCAATCTGAATCGGTGTCGAATGCGTGTGGGTAATGTAGTCGCCCGGAAAGCCCCACTCTTTCCAAAAGACGCGATGGGCATCCATGCCGACCCCGAGGATCGGATGGTCAGGAATCTTCCGCAATCCTGCCTGCATGTAGCCGATGCGGCGCAGTGTGCTGTCGTCCGAAAATCGTGCGACGACCGACTGGCGACCCGTGCCGATGGCATAGAGGGCCAGGGCACCGAGCAACGCTGCCGCGATGAGTCCAACCAGCAGCCCTCGCCGTCCTCCCCACCACCAGGCCAGGATGGTAACGGCGATGATCAACGAGAGCGTCACGCTCCGCGTCGCCGTCAGGAGGAGGGTCGCCGTGAAGATCAGAAAGAGGAGCGCCGCCCTTTGACGCTGCCACCCCGCCAGGCACCATCCAAAGGCCAGCAGGGCCAGCATCTGCATCTGCTCGGCATAGGTCAGGAATTGTCGCGAGAATCCGGCAACGCGAAACTGGCGTCCCGCACGGCTGCCGGCGATCCCGAGCGTCCTGACATCCGTGCGCATCTCCTGTGTCACGCGCAGCTCGATCGGGAGGGGGTCGCCGGCGTGAAGCGCTTCCACGGAGACCTGATCGCCGACGTCGCGGGCCGCCAGCTCGCTCCTGATCTCTTCCATCGAACGGACTCTCTTCCGGTCGATCATCCAGACCAGATCCCCTGGACGCAACCCACCCTTCCACCACGGACTCTCCACCTTGACCGAGGTCACGATGACCCCCCGCCCGATCCCCTTCTCCAACCAACTATATCCAACCCCCATCAGCGATGAGACGACCACACACCCCACCACAATCTGTCCCCCCCGTCGTGACAGCTCGTCGCGCACCAGAAAGAGAATCAGGAAGAGCCCGATCGTCTTCAACTTGACCAGGCTGATCGCGGGTGCTGCCGAGAAGACCGACGAAAGAATCGTCAGCGCCAGAAAGCCACCCAACGGCCACTCGATCGATGGCTCTGTCCGTCCCACCTTCCAGCCCCTCTGGCCGGTCAGGCGACGAACGATGGCGATGGTCAAAGCTGAAAGGAAGGCTGCCTGGGAGACGGCAATGGAGTGTGGAACGGCAACCGAGAAGAGGAGCAGGAAGAGAAGCAGGGCGCGATCCAACCTGACGTGAAGTGGGCCTGAGCCCCCACGATGTGGGAGGAGAAGAAGGTCAAGTTGTTGGAAGGTTCGAGAGAGAATGGGAGGTCACTCCCACGAAATCCAAGTTACCGTCCCCCGCAGGGTGGTCACTCGGCCGCCAAGCCCTCGATCGAGAGCCGTTCAAAGTTGCCGACGCAGGCGAATACGTCCCTCCTGCGTCCAAAGATAGAGCTTGGAATGGCCATTCCCAGAGACCGCCTCGACTACGTCCCGCTCTTGCCGGTCGTAGCGCATTGGAAACCCACTCAGATCGAACCCGCCCTGGTGCGTTGAGGCGAGCAGCTTGAAGTCGGCATCGTCGGGAACAGCCACTTCGACCCGACCAGAATAGGACTTGAGGCTGTAATTGCCCTTCGAATGCAACTCTCCACTGAACTTGACCGTGCCGTTGTGGCTGTGCCCTTCCACCTGCTGACTCCGCAACCGACTCAATTCGATGTCTCCGACCGAGGCAATGCGGGCGCGGACTTGACCATCCAAATCGACTACCGAGATCGTGCCGCGAAAGGTGAGCAGATCGAGCCGGGTCGAGGCGGGGACCCGCACATCGAAGTCCACTCGACGGAGGCCTGTCACCTTCACTTTGACTCTTTGTGGCGATGATTGGACCGCTTGGATGCGGGGCTCGTCTCCCCCGGGCTTCGTTTCCGACTTCGCCGAGATCGAGATCTGCTCCACTCCCGGTGCCGCAGCGGAAACCCGAATCGTACCGATCTGATTGATGATCTCCAGCTCCCCTGCCTCTGGGGGCATCGAGAAGGTCCGGGCCCACTCGCTGGTCACGCCCATTCCCCCTTCTTGGGGAGTCGCTGCTTCCATCAATGGAGAGCAGGCGAAAGGAGAGAGGAGGCAGAGCGTCGCGGTCCAGACTCCCAGCACGCGCCGCCCTCGTGGGTACCGACACGTTGATCTCTTCTGTGGAGAGACGTTGACCCACCCGTATCCCATCGATTGCCCTCTCCTTTTTGGAGCCCCACCTGCCATACGATTCAGCTCTCAGTTGAGGCGTTCGACATCATCGAGGAGCTGGCGCTTCTCTTCATAGAGGTCCAGCATCTTCTGCACCTGCATCAGGTCATTGGGATCTTTGGCCAATTGCTCCTGGCACCGCTTCAACGAAGCCTCGATCTTGTTCAACTGCCGATCGAAATCGGCACGAAATTCCGGATCCCAATTCCCTTTGCGTTCGTTAATCGCCGCCATCTTGCGTTCGATCTCCGCCCGCTTGCTCGTCTCTTCTCGCAGCAGCGCTCCCTGCAGACGGGTGAAATCGATCTCCGTCGCCCCTGGGCGCGAGTTGTTGAACTGGTAGATCGTCACGGAGATCAGGATCAGGGCCAGCGCACCCGCACCCGCCATCTGCGGCAGACTGAAGATGAAGGTCTGGCGGCGCAGACGTTCCCACCAGGAGGGGGCCACGCTCGACGCACCGTTGGAAACTTTCGCTTGATTCCCGGACTGCTCGATCTCAATCTGATTGGCGATGCGGGTCCAGAGAGAGGCTGGAGGGGTGTGGACGGGCAGTTCGCGGGCCGCGAGGCGGATCTCCTGCAGCTCACCCTGCAACCCTCTGCATCCGGCACACTTCTGAAGGTGGGTTGCGATTGCTTTCTGCTCGCTGGCGGTCAGCGTGCTGCGCTTTCCCTCCAGCGACTCGACATATTCCGACAGCATCCCGGCAACTGTTCGGCACTCCATACGAATCTCCTCTATCCTCTCTGCGGCTTTCCTTTGTTGAGCAGATCCCGAAGCCGCATCCGTGCTTTGTGTAGTTGTGACTTGGAGGTTCCGACGCTGACTCCAAGGAGCGTGGCAACCTCTTCGTGCTCGAATCCTTCCACATCGTGGAGGACGAAAACTGTGCGGTACCCTGGTGGAAGCTCCGCAATGGCCTGATCAAGGGCGATGCGGTCGACAAAGCGGGGGCGCTCACTGGCCGAAAGAAGAAGATCCTGCATCTCGCCGATCTCACCCTCCTCGGTCGTCTTCTCGAGACGAAACCCTTTCTTGCGAAAGTGCATCAGGACGTGGTTGACCGTCAATCGATGCAACCAGGTACTGAACGCCGACTCGCCCCGGAAACTGCCCACTTTGCGAAAGAGCTGAATGAAGACATCCTGTGTCAGGTCCTCGGCCTCGGTCGCGTTAGCGATCATGCGGAGGCAGAGGCTGTAGACCCGCCGGTGGTGTCGCTCATAGAGTTGTTCAAAAGCCCCCATGTCGCCGGAGGCAGACGCTTGCGTTAATTCGAAATCGGACGTTACTTTGTTGGTCACCTTGGTTGTCACGTCGGTTTGCCCACTCTGGAGCACGCATCGCACAAGCTGACCGAAGCGTTGAAGTACTCGATCGGTTCCTCACCGGAACCGCTCATCTCATCCATTCAACTCTTCGGGGCTTGAGATGCGGTCCCCTGTTTCCAGGTTGCACTCGCTCGAAGATTTTCCACACCCACGGCCGGCGACAAGATGCTCCGCTTCAGGAGAAGAGGAGTGTTTCTTCTGGAGCGGACAGCGATCCGTCGCATCCTGCAGCCTTTCGTCCAGAAGGGGCAGGGCTCAGGGGCCGGACAAAAGACAACGTATCATAGTCGATGGACGGAAAGGGCGACAAGAACAATCGATCTTCTAATCTCCCTACAGGCCCCAGAGCGTGGAAACAGGGGATCGCCTTTTCCCTCTCCCTCCGTGTACAATTCGCTGGTTCTGGGCACTTCAAGGATGGTCGAACGGGTGAGGAAGGGAAGAGTCGCCTATGCCACGAATTGGAATCGAATTGAATAACGTCTGTAATCTCGATTGTGGCCACTGCTTCCGGAATATCTACCGGGGAGGCGCAGAGGAGAATCAGGATCTTTTCCTTCCCGTTCCGGTTCTGGAGAAGGTCCTGCGGGAAGCGAAACCACTTGGCTATCATCACGTAGCGTTGACCGGGGGGGAACCCGCGCTTCATCCCCGTTTTGGGGAGTGCCTCGATCGCATCATCGAGGCGGGCTATACCTACCATTTTCTGACCAACGCACGGAACTTCGAGAAGACCCTCCGGACGCTTGGGGAAGGAAATCGACGTTCAGGGCTCGCAGGGATCTCCTTCAGCCTGGACGGCGCCACTGCGGCAACACATGACCGCATCCGGGGCAAGGACTCTTTCCGCGAGGTGGTCACCGCCATCGCCGCCTGTCAGGCGGTCGGGATCGAAGCCTCAATCATTACGACAATCAACCGCGTCAACCGCCACGAGATCGACGCGCTCGCCTTGCTCGGAGCGCATCTCCGCGTGCGGCGCCAGATCTTCGGCCATCAAAACCCGACTGAACATAACACGGCCGAGGACTTCACCCTGCCGTTGGCGGAGTGGCCCGCCGTAGAGCGGGATGTCGCCCGCGTCATCGAGGAGTTTCGCCACGAGATCTCGATGGCGATTGGCTTTCATACCGACTACTACCTGCCGCGGTGTGGCCCGTTTGCCCTCGATGACCTCAATATCGACTACAAGGGAAGATTGACCCTCTGCTGCCAACTCTCCAACTACCGTGATGCCGTCGGCGATGGGGAAGATGTCGTTGGTGACCTCCGCACGAGTAGTTTACAGGAGTGCCTGCATCATCTCATGGGGCTGCTCCAACGACTCAAAGGTGAGCGGCTGGAGATGGCCGCTGATCCCACGCGGCGGGATCAGCTCCACTACCCCTGCCTGGTCTGCATCGAGCGGTTCAAGAAGACAAGCGCTCAAACTCCACTTATCCAATTGACCCGCTGATGGATCTCCCTCGGTGGCAGATCAGGGCGTGACCTCCAACTCGAGGTCGAGAACGATCTCGGGCATCTCGGCACTGTCAGTCTTCAGCTTGATGGTTTGGCGGTAAACGCCTACCGGCAGGGTCGGTGCGCTCTGCAGGTGGAGCATGTACCGTTTGCCAGGGGCCATCGTTCGCAGCGTCGCTTGGATTTCGGTGCCGGGGTTCTCGACCTGCTTGATGCGAATCAGATCGTACGATCGGTTCGAGAGTGAAATCATTCCGCTCGCCCCCTTCCCGTACGGAGTCTTTTGCCGCCAGCTGGTCGACGGCAAAATATAGAAGGAGCCAACCAGATTGGTCGTCGGCGACATGTCGTCGTCGAGGCGCATGACGAGGGTCAGGGTAAACTGACGCCGGGTCGGATCGTTGGTGAAGACTTCTGTCGTTTTGACCAGCCGGCCTGCGAAGGTGCTGGTGTCGATTTTGAGCGCGATATACCCCTCCCGACCGGGAGGGACGACCTTGGTATAGTCGGTTGCTGCGCACCCTCAACTGGGTGCGACACCCTCGATTCGCAACTCAGAGGCGCCCTCGTTGCGAAAACGGAAGGTATGGGCTCCGCCGACGCTCTTCTTGACGATTCCGAGGTCGTGTTCTACCGAATCGATGACCAGCTTGGGGGGCTCCTGTAGCAGGATCGGCGTGACGCCTCCGACCCAGAAAGCCAGGAAAAGAGAAAGGAATGGAGTCAGCATCGGAATGGTTCTCTCCTGATGAGAAGAAGATCAACGGGGAGGTTGGTTGGTCCCGGCCCGTCTAAGTGGTTGTGTGGGGATCTCTTTGGAGGTCAACTCGCAGATCAGCAGCTCCATTTGCAATCTTGGAGTACCCAGCGACGATTTGAGGGCGAGGTCGGTCAAGGCCAGACGCTCGATTCCTTGTTGTAGCACAGACCAGTCGAGCCGTCGAGCCTTTTCATTGATGTGGGTTACCGCATAGGGGGACATGCCAAGCGCCTGGGCAACGTCTGAATTGGGCAGATTCTGCGCCATGAGGTCTTTGGCCATGGCCAATCGTCGATAGTTGCTGGCGATGGCGCCGAGCATCATCAGCGAGGTTGACTGCGGCGAGTCGCTGCCATTGGTGTAGATCCGGTCGAGGAGCCGCAACGCCCGCCCGCGATCGCCGGCGAGTATGGCATCGGTCAGCTCAAAGTTGCTGTGTTCCCGCGAGTCCCGCACCAGCAGGTCGAGCACCTCGGCCGTGATGGCGGGTCGGGTCCGGCTCCGTTCTTCTTGACTTCCGCCAAGGTAGCAGAGGACCTTGTCCAGTTCAGGAACCAGGCGGCCCAGCTCGACTCCCACCCGCCCGATCAGCCGCCCCGCAGTCGCTGGGTCGAGACGATACCCCGCCTCTTCAACGTAGCCACGGGCCCACTGTACCGCTTGTGAGTCATCCAGTAAGGGATAGGAGACTACCTGGCACCCCTTCTTCAAGAGAGAGGCGATCGTGCGTCGATTGTCGAGTCCCGGGGTAGTGAAGACGAGAATGGTCGTCTCCGCCGGGCTTCGCAAGTAGTCCTTGAGGGCCTCGATCGGCCCCTCCTCACTGAGGGACTCGAAGTCCCGGACGACGACCAGCCGCCGCGCGGCCATCAGCGGATATTGTCGCGCCAGCCGGAGCACCTCCTCCAGATTCCCTCCAGCGACCGAGACCTGACTCGCGTTGAAATCGCTGAGAGAGGGGTCGATCGCCGCCGCTTGGATCTGGTGGACTGCCTTCTCCCGCAACCATTTCTCGGGTCCCTCGAGCAGGTAGAGGGGGGCAAACTGCCCCGTCCGAACCTGGTGCTCGAGCAACTCCCGCGATTTTCCACTATCGGGCGCCGCTTTTCGCATCCTGTTTCAGAATCCTTCAAGCAGGGAGGTCATGACTGACCGGGCAAAATCGAGCGCGATCCGCTCAACGGCTGGGCCCTCTTCAGAGAAGAAGGTTGATGGGTCTCCAGAGATCTCATACTCCCCCCGGAAGGTGAAGTTCTGGTAATCGAAGAGGACCCGGTTTTTGGTCAGGTCGCGGACTGTCAGGCCGACCGTGATGGTCACCTCGGAGAGACGGGCCCGTCCGAAGTCGTCGAGGAGTGTCGGCCGCAGCGAAAAGGCGTGGACCTTGCCCTCCATCACCGCATCGGCCCCTTCCGGTGAAGCAGTCACCGTCAGGGAGCGCGACCGACGGAGTGCCTCGTTGACCAGGGCCGCCGTCAACCGCTGCTCGACTTTAAACCGCAGGCTCGGATTCTCCAGGGGGAGGATCGCCAGGGTACGGATATGCTTGGGAAGGCCTGTCCCCCTTCCCGCCGGCCGATAACACTCCGTAAACCCCGTCACTCCCAACAGTAGCACGCCGATTCCCAGCCAACGGATCATCTCTGTCTCCCTCTCATCAAGGCTCAAGGCGGCAATCTCCGCTGCCCCGAGACTGGCTTTTCACCCCCACCCCAACCCCCACCCCCACCATTTTGGGCCGTCTCCAGCCTTGGATGGCCAAGTGGGAGCCGGGCAGTCAAGGCTATCTTGGTCCGAAGAGATGCCGGAAATGGGCCTGGGCCGCGTAGAGTTTACTGCTTACTTGTCCTTCTGTCATCCCCAGCCGCAGGGCAATCTCCCGGATCGTTCTCCCTTCGAGGTGCTTCAAGAGGAGAATCTGTCGGTGAACAGGTGAGATTTGCGCGAGAATTTCACCGACCGTCAGCGACTCTTCCCGACTTTCCTGATACGCAAGAATTGGCAGACTCTCCGGATCAGCTCGGGAGGTTGTGTCAGAATTGCTCTCCTGCCAAGGATCGAAGCCTTCGAGGCGCAAGTCCTTCCGCACCCGTCGAAAGTGATCGACGAGCGTTCCGTGAATGATATGCCCAAGCCAAGTGGCCAACCTCGACTCCCCGCGGTACTGATGGCGCAGCAACTGGTCCACCGCTTTACAGATGGCTTCCTGCGCTAGATCTTCCAGGTCCTGAGGGAGCAGTCGCTGTCCTTTGCTTTGATATCGAAACTGTCTGCCGAAGATGAGGTAGAACTGCTTGGCGGCCTCTTCTTCTCCTGCCATCAACCGCTCGATCAGCGCTATGTCGTCCCCGCACCCGCCAGAGGGATCCCTCATGGCTCTGCTTCTTTCTCCTGGCTGGCTGAGTGCCAGGGTTCCCCTTTTTCCGAAAAGAATTCTTTCATTTCAGGAAAGATTTCCGGGCCTTGAACGACTAATTCAAGTATGCCCATGTTTCGGGATCGGGTATGGAGCGTGAGGTGAGAGGATGAATGGTGTCTTTACCGACAGTATTCCGCCTCTGCGAGCGCAGATCGGGTGAGCACAGCCAATCGCCACTCTATCGAAATGCCCGATCCCGGTCAATCCATATGTCTTCCTCATATTCCTCTGTCCATTTCTCTGGTCTGCTCTCCCAGTTGGCGATTGCTGAACGATGTGGTGAGAACTGAATCGGATCGATTCTGGACCTACAGAGAGCCGAACGGAATGGCTTGTCCAAACCCATCTTGGCCACTGGCAAGGGGAGGTGCAGAGGCTCAGTCCTCTTTTCGGGTAGTCACGTGTCATTTGATCAGGCATCTCATTTCCGCCGATTGAACATCAGAGGCTCAGCAAAACCAGATAGATCGGGAGAGGCAACTTCGACTTCCGGGTGGAAGCCTGAACAAAGAGGACCCGATCCTGGACTTTTCAGGCTTATGACACTGGGCGGGGCTGGGAGTCGACCCGAGTCTGCCAAAGGGAGGGCAGCAGGAACGTCATGGGGATCATACAGGGACGACCGGGGCGGAAGGGATCTTTTCCGCAAGGGATGAACCAGCGGCTCGGCTGGATCGGAGCGGCCCTCATCGGGGGGCTTTGGGCTACTTGGGGGGGAGGCGGATGGATGAGTCAAGCGGTCAAGGCGCGCGAGACACCCCCGCAGAGTTCCTCCACTGGGAGTTTACTGTGGCAGGAGCCCAGCCTGGACGCCTCGCTCCCCTTGACGCTGGAGACCGAGGCCGCTCGTTCCACAGCAGATGGCCTGCGCCGCGTCTTGCGTCTGAATACAGATCTGCTCACCCGTACCCTCTCCGGAGCAACCAATGAGAGTTTTCGCACGGCAGAGGATCCGGGCATTACGCTGCCGATGCCTCTTCCGGATGGTCGGCTGGTGATGTTTCAGATCGAGGAGTCCTCAGTCCTCGCTCCGAGCCTCACCGCACGGTATCCAGAGATCCGCACCTTTACGGGGCAAGCCGTCAGTCTCCCAGGCGTGACGATGCGCTGCGATCTGACGCCGCAAGGTTTTCACGCGACGATGCTTCTTCCGGAAGGAGCCGTCACCATCCAACCACTCACCCCGAGCACCCCAGCGGATCTCTATCTCACCTATAACGGACTCCCCCCAGGGCTGACCGAGGAGGATCTCGCCGCAATCCACTGCGATCTACCGGAGGACGCCGCTGGGGCCATTTCCCGGCCCTTGGAGTGGCAACAGAACGCCCAACTGCTGCCCGAGTATCGTCTCGGCGGAATCCTTCGAACCTTTCGAGTGGCGATCGCGACTACTTGGGAGTACTCCAACAGTTATGGGGCCGGCACCAATGCCGGCACGGTCGCTTCGATTGCGACTTGGCTCAATGCCGTCAATCTCATCTATGAGCGCGAACTATCGATCCGATTGCAGCTGATCGACGAGCCGTCGATTCTCTTTACCACTGAGCGAGGCTTTTCCGCGGTGACCGATCCCTTCAGCAATGGCAGCAGCATGCTGATGCTCAACGAACAAGGGGCGGTGATGGGCTCTGTCAGCGACAGCGCCTACGATGTTGGGCACGTCCTCGGGACAGGAGGCGGAGGAGTCGCCTACCTTGGTGTGGCTTGCAGCAATGTCGGGGCACTCAGTGGCCCTCCGAAAGGGCTGGGGGTGACTCTCCTCAGCGGTCCAGTCGGTAATACCGCCGGAATCAAAGTCTTGGCCCACGAAATGGCTCATCAGTTTGGTGCCTATCACACGTTCAACGGGACAACAGGAAACTGCAACGCCTCCAACCGTGCTCCCCACTCTGCCTATGAGTCAGGCGCAGGCTTGACGATCATGTCCTACGCGGGCATCTGCACGAGTGACAACATCACCACCGCCAATCAGTTCGATCTTCGCTTTCACGGGAAGAGCATCCAGCAGATTCTCTCTCTGGTCGAGGGGCGGGCGCGTTGCTTCCGGGCCTCGAATACAGCGAACAGCCCGCCCACGGTCACCGCTGGAAATGAGTTCACGATTCCGCGACAGACCCCTTTCTCCCTGACGGCCGTTGCCAATGACTCCGATCCTGGCGATGCTGCCAACCTGACCTACACGTGGGAGCAGGTCGATGCCGGAGGGACCCTCTACGGCAATCCTTCTTACCGGGATGAGCAGGATCCCATCACGACGACGCGGCCGATCTTTCGTCCCTTCTCCCCGACCAATCTCCCGACCCGAATCTTTCCGCAGCTCTCCCACATCCTCCAGTCCGCCAACTTGGTTCCGGAGATGACGGGGAGTCTGCGAACCGCCGAGAGCCTCCCTCAAGTCTCCCGTACCCTCCAGTTTGGGGTGACGGTTCGAGATAACCGAAGCGGAGGTGGTGGGGTCGCTTACGAGACTGTCCGCCTGACCGTTGCGGGAGAGGCGGGGCCTTTTCGACTTCTCTCCCCCAATACATCGGTGACTTGGACGGGTGGAAGCCGACAGCAGGTGACCTGGGAGGTCAACGAGACGAACCGTTCTCCTGTCAACTGTTCACAGGTCAAAATTCTGCTCTCCACGGATGGAGGCAAGACCTTTCCGACGATTCTCCACCATGCAACTCCCAACGATGGGAGTGAGGTGATCACTCTACCAGCCGGCGTCTCGACCACTCAGGCACGTCTTCAAGTGGAAGCTCTCGGGAACATCTTTTTTGATATTTCGGATGTCGATTTCACCCTCACCCCTGGAGTCGCCCCAGTGAGGCCATTCATTGAACAGGTCAACTGGACTCCCTCCCCCCCGCAAGCGGGCCAAGTGCTCAGTGCGAGCATTCGCGGCACCGGATTTGTCGTCGACGAGACTCGTCTGCTGATCTGTGAAAGTGGGACGACCAATTGCACGGCTCAGCCCAGGGAGCGGGTCACGGTAGCCAGTTCGACGCGGGTCGAACTGCGGAATCTGATCTTGTCTGCAGGCGCCTGGGAGATCTATGTGCAGACCCCAACGGGGGACTCCAATCGGACAGCCCCCTTGCGACTGCAAGCGAGCACCCCCGCCTTTCCGACGATGACGAGACTGACGTGGAATCCATCTACCCCGACAGCGATGCAACCGTTCAGTGGGCTTCTCAACGGGACCAATTTTGTGCCGGAGGGAACCCGCGTCTACTTCTGCAGCAATGGATCCAACCGATGTACACTCCATCCGTCCAGTGAGGTGGTGGTTCCCGACACGACCTCGATGCGCTTGAGCGGGATTGTTCTCGCGAGCGGTGCGTGGCAGGTGATTGTCGAGACGGCCATCGGCGCCTCTGGTCGTTCCGCCCCTTTCACGGTTCAAGACGATTCCCCAGCTCCCCTTCCAACCCTGACGGGGGCCACGTGGACCCCGCTGGCTCCACTGGCGAATCAGCCATTTTCTGGGACCCTGACCGGCAACCATCTCGTGACGGGTGCAACCCGCGTCTTTTTCTGCCCTTTTGGATCGACAGACTGCCAGGAGCATTCTCCCAGTGGTGTGTCGGTGACGGGGACGACGAGTCTCAGCGTCACGGGAGTCCAGTTGGCCAATGGCAATTGGCAAGCTTACGTTCAGACACCGGCTGGGGTATCGAACCAGACGCCCGCATTCACGGTCGCCCTCCCCCCCCCATCCACTCCGACCATTACCCAGGCGACCTGGTCACCGACCAGTCCGCTGGCCGAAGAGCCATTCAGTGGCAGCCTGATTGGCACGAACTTCTCTCTTGGATCGAGCCGCCTCCAATTCTGCCGAACTGGAACAGACCAGTGCTTGACGCAATCGATTCGAAGTGTGCAGATTGTCAGTCCGACCCGGATCAATGTGGTCGAGGTTCGCTTGGCGGCGGGCGATTGGCAGGCGCAGTTGCAAGTCTCGGGCAAGCTTTCGAATCGGTCTCCCTCGTTTCCTGTGCTGGGGAAAGAGCAACCAGCGCCGACAGTTGGGTCATATCAATGGAACCCAACCGTTCCCCTCGCCAATCAGCCTTTTACGGGGAGAGTCACCGGAACTGGTTTTGCCCCTGGAACAACGCGTCTTCACTTCTGTCCGGCTACGACAGAAGCTTGTCTTACCGTTGGGGCGACAGTTCATGAGCCAACTCACCTCGACACCGGGCCCGTCACGCTGGCCAGTGGGCAGTGGGAGCTGCAGGTGGAGACTCCCGGAGGAACCTCGCCGCGTACCCCGCCCTTCACCGTCCAGGCGCCGCCTCCTCCCCTCCCGACTCTTCTGGCATTCGCCCCATCGGTCTCGACACCGATAGCCTCTCAATCCTTTTCTGGAACCCTCCAAGGAACTGGTCTTATTGCGGGATCCACCGAGTTCCTCTTCTGTCGTCACGAAACCAGCGACTGCGTGTCACAGCCCGTTGCCGGAATGACGGCCACGACGGCCACCCTCGATCGAATCGTGCTGCCGGAAGGTCGTTGGCAATCACAGGTGCGAACTCCGGCGGGTTTCTCGAATCGGCTGGCCCCGTTTTCCGTGGTGTCGGGTAGCGCCGAACAGTCTCCTCCGACCATTCTCAGCTATACTTGGAATCCTGAGCGACCGCTCCCCAATCAACCTTTTACGGGAACGATTACGGGAACCGGGTTCGTTCCCGGGGCGACCCAACTCTACTTCTGTGTCGCTGGTACGGACACGTGTACTCCGCATCCCTTGGATCGCACGATGACGAACCAGGAAAGTGCACTGCAAGTGGTCAACCTGGTACTGTCCCCAGCCAATTGGGAGTTCTTTCTCCAAACTCCCCGGGGAAATTCCCAGCGGTCCGCCTCCTTTATTGTGACCGATCCTCCTTCGCTTCCTCCCGTGATCAGCGCGTATTTGTGGCGTCCCGCCACCCCGCGCGCGAATACTGTCTTCGAAGGCGTCATCATCGGAAACCACTTCGAGATGGGGGCCACACGTGTCTTCCTCTGCGTCAACCTGACCAACAACTGCACGGAGGTTGCAGCGGAGAAGGTAGTTGTCAACACCCCGACCAGTCTGACCTTGACCGATCTGATTCTGCCGCGGGGGACTTGGCAGGTCTATCTGCAGACCTCCATCTCCCGGAGCAGTCGTTCTCGATCCTTTCTGGTGATGTAAGATAAAGTACGGAAGGTCGGTGTTCGACTAACGATTGGATGAGCCGTCGGCTCGGTCTCGGCGAGGGGGTGAGTGGACATTGAAGGGAAATCGAGTATACTCCCGCTTGGTTTTTGCTGCTTTGTCCCGGAGCGCAAAAGGTCCTGAGAAATCCGGGGCTTGGTTACTTCCAGGTCTCTGCTATGTCCAATCGCCACTTTGAAACGGATGCGATCCGCCACCAAGAGTCCCGCACCCAGCATCGGGAGCATTCCGTCCCACTCTACCTGACGTCCAGCTTTCTCTTCGATGACGCCGAACAGGCAAGAGCGCTCTTCGCTGATGAGATTCCAGGGAACATCTATACCCGCTTCTCCAACCCCAACAATTCGGAGTTAATTGGCAAGATTTGCCGTCTGGAAGGGGCCGAGGATGGACTGGCCTGTGCCTCTGGGATGTCGGCGATCTTCACCTCCTTGGGGGCACTCTTGCAGTCTGGGGACCATCTCCTGGCTTCCCGGGCACTCTTTGGCTCGACGCATCAGATCCTCAACCAGATTCTTCCCAAGTGGGGAATCACGACGACCTATCTCGATCTGCGCTCTCCTGAAACCTGGTCGGAGG
This sequence comes from Blastocatellia bacterium, assembly GCA_049317725.1. Classification (GTDB taxonomy): domain Bacteria; phylum Acidobacteriota; class Blastocatellia; order RBC074; family RBC074; genus CAIOZW01. Next base: position 22,564 of record JBMOHS010000010.1, read on the forward strand.
CGGTCCAGCCCGCAACCAAGATGGTCCTGGTGGAGACGCCGTCCAATCCTGGCTTGGAGCTGGTCGACTTGGAGCGGCTTGTCCAATTCAGTCGTCAGCACGGTCTTCTGTCGCTCGTCGACAACTGTTTCGCCACGCCTTACCTGCAGCAACCACTGCGCTACGGGATTGATCTGGTGACCCATTCGGCTACCAAGTTCATGGACGGCCAGGGGAGAGTCATCGGCGGTCTCATCGCTGGCCGGTCTGATCTGTTACGGGAGATCCGATTTTTCGCCCGTCACACCGGGCCCGCCCTCTCCCCCTTCAACGCTTGGGTCTTCTCGAAAAGCCTGGAGACGCTGGCTGTTCGGATGGATCGCCACTGTGACAATGCCGAGGCTCTGGCCCAATGGTTGGAGCAGCGCCCGGAGGTGGACCGGGTCATCTACCCCTTTCTCGATTCACACCCCCAATCTGACCTTGCCCGTCGGCAAATGAAGCGCGGAGGTGGGGTGGTCTCTTTTGTCCTCCGTGGGGGGGCGAGTGCGGGTCGTTCTTTTCTCGACCGACTCCAGCTGCTCTCTCATACGGCGAATTTGGGAGACACCCGGACGACGGTGACCCATCCCGCCTCAACGACCCATTCCAAACTGACCGAGGCCGATCGACTCGCCGTCGGAATCTCCCCGGGACTGATCCGGATCTCGGCCGGGCTCGAGCACCTCGACGATCTCAAGGCCGATCTCCAGCAAGCCCTGGAAGGCATTGGATCCGCTCCCTCTCTTTCACATGTCGATCGCAAGGAGACATCTACAGATGAACACCATCACGGTTGAGGAGTTGCGCTCCTGGCGTGACGCCGGGACAGAACATCAATTGGTCGATGTTCGTGAATCTCACGAGTATGAGCTGTGCAACATTGGTGGAGAGCTGCTCCCACTCGGAACCATTCTCCACCAGGTGGAGAATCTCCGCCGCGATATTCCCGTCGTGGTCATGTGCCGGAGCGGCAAGCGGAGTGCCACTGCGATTCTTCAGCTCGAGGCACTCTTTGGGTTGACCAATCTGGTCAACCTGGAAGGGGGGATTCTCCAGTGGGCCAGTGAGATCGATCCGGCGATGCCCCGCTACTGATGCCCATCTTTCCCGGTGATTTCCCACACGCCACGAGGGCCAGGGAGAGTGTCTATTCTCTCCCTGGCCCTCGATTTCTTCGCGGCGGCCCCCCGTTACTTTGGCGAAGCGCTCGCTCCGGTGCTGGACTCTTCAGTCGGCGTCCGGGACAAAATGGGATCCATGACATATGTCGCCGTGACATTGTAGTTGCTTCCCAGAAGTGTGCTGGTTGAGACCATGATGTGCCAATCTCCCGGGGTAGGGTTGGGAAAGAGACAACGATTATTGCTCGTGTTCGAGAGGGATCGACAGTTGAAGTACAAATTGCTCGGTTGTAGCCCATACCGGACAAAGAGCGCGTTGCTTCCTCCGCCTTTTGTCTGAATGAGCAACTCCGTCGTGCCGATTGGGACGTGGATCCGATAGAAGAGCGCCCGATCCTGCCCTACGGTATGGTTGATGGGAATCCCATTGTTGAGGAGAAAGAAGGCGTTGATCGGAAGCTGGATGCTGACTTCATTGGAGCCGGGCGAATCTCCCGTGGAGTTGAAGGAGCTGATCTGATAGACATACTCGTTGCCGGGGATGAGGCCCTCATCCCGAAAATCTGTCACATTCGCCCCCAGGATGGCAATCAAGTTCCAATTTCCGTTGAGGCCTACTTTGCGGCGAACGCGAAATCCCAGCTCGTTGAAAGAGTTGTCCATCCATTTCAAAACGGTCTGAGTCGTAGAGATCGCCGTTACTTGCAGGTTGAGTGGAATCGCGGAGAGATTTCCCCCTGCACTTCCACCAACGGTTGTGACCCTCGCCTCATTCGATCCTCCTGACTCACCGGCAGTATTGAACGCTGTGACCGAATAGAAATAGGTTGTCTCGGGAAAGACCCGCAAGTCTTGAAACGAGGTGGTATTGGCCTCGACTGTTGCAATAACCGCCCACAAGTCACTGTTTCCAGTTCGGCGTCGAATCCGGAATCCTTGCTCGTTGTTGGAATTGTCGACCCACTGCAGGCTGACAACGGAAGGGGTGGGCACTCTCGCCGACAATCCTGTTGGGGCACTTGGGCGGGCAGTTAGTGCGCCCGGGGTGGTGGCTCTTGCTTCATTCGAGGGGGGGGAGACTCCCGTCGAGTTGAAGGAGATGACTTGGTAGATATAGAGGAGGTCAGGGTCCCGTCCCGTATCGAGGTAGTTGGTGATCCCCGCCCCCACTGTGGCAATCTCGGTCCAGGTTCCGTTGATACCTGTTTTTCTCCAAACGATGAAACCCAACTCGTTGGTCGAGGTGTCCGTCCAGCGAAGTTCCACTTGCGAGCTGGACGTGGCAGCCGCCTGCAGATTAGTGGGCGTGTTCGGAACATCCGTCCGAATCCCCATAATGTAGCTGACATGCAGGAGGAAATTGTTGGAGGCGCGAGCGTTTCCGAAGACGAGAATATGCCAATCGCCTGGAGTCGGCGCATAGAACACGCACCGTTCTGCGGTCGTATCATTGACCGACCGGCAGTCCGCATTGTTCCGGGTTGGTTGGAACGCGTGGCGCGTGAAGAGATCGATATTGCCCGTTCCGCTGGTCTGGACCAGCAGCTGCAGAACGCCCTGCGGAACGCTGATGCGGTAGAATTGGGAACGGCCAATGACGACCGATCCACTGACGGTTTGCCCCACTCCGACAGGAACGAATGAGAAGATCGGCATCGTAATGCTGACTTCCGTGGAGCTGGGGGACTCACCCGTTATCGTGACCGGGGTGATGGCATAGAAGTAGGTCTGTCCGGGCATCACGCTCAGATCCCGATACGAAGTGGCGTTGGTTCCGACCGTTGCGAGAACCAGCCAGGGACCATCGGTACCCGCCCGCCGACGGATCAGGAATCCGAGTTCATTGAAGGAGTTGTCGGTCCAGACGAGCTCGACCTGTGTGGTGGAGAGAGCCGTCGCGAGAAGGTCTGTCGGGATCGTTTGTGGCGCGATCTCATTGCGCCCTTCACTCCCTTCGGGCTGGTTCCCAGGGCCGATCCCGATCTGTTCAAGCGCTCGCACGAAGTTCAGTCCACCCGTACCGTTGCCGAAATGCGCCGAGTGGCCAATCGCAACCGGTGAAGTGAGCGCCATGAGGATCTCTTCGACGCTGGCTCGGGGGGCCTTCTGCCGCGCAATTGCGAACATCGCCGCCAACTCGTCAGAGGATAGCCGAACTGGGCCGACTCGCCCGGGGTCGAGGGTGTTCGAAAGGCAAGCTGGTGCTCGAAACTCCTCTCCATCGACAATGGTGCCGATCCCGGCTGTTCGTAGTTGATCGATGGTTCTCTTGAGAATTGAGAAGTCCTGGTCGCAGTCTGTGGTTGGAGGGGAGACCCCGAGCCTCCACTGCACGGCAGCCACCGGACGGGCCTCGCGCAGCTCCCACACCTGATCGATTGCCTGATAGATATCGGTCATTCGGATCGTCTCGCACCTTCCTCCCCCCATCCCCTCATCTGGGCAATCTCCATTCTCCCGACTCTCTTCGAGGTGCGAGCTGACGAAGATCGAGAGAACCGTTGTTGCCGGGGCTAAGTCACCGCTTCTTCCTTCTCCAGCCCGGACTGGCAGTGCCGCATCACAAAGCGATCGGTCGTGAGAACAGTCCAGTCTCGGCTTGGATGTCGGCGTTTCCACCAGACGCTCGTGTCCCCCTCGGACTTCCAACTGCACGATCGTTTGACCAGCGCCGTTCCACTCCTCGGCGGGGCGCACCACTGTGCTTTCGGTGGTGCGGGGGCGAACACGTGTGATTGGGCTCATCCGGACATCTTCCTCGATGTCCTGGACGAGAGTCGATGCTCGCAGGGATTCCAATCCGGTCAAGTTGATTCGAATCCCCAGAATCGGGAGGTAACTGAAACGCTTGACCGTTCCCGGGTCATAGCCGACCAGAGACTCCAGCAGATCATTCTGGACTTGCTCGATATGAGAGCTGTTTTGACCTGGAGCCGCCAACTGCACGATCACGGAGATTGTGCCAGTGGCCCGGACGCGAAGCGCCAAGTAGTCGAACTTGCGCTCGATCGGTGCTTCCCGGATGACCCGCATCTGATAGGCCGATTCTCCCGGACGGAGATTCTCCCGTCGGTCTCCTGAAACCGCTAGTGCTGCCCCCTCCAGAAGAAGCATCAGCAGGGGTAGACAATAGAAAAGATTCCTTCTTTGCTGGCGTGTGGTGGTAGTTTGCTTGCTTCTCATACTCCCCTCTCGAGTTCCCAACGGTCTTTTGACGATCCGACTCTCCGCTGTGGAGCCGTCTGGCTCGGAAAGATCCCTCAGGACTCCCTTCAGGTCATGTGGATGGAAGATGTCAAGGTACGGGTGTGGTCGGCTGTTTCTGAGGAGATTAGACCACGATCATTCCATGGGAAGTACCTGTCACGAATGACTGTGGAGATTTCCGCTTCTCTCACCCGCGCACAATAGAGTACTTCTCGCCATCAAGGGCGAGCCAACTGATCGAATGGCCATGCCTGAAGCAGCACATCACCATTCGATTTGCACTCAATCCAAGTGTGCGTGACCTCTCCAATCAGTTCAGTTGATGGAGTCGTGTCAGCGGATCGGTCAATTGGTGGGTTCCATCGGTCCACATTTCCCTGCAGATCTCTTTTCGCCACTCTCGCAGACAAACGGGGTGTCAGCTTGAGGTGGTCAGATCGCTCGGGAATTTCTACCCAAAACCCCCACACAGGTGGTTTCAGATGTCAGACAATTGGACAGGTCGTCAATTGCAAGCTACATCTTGCCCGTGAATCCGTGTGAGGAGATCTTGGTGAAGAGATCTTCGTGAAGAGATTCAACGGCAGTTGTAACGGACCAACGGGGGGGTCGATCAAGGACTCGAGGAATATAGCAGAAGGGGAAATTTTTCTCAACACCCTTTTCGGAATCAAAACAAGGCGCCTCCGAGAGCAAGATCGGGGTCGACCTTGCTCTCGGAGGCGCCTTGAGGGCAGAGGATGATGAGCTATTCGGGTCTTTGCCGGGACCGACGTCGCCGGTCCTGGTCGAGGACCTCCTTCTCCTGAAGGGTACTCTGCGGGAGGTCTTGCCCAGGCAAGGGAGCTCCTGTCCCGATGGCACTACCCCACTGGTTCCTGGTCTCGACTGGGGTAGAGTAGAGCACGTTTAACGTATACGTGACACTGGTGATCGCCGTACTCCGAGCCATAATATGCCAGTCCCCAGAAATCACAGGCCGGATCAGGCAGGTGCGGGTCCGCAGTTGCCCCACGGCCTGCAATCCTGTGGCACGGCAGTTGAAGCTGTTGATGGTGGGTTGTCGGTTGAGCTGAACCAGGAGGTCGACATTGGGGTCGCCGGTCATCGTCACGACCAAGTCTGTGGTGTTTTCAGGTACATACACTCGGAAGAACTGTTGTCCATTTCTCCCAATCGATCGCGTGACTGTCTCTTGATTCTCGATTGGAGCAAAGGCCGACACCGGGATGGTCACCGAGGCGATCGCCGTTGGCTCGGATGTTCCGCGCGCATTGACTGCCTCCAACTGGTACCTGTAGGTCACATTGGCAATGAGGCCTGCATCCACATATTGGATGGGGGTGGTGCTCGTCGCCGATACGGTCGTGATCAACGTCAAGGTGGAATCGCTCGACGCTCCACGATAGAGCCGATACTGCGTAGCCCCAGTCGAGGCGCCCCAGCGGATCATCGCAGAGGTGTTCGAAGTTGCGGTGACGATCAGTCCGGTCGGGGTTGGGGGAGGTGCTGAACCACCGCCGCCGCTACTGCTCTGCGTCGTGGCGGTAGCCTCCGTCGAGAAGCTGGATGGTCCGACCGGACTGGTCGCTTGGATGCGGTAGAAATAGGTCGTGCCGGCCGTCAATCCGGTATCGCTGTAGCTGGTCGCCGTTGCTCCCGGAGTGGCAATGGTCGTCCAATCTCCCGTACCGACCCTTCTTTGCAGAAGGAAGGCGGTATGGGTGACCGAGGTGGCTGTCCAACTGAGGTTGATCGCTGTTGAGGAGACTGCCGTTGCCGTCAGGTTGGTCGGAGCGGTTGGCGGCGGGGTGGCTGATGTTCCCTGCGTCGTCGCATTGGCGATGTTCGAAGCCGGGGAGGGCCCAAAAGTGTTGACGGCGAAGACACGGTAGAAGTAAGTGGTTCCTGTGGCCAGATTTATGTCCTGATAACTGGTCAGGAATTGTCCGGGGATGACCGCGATGCTCTGCCAGCTTCCCGGAGATCCGGTGCTTCGCTCGACCTGGAAGGCTGTTTGATTGGTCCCCCCGAGGCTCCACGCCAAGTTGATCTGCGAGGTGGAGACTGCTGTCGCGACGAGATTGGTCAGCGCCGAAGGAACGGGCAGACTGAGAGTCGTAACCGTCACCTCATTCGAGACAGGAGACGTCCCAAAGCTGTTGGTCGCCACGATCCGATAACGATAGGTGGTCGATGAGGTCAATCCGGTATCGGCATACGAGATTGTTGCCGGATCCGAGATTGTAATGGTGGTCCATTCTCCCGTCGAGCTATCCAGTCGACGCTGTAGCTGAAAGCCCGTGTGATTCGCTGATCCGGGAGTCCAGTTAAGCGTCACACCCGTGGCGGTGATCGCGGTCGCTGCCCCGAGGGTCGGCGCCGATGGGACAACTGGAGCTGTCCCCGTCGTCGTCGCACTGGCCTCATTGGAGTAGGCGCTGGTCCGAGCTGGGAAGATCGCGGCCACCACGTATCTGTACTCGGTTCCTGGAGTCAGGTCTTGGTCCTGGTAGATGGTGATATTTCCCGACACCTGAGCCAGGTTTTCGAATGCTCCGTTCCCAGTTCGCCGTTGAATCTGATATGCCGTCTCCCCAGTGGCATTGTCGACCCACGAGAGATCGATCTGCGTATTGGAGATGACTTGGGCCTGCAGGTTGGTGGGAGTTCCGAGGGCAGCATCAATATCTCCCCCGACATAGCTCACCCTGACGGTGTAGGTTTCAGTGATGATCGACGTACTTCGGATCATAATGTGCCAGTCTCCCGCGCTGGGGGGAGGGGACGAAATCCGGCAGAATCTGGTTGTCGAAGTGGTGAGCACTCGGCAGTTATAGACGCTGGTGGTGGGTTGCCGATCTCGTAAGACATACAACTCGACACGTGTTGAGTCGACCAGCGTCGCTTCCAACTCCGTTACTCCCGGGGGAACATAGATCCGGAAGTACTGGGATCCATTCCTCCCCACCTGCCGTGTCAGACTCTGTCCGTTTTCGATCGGCGAGAAAGCTGAGACGGGGATAGTGACACTTTCCGCGTTGGAAGCGAGGGATTCACCCACAATGTTGAAGGCGACGATACGGTATTCGTATGTCGAATTGGCGATCAGACCTTCATCTCTCCAGAGGGTGACGTTGAGTCCGACTGTTCCAACCTCCTGGAAGGCGCTGTTGCCCTGCCGTCGGTAGATGCGGAATCCACTCTCGTTGCTTGAGGTGTCTGTCCACCGGATCTCCGCGCTGCTATTGTTCAATGCGGTGGCGAGCATCCGCGAAGGGGCAGTCGGCCGGGTGGTGATCCCTCCACTCAATGGCGTCGCATTGGCCTCGTTGGAGGCAGTGGCGGATGGGACCTGTCCGTTGAGGGCGAAGACTCGGTAGGTGTAGGTGACTCCCGTTGTCAGGTTGATGTCACTGTGGATGCGGACCGCCGCTCCAACCGTGGTCAGCGTTTCCCAGGTTGGGCTCGCCCCTGCCCGGCGTTCAATCCGGAACCCTGTGACATTGGTCGTCCCAGAAATCCAGACAAGATCGACCTGCGTCGGAGAGACCGCATTGGCCACCAGGTTGGAGGGAGCGGCTGGTGCCGTCCCCCCTGTGTTGAGCGGGGTAGCCGAGACTGGTGCTGAGTAGCCCGAGAGAATAAGCCCGTTGACCGCCGCAATTTGGTAGAAATAGGTTGTGCCGGTTGTCAGGGTGGTGTCGGTGTACGTGATACTGCTCCCCGGCAGATCGATCAAGTCATTCCAGTTCCCGAGGTCCCCAACCCGCCGCTGAATCCGATACCCCGTGACATTGGCAGTGACGGCCGTCCACGTCAACTGAATGCTGGTTGGGGAGACGACCTGCGCTCGAAAATCGGCTGGCGTCGATGGCAGGCCGGGTGTGGTGGTGGCAGTGGCCTCGTTCGATGGAGCTGACTGCTCCGCGTCGATTGTCGCGATCACGCGGAAGTTATAGGCAATTCCTGACGTCAGTCCACTGACTGGGTGGGTGACGGTTACGCCGGTTTGCAGGCGAGTCGTCGATGGTACCAGTGCGACGAACGCCCATATCGTCTCTGTCCCCGTCCGCCGTTCCACTCGAAAAGCGGTCTCGTTGTTGGAATTGTCTCGCCAGGACAGGTTGACTTGGCTTGACGAGACTGGCGTCGCGACCAGGAGCGACGGGGCCACGATCGAGGCGCTCGGTGTTGTGGTGAAAACAGGACCGATGAATTCAGATTCACCACCAGCATTGAACGCTCTGACCGTATAGAAGTAGGTCGTCCCTGCCTGAAGCTCGATATCCTCATATCTTGCTTCCCCGCTTCCGACACTCGCGATCTCGGCAAATGTCCCGAAGGTTCCTACTCGGCGGTAGATTTGGAATCCGTCCTCATTGTTGGAATTGTCCGTCCAGGCCAAGTTGATCTGGAACGGTGAGACCGCGACCGCACTCAGATCGCTTGGTTCCAGCGGGGGAATGACGGGAAGTGTGATGATGACCGCATTCGACCAAGCGGAAGTGACATTGTTCAGAACCGACTCCGACCGGACTCGATACTCATAGGACCTTCCTTGAGCTGCCGTTTCGTCGATATAGCTGGTGGTGTTGGGAGCGAGTGATTCGGCTCCACGCAGGGTCAGAAAGTTGGCCGACCCAGTAAGTCTCCGCTGGACACGGAATCCGATCTCGTTATCCGAATTATCGACCCAAGTAAGAATCACGTTGCCATTGGTGAAGGTCGCCGTCAGATTGGTGGGCATTGCCGGCGGCAAAGCAGGAGTGGTCACCGCCGACTCGTTCGATGGGTCTGAACTGCCACCCTCGTTATAGGCGATCACACGATAGTTGTAGAAGAGTCCTCCAGAGGTGGTCGTGTCAGCGTAGGTCCTTGTCAGGGGGGTACTGATCTCGGCCAGTTGTACCCAGATAGTGGATCCTGCCGTGCGACGCTCGACCCGGAATCCGGTCTGGTTCGTCCCCGAATATTGCCAAGTCAGTACCACCCGTGTGGCCTGTTCCGCGACGGCGGTCAGGTTCGTTGGAGCGGGGGGCTGGCCAGGCAGAGCCACCACTGCCGTGTTCGAGGGAGTTGATTCTGCCGACCCCTTTCGGGTGGCAATCTGGTAGTGGTAGGTGGTACCGCCTGTCAACCCGGTATCGGTGAATGTGGTGATGTTGGCGTTGATGGTGTTCGGGAGGGCGGTGAAGCTTCCCGTTGCCCCTGTGGTGCTGCGATAGATCCGGAAGCCATCCTCCACGGCCGAGTTGTCGGTCCAGGTCAGGGTGAGGCTGGTGAAGGATCCAACCGTTCCGGAAAGAGCAGTTGGCGCCAGGAGCAACGTCGTGAAGGATCCCGTGACCGGCGCCGAAGCACCGAACAGATTGGTCGCTTCGACCCGGTAGTGGTAGGTCGTCAGCTCGATCAGATTGGCATCGAGATAGGTCGACGCATTCTGACCCAAGCTGGCAATCGTGACAAAAGAACCTGCCAGGCCGGTGGGACTGCGGAGGACCCGGTAGCCCGTCTCATCGGTAGCGTTATCGGTCCACGTGAGGTTGATCGACCTGCCCGCCCTGACAGCGGTGAGGCCCGTCGGTGCGAGGATCTCCGTCGGGAGCGTTACCACCACTGTGTTCGAGCGGGTCGATTCCGCTACCCCTTTTCGGGTGACAACCTGGTAGTGGTAGGTAGTGCCAGCCGTCAACCCAGTATCGGTGAACGTGGTGCTGTTGGCGTTGATGGTGTTCGGGAGGGCGGTGAAGCTTCCCGTTGCCCCTGTGGTGCTGCGATAGATCCGGAAGCCATCCTCCACGGCCGAGTTGTCGGTCCACGTCAAGGTGAGGCTGGTGAAGCTGCTGACCGTTCCCGAGAGGGCAGTTGGGGCCAGGAGCAACGTCGTGAAGGATCCGGTCGCTGGTGTTGATGAGCCGACAAGGTTGGTCGCGACGACTTGGTAGTAGTAGGTTGTCAGCTCGACCAGATCGGCATCGAGGTAGGTTGCTGCATTCTGCCCCAAGCTGACGATCTGTACAAAAGAACCTGCCAGACCGGTGGGACTGCGGAGGACTCGGTAGCCCGTCTCATCGATGGCATTGTCCGTCCAGGAGAGGGTGATCGACCTGCCAGTCGTTGTGGCACTCAGCAGGGTGGGGGCCGCGGGGACACCGGCCGGCGGGATCGCCGAACTCTCACTCGACCAAGCAGAGTTGCCGGCTTGGTTGATCGCCCGGACTCGATAGGTATAGCTCGCCCCTGATGTCAGACCTGAATCGACGTAGGTGACGGAACCTGTCGGGTTGGCGGGAAGGAGAATGGGGGCTTCAAACGACCCTGTCCCAACCTTCCGCTCGATCTGGAAGCCGGTTTCGTTGGTCGAGTTGTCCGTCCACGTCAACCGGATCGTAGTCGAGGTCGTGGCCTCTGCCAACAGGCTGGTGGGCACGTTGGGCGGAGCCGCCGGGGGGGTGACGGTTGCCTCGTTGGACCAATCAGAGGCACCGGCGGTCGCGGATACTCCAAAGGTATTGGTCGCCCGAACACGGTAGGTGTAGGTCGTCCCCGGGGTCAGTCCACTGTCCGTGTAGGTGGTGGACGTCACCGGAACGGTTGTCACGAGGCTGAAGTTCCCCGTTCCTTCTCGCCGCTGAATCTCGAAGTTTGCCGCGTTGGTAGCGTTGTTGGTCCAAGTCAGCACAATCGAGGTCGTCGTATTGATGACAGCTGTCAGGGTGTTGGGCGCTGCTGGTGGGCCATCCGCGGTCTCGGCGGAACGTTCGTTCGAGGGGATGGATTCATCGGTCGTGTTGGCGGCGATGATCCGGTAGAAGTAGGTCTGTTTGGGGTTGAGGCCCGTATTGGTGAAGGTCAGGATTGTCGGCCCAACGGTCGCGAGGTTGGTGAAGGGGCCTCCACTTTGATTCGCCCGCTGAACCTTGAACTCGGTATGTCCGGATCCTGAGAAGGTCCAGTCAACCTTGATCGACGTACTGCTCAGCACGGTCAGGGGGAGCAGAACCGGTGTCGCCGGCCGGCTGAACGTTGTCGCCGTGGCTGTTGCCGAGACCTCCGACTCGCCCCCGGTATTGATCGACGAGACCCGGTAGCTGTAGCTGGTCGCCTCGGTCAGCCCAGTGTCGAGGTAGTTGGTGCTTCCCCCAGCGCTGTTGGGAGGGGCGGTCACCAGCAAGGCAAAGTCCCCCGTCGAACCTTGGCGGCGGTAGATCCGGAAGCCCGTCTCGTTGTTGGCATTGTCAGTCCAGGTGAGCGTCAGGCGGCTCGCCGAGGTCGCGCTGGCTGCCAGCCCCGTTGGAGCAGCTGGCAAGGTCGGCATCGTCTGGCTACCTTCGAGCAGCGTGGAATCCCCGTTGGCGTTGACGGCCCAGACTCGGTAGTGGTACGTCGTTCCCTCCATGAGTCCGACATCCTGGAAGGTGGTGGTGTTGGCCGCGAGTGAAAGGGCTGGCTCCCAGCTCCCCGTCCCGACCCTCCGTTGCAGTCGGTACCCGGTCTCATTGGTCGCGTTGTCAGTCCACCGGAGATTGAGCTGGAAAGAGGAGACGATGTCGAGGACCAGCCCACTTGGTGCGACGGGAGGTGCCGCCGGTGTTCTCCCGCTCACCTCGTCTGAATTGACGGAGGGGCCCAGCTCGTTCTTGGCGCGCACGACGTAGAAGTAGGTCGTCTCTGGGGTTAAGCCAGTGTTTGAAAAGCTGGTCGTATTGGCCAGGACGGTTTCAATTACCGCGTATCCGGCTCCGGTTGTTGAGGACCGCAAGATCTCGAACGCATCCTCATTATGGGAAGTATCTGTCCACGTCAGGTCGATTATCGAAGGGGAGACGACCCTTGCCGTCAAACCGCTCGGAGCAGATGGCACGGCTCGTGATGTTGTCACTTCGATCCGGTTCGATGGCTGGGATTCCCCGATCGTCGAAGAGAAGGCCGTCACCTCGAACTGGTAGGTGGTCCCGGAGAGCAGTCCGCTGATGGTCACACTCGTCGAAGAGGGGGCTGGGTCCGTGTTCGGGGGAACTGGTGGTGTGACCAGGGAGAACGCGCCGCTCGTCCCAACCCGTCGGTAGACCCGGAATCCATCTTCGTTCGTGGCGTTGTCCGTCCAGTTCAGAGTGACTGACGCCGCCGTTGTCAACCCGGTGACCGCCGCGAGGATGGTTGGCTTGCTTGGCGTCGCTTCTGCCGTTGCAAAGGCGACATTCGATTCTGGAGAGTTGCCTCGCAAGTTGTATGCGACGACGCGGTAATAGTAAGTTGTTCCATCGGTCAATTCGGTGTCAGTGTCGGTATACTGGGACGCATCGGCGTTCACTGTGCCGACTTCCTTGTAGATTCCTGCCAACATCTCAGACCGGCGAATGGAAAAGCCGGTCTCGGTCGTCGAGTTGTCCGTCCAATTGAGCTGGATCTGGTAGCTGGCTGGTGTGGTCTGCGTGTCCGACCGATTGATGGCGATCAGTTCGCTGGGAGCCGCCGGGGTGCTGACCAGTGTCGTCGTCGTCACCGGTGCGGTGGGAGTTGAGTCCCCCCCGACGTTGGAGGCGATGACGCGGTAGGCATACCCCTGGCCCTCGAGGAGGCCCGTGTCACGATGGGTGACGGGCGATCCAGTGGTCGTCGAGGTGGTGCTGGTCAGCGTGACAATCAGAGCCCAGGTTCCGCCGCTCGCGGGCCGGCGCTCCACTTTGAAGCTCGTCTCGTTGTTCGAGTTGTCGGTCCAACTGAGGTCGATCTCGGTGGTCGTTCCGGCCGGTGGCGTCGCGGTCAACCCCGTTGGCGCGGTCGGGGCGACGGGCACCAGCCGGCTTACCGTCGCGGTCGGAGCGGAGACTCCCCCCGCATTGACCGCAAAGACTCGATAGAAGTAGGTCGTTCCTGGAGTGAGCCCGCTGTCGACATAACTGGCCGCATTGGGTGCCAGGCTGGCGATCTCGGAGTAGGGGCCCGCTTCCAACGTGCTGCGCCGCACGCTGTAGCCAGTCTCCCGGGTCGAGTTGTCGGTCCAGTTGAGGGTGAGGGTTGCAGGCGCAGTTGCGGTCACTGCCAAGCCGGTGGGTGCGGCGGCCCGCGTGAAGGCTGAGACCGTCGGAGGCGTCAGTGAATCCCCCGAGACGTTTGTCGCTGCCACGCGGTAGGTGTAGCGAGTCCCCTCCGTCAACCCCTCATCCACATAGGACTGGGAGTTCACGGCCACGCTCGAACTGACGGTCGCATAGTCGGTTGTGTCTGTCTTTCGCTCGATCTTGAAAGCCGACTCGTTGGTGGCGTTGTCGCTCCAGGAGAGGCGGATCTTCGTCGCTGGATCAACGGCCGTCACCGGAGCGGCGGTCAGATTGGTCGGTGAAAGCGGGATCGAAAGCCACATCGCCGAGGCAACGGGTGAGGGCTCGGAGGTGGTCAACGTATTCCTTGCCCTGACCCGGTAGTAGTAGAGCTGGTCTCGCGTGACCTCTGCTTGATTGAACGCATCGTTCGCTGAATTCGAGCCAGGGGTGAGCTTCTCGACGAATGGGCCGGTTGGGGTCGGTGCCCGTTCGACAACGAAGGACGTCTCATTCGTCGAATTATCGGTCCAAGTCAATTCAATGATGTTGAGGCTGGTCTGCGCGGCAGCCAAGTTGCTCGGTGCCGGCAGAGGTGTTGTCCGGGCTGCCTCCACTCCGGGCGAAGGACCGCTGGTGTTGACCGCCTGCAGCAGGTAAGTGTAGGCCGTACCATCCTGCGCGGTCGTGTCGGAGAAGCTGCGTGCCGTGGCCGCCAGATCAGGCGTCGTCAGCACGGCATAGGCGCCCGTGCCGGCCTTGCGGCTGACCCGGAACCCGTTGACATTGGTGATCTCTTCCGGATCATAGCTCCAAGTGAGATCGATTCTGGTGGCTGAAACGACCGTTGCCTGTAGACCCGTCGGGTTGACCGGTGGTTCGGTCAAGGTGGTCACCGTTGCCTCATTGCTGGGTTGCGACTCACCTTCAAACTGGCCCGCTGTACTCCGGAAGGCGGTAACTCGAAAGGTATAGCTGGTATTGGGCTTGAGGTTGCTGACCACGTGCGTGATCGTTGAGGGAGCGGTGACGGTGCTCGGTGCCAAGGTACTCAGCAGGGTGAACTCTCCCGCGCCGATTCTTCGATAGACACGGAAGCCCTCCTCGACCCCTGAATTGTCTGTCCAAGTGAGGGTCACCTGCCGCCCCAGGATCTCACTCACCAGGAGGTTGGTTGGCCTGGATGGCGTTGTCTGGGCCAGCGCCGACGCCTCGTTCGAGGGAGCGGAACTCCCCTGTGAGTTGTTCGCGCGAACGACATAATAGTAGGTTGTATCGATGGTCAGGCCTGTGTCGAGGTAGCGGGTGACGTTGGCACCCACCGTCCCCACTTCGGTGTAGGGCCCTCCCTGGGTCGTTGCTCGACGAATGGAGAAACCGGTCTCGGTTGTCGAGTTGTCGGTCCAGGTCAACTCGATCTGAAAAACGGAAGGGATTACCTGCGTATTGGAGCGATTGATTGCCACCAGATTGGTGGGCGCCGCCGGTGGGTCGAGGAGGGTTGTCGCGCTGGTTGGTCCGACTGCCGCCGAGTCGCCACCACTGTTGCGAGCAATGACCCGGACCTGATAGAGCTGGTTCTCGGCCAAATTGGAGATGACCGAGGAGTAGGCCATGCCCGTAGTGGCGCTGGTGGTGCTGGGCACCGTTGCGGCCAGGATCCAATCACCGCTCGTCCCCTGTCGCTGCTCGACGAGAAACGAGGTCTCATTGGTCGAATTGTCGACCCACCCCACCGTGATGCTGCTGATCGAGGTGGCGACAGCCGTGAGGCTGATGGGGGAGGCAGGAGCACTTGGCGGGGTCGTGACGGAGACAGGTCCGGCGGCCGTTGAGCTGACGATTCCTCCGCTGTTGGTAGCGCTGACCCGGTATTGATAGCTTGTCGCCTGGACCGCGGTCGTGTCGTTGTAGCTGATCGTTCCTCCAACGGCGCTGGTCGTCCCACTGACCTGATTGGCGACGAGCGCCCAATCTCCGCTGGGCTCTGTCACCCGACGCTCGATCCGGAAGGCCGTCTCGTTATCGGAGGTGTCCGTCCACGAGAGCGCCACCTGCGTCGCCGAGGTGGCCGTTGCCGCCAGTCCGCTCGGTACTGTTGGAGGGGTATCCCGCGTCGTCGCACTCGCTTCTGCGGGTGCTGAGTCTCCCACAGAGTTGCCAGCACTGACCCGATAGAAGTACTTGGTGTTCCTCGTCAGCCCACTATTGATGAACGAGGTGGTGTTGGCGGGGAGGGTGTCCAATACACTGAATGCACCGGCGGTTCCATCTGGGTTGGCGAGTGCCCGGGAGATCCGAAAGTTATTCTCGTTAGAGGAGTTGTCGGTCCAGGTCAAATCGATCTGGCTGGTGGAGACGACCGTCGCGACCAGCCCACTGGGGGGCGATGGGATCGCCTGGTCCGTCTGCGCTTGCGCGGTCGCTGCCGTCGACTCCACCCCCCCACTGAAGGCCGTGACCCGGTAGTCATACGTGGTATTCGGGGTCAGTCCGGTGTTCCCAAAGCTCGTCGTGTTGGGAGGCGTAGTTTGAATCAGCGTAAACGGGCCACTGCTGCTGAGAGCACGGAAGATGTAGTACCCCTCTTCGTTGGTGGCATTGTCGACCCACGTCAGGTTGATCCGGGTGGACGGGGTTGTCCCGTCTGTTGTCGCCTGCAGTCCGGTTGGGGCGAGGGGAACGGCGAAGGTCGTCGCTCGAACCTCGTCGGAAGCCGACGACTGTCCCGCTGCATTCGTCGCAAAGACCTGGTAAAAATAGGTGCGTCCGGGTGTAAGATTTACATTCTGGAAGGTTGTCTGATTGGCACTGAGGGTCGCGAGAACGCTCCAGACGCCCGTGCTGCTGGTCCGTCGTTCCAGTCTGTATCCCGTCTCAGTTGCCGTGTCATTCCAGGTCAGGTCGATCTGTGTCGCGGATTGAACAATCGCGACCAAACCTTCCGGGGCAGTCGGAACCGCCGGTGCCTGTGCCAATCGGTCCAGATTGAGTGCCGCCGCGACCTCGATCCGGGGGTGGACGAGCTGATTTCTCTCATCGCGGATGGGAACCCCCGTCTGACGCAGCCGGAAGGTGAGGGTCTCGACGCTCTCCTCGGGGAACTTCTGGCGCAGGATGGCCAGTGAACCGGCGACTCGTGCCGCTGCCAGGGAGGTTCCCCCGAAGCCTGATTGGACACCTCCTGTCTCCTCCGCCTTCGAGGCACCACCTGCTGCCAGTAAGCTCAGCATCCTCGCGTTGTTGGCACTTGGAGCAACCCGCTCCCGCGATCCGCGTTCCCGACCCAGTTCCCCTTGGTCACGGTCGAGGAAGTCTCGCCCATTGCTCTCGTCGGCAAGGGTCGCGCTGACGCTGAGCGCACTCGACACACAGGCGGGGGCACTCAAGGCTTCTCCCCTCCCCTCATCCCCGGCGGCGACCACCGTGGCAATTCCCGCGCTCCGCAAGAGATCGATGGCGGCCTTGATTGCCGGCTCGGAATCGTCACAGTGGGTCGTGTTTGGCCTCCCCCCCAGCCCAAGTGTGACGGCGGCGATCCGGTGTTCCCCCCGCCAGCGATAGACCTGCTCTAGTGCCGCCATCACGTCCGAGTCATAGGCCACCAGGCAAGCACTACTGCCTTCAGGACAGGCACCGGCTTGATTCAACCGCGAAAAGACCTGCAGGGAGAGCAGGGACGCTCCCTGGGCGACCCCGGTTCGTCCAGCGGCCAAGCGGGCGACGGCGGTCCCATGTTCACACCCCGCTCCATCGACGCTGCAGGGCCGACCTGACTCCGCTTCCAACGCCATTTCCCGACCAGCGGGGCAGATCGATTGCACGCCCCGACCCGCATCCTCGGTCGAAAAACACCCCTCAGCCACCACCTTATTGATCAATGCCGGATCTGTTCGGTCGACTCCCGTATCGAGAATCGCGATCGCATACCCCTCACCCGTATACTGCCGATCTGACAGGAACTCTTCTCCTCGGCTGAGCAGACTCCGTGGGCCCCTCAGCGGAGAGGTGGTCCGATCCTCCTGAATATCCACCACATCTGCCGACCTGCGTAACGCTTCCAGTCCGGTTTGATTGACTCGCACGCCGAGGAAAGGGAGATAGGTGTAACGTTTAATGGAGGCTGGATCATAGCCAACCAGACCCTCGATCAAGGCCTGTTGCACCTCCTGAATCGCCCCCCGCTGGGCCTCGGCCGCCTCCTCTCCCTGGGACTCCCGCGCCACCTCAAAACCAGCTCGCAGCCGGATCAGAACGGGAATGATCCCTTCCCGACCCACCTTCGCTTCCAGCTCGTCAAAGCGGGACACGGCGGCCGCACTTCGTGCCATCCCTGCAGCCTCGACCTCCAGTGCTCGAATCGCGATGGTTCGCGCCGTCTCTCTCCCCTCGTTGGCGGCTTGTTCCCCAGCCCCCTCCCCTTTTTTCTCCGTTCTCTCCACTTTCAGTGGTCGTTCCGCCTGGATCGCGGCCCGTACCGAGCGTTCGATCCAAGTCCATTCGCCTCCTGTCCACCATCGTGCTCCTCCCAGGAGCACGACGAGAAGAATTCCGACGACCTGCCAACAAGTTCGAACTGCGGAGTCATTCATTTTTCGCTTTTGATTCATGTCAACCTTCCGGAAATGGGGTTTTTCCTTGACTACAAGGTTCTCTTGAGTGCTTTCCAACAAGGGGAGAGTCGAGTCTGTCGCTGCAATGTCAACTCAATCCCCATTCTGGTTCCTTGCCCTGAGATTGCTGGGGCCGTCGTGCCCCCTCTGTCAATCGATGTATCAGTTGGTCTTTATTGGTATCAGTCGGTATCAATCGAATTGCTGACGAATTGCTGA
>JBMOHS010000011.1:0-40559 GCA_049317725.1 Blastocatellia bacterium
CAGCAAGAAGAGCCGAAATCAGTCAGCCTCGTCGAAGAAAAAATCCTCCCAGGTTCAGTCCAAATCGAAGATAGCCAAAGCAAAGGCGCGTCGCTCCCGATCGGCCCTCGCGAGTCGCCGCTCGCGCCGGCTGAACGTGGTCCGAATGCGAGCCCTGCATGCCCGTGAGGAGACCCTGCGCAGTCTGGCGGCCGCCAATATCGAACAGGACCAAGACCTTGGAGAAGATCCGTTGATCCGCAGGGCGGCCCTTGAGGCGTTAGGCGATCGGGCGGGAACGGTTGTCGTCTTGGACCCGAACAACGGCCGGGTCCTGACCACGGTCAACCAACGAATGGCGGTGGGGTATCCGGTCAAGCCGTGCTCGACGATCAAGATGGTCGTTGGGTTGGCGGCACTTCGCGAGCAGGTCTTCGATCCCGACCAAGAGGTCTCCCTCTCCAGGAGACACTCGATGTCGCTCAGCGAAGCAATGGCCCGCTCCAACAACCCCCTCTTTCAGGTACTGGGCCGGCTGCTGGGGTTTGATCGCGTTCTCTTTTATGCACGAAACTACGGGTTGGGAGAGCGCACGGGGGTCAACTATCCAGGCGAAAGTCCAGGATATCTTCCGCAGGAAAATTCAGGGCCAGCAGCGACAGGGCACATGTCCAGCCACGGGGATAACTTTGGTGTCACGGCGATGCAGCTTGCCGCCCTCACCGCGGCGATCGCCAATGGCGGCTCGCTCTATGTTCCACAGGTGATCCGCTCCGCGGAAGAACTCAACAAGTTCCAACCAATCCTCAAGCGTCGAATCGAGATGACCCCGGAGGACCGGGAGCGAGTGCTGGATGGGATGGCCGGCGCGGTGACCTACGGTACGGGCAAGCTTGCCTATAGTCCAATTCGGCAGGTCGTTGGGAAAACAGGGACTTGCACCGGTGACGAACAGGACAAACTCGGACTCTTCACGTCATTCACGAGTGTCGAACAGCCAACCTTGGTTGTCACCGTCATCACGAATGGCTACCAAGAAGCAGGTCGGCGCGCTGCCGAGATCGCAGGGAAGATCTATGGGGCGATCCTGCCCCAGTTTGTTGAGGAGTCAGAAGCTCGAGTTCCGCCCGAGGTGACGGAGGTGACCAAACTGTCACAAGCAGATCAGCTGCCAGTCGTGAGATAACTGGCAAGATTTGTCAGCGCCTCCCTTCGGATCGAGCAGGGATCAGAAGCGCAAACCGCGAAGCTCCAGGGAATGGTCTTTGACGAGGTCTTCGGAGACATTTCCCGGACGATCAAGTTTGAGGCTGAACGGGAACTGTTCCCCGGGAGCAAGCGGCTTGGAACGGGATCGGGGGATCGGGTAGCCGAGCGTCTCGACGATCGTCTGGTCTTCAAGTCCGATCATCCGGGCGTGGATCTCCAGAGCGGTGATCGGGCGCGGCCCTTGGTTGGTGATCACGCCGCGAACCTCGTGTTGGGCCATTCCCACCAGATTCGGATGGACAATCGTCTCGACCATCTCGAGAGTGATCTGGGACCGATACCCTTCGAACTCAGCTGTTCCCGTGCGATGAATTCCTTCGATTGCCACGCTCGATGACGGTTGGGTCGTCACCAACAGACCAATCAGGAGCAACAGCGCGGCGCCGGCAATTGCCGTCAGTGCCAGCAGGATTCTCGTCCGGGAGCGTTTCTCAGCCGCCTCCGCCGCGATCTTCTCTTCGTCAAACATCGGCTCTCCTTTCATCGACCAGGCTCACCGGGCGGCGCGAGAGCCCTCACTGTTCAAAAGCGCCCGGATCGCCCGCTCCGGTGCACCGCCAAGCCCCCTCTCCTTGGCTCTCACAGAGAGGCGGAGAGGACTTATCAAAGGCGGTCGTTCCTCTTCCGTGCCTCTCCGTGGCGCTGTGAGAGAATCTGTCGGAGAGTGAACTTGAGCCATCACGACCAGCATCGACGGGCCACCGTTCCAGGCACGGGCATTCGTTCAGGTACCGCTGACGGACATCTGCTCCAGGCGAAGGGTAGGCGCTGCGATCTTACCGCGGAAGTGGAGGTCATTGCCGACCTGCTCGATTCCCCGCAGCATCTCGCGAAGATTGCCGGCAATCGTCACCTCCTCGACGGGATGGATCCACTCACCGCGCTCAATCCACCAACCGGCGGCTCCACGGGAGTAGTCCCCAGTCACGGGATTGAAGCCGAAGCCAATCAGGTCCGTGACGTAGAGTCCACGATCGAGAGTGGCAACGATCTCCGTCGGAGCGAAAGCACCGGGAGCGAGATGGAAGTTGCTGACTCCGACCATCGGCGGGCCCGTCAGACTCCGTACTGCGTTACCCGTGGTCGGGAGCTGCAATTTGCGACCCGTATAGGTGTTGAGGAGATAGTGGCGAAGGT
Source organism: Blastocatellia bacterium (assembly GCA_049317725.1). GTDB lineage: Bacteria > Acidobacteriota > Blastocatellia > RBC074 > RBC074 > CAIOZW01. Next base: position 2,386 of record JBMOHS010000011.1, read on the forward strand.
GACCCTGCTCGATGACAAGGGTTCGCCGCGTCGGGCACCCTTCGCCGTCGAACGGACGGGAACCAATTGCGCCGGGGAGGAGTCCATCGTCGATGATTGTCACCAGGGGGGAGGCGACCAGTTCCCCTAATTGCCCGACCAGGAACGAGGCTCGTCGGAAGACAGCGGCACCATTGACCGCCTCAAAGAGGTCCCGCAAGAGCGCAGCGGCAGCCTCCGCCTCAAAGATCACTGGAACAGTACAGGTCCGAATCTTGCGCGCACCAAGTTTGCGAATCGCGCGGCGTGCGGCCTCCTGGCCGATCTCTTCTGGAGAAGCGAGGGCGGCGAGTTGGCATTGCCGATCGTTCCAGTATCCGACCTGCATCTGATCATGGTCGCGGGCAATGGGAGCCACGGCGAGTCCGCATTGAGTGGTCGAATATTGACCGCCCAGCCCGCGCGAGGTGTGCAGCAGGACATTCCGCTCGATGGTCGTGCAGGCCGCACCTTCGGAGTTGGCGATTCGCGGATCGCTCGATCGGGCTGCGTCCTCGGCCCGAAGGGCAAGTTGGATCTTCTCTCCTGTCTCCATCCGTGGGATCGCTGGATCGAAGAGGGAGAGAGGCAGCGAGTCCTGTTGCGGATCCATCGGTTCCGGTTCAGGTAGAATGGCGGCATCGTCGATGGAGGTCGAGCGTGCCATCTCGACTGCATTGGCAATCAGCTCGGTGATCGCCGCTTCGCTGACATCCGAGGTCGAACACGAGGCCTGTCTTCCATCAAGAAGCACACGCAATCCCAGCCCAAAAGAGCCCGCCTCCTGGACTTTCTCGACGGCACCCATTCGGACTTCGACCGAAAACTCCTGGGTCGAGACGGCCAAGACTTCCGCGTCGGTTGCCCCGGATTGACATGCCCGCTCGACGATGGAGGCGATCCAGTCCCGAGTCACTTGACGGCTCATCGCGTTCCTCCCACCGTCATTTCGGAGAGGTGCAGGGTTGGCATTCCAACACCCACGGGAACTGATTGCCCATCTTTCCCACAGATTCCGACCCCCTCATCCAAGGCTAGATCGTGTCCGAGCGCCTTGACGCGGGTCAGGGCGGTTGGACCATCCCCGATGAGAGTCGCCCCCTTGACCGGAGCCGTAATTCGTCCATCCTCGATGAGGTAGGCCTCGCTGGCGGAGAAGACAAACTTCCCGTTGGTGATGTCGACCTGCCCCCCCCCAAACTGCACCGCATAGAGCCCACGGCGAACCGAACGAATGATCTCTTCTGGGGGTGTCTCTCCGGCGAGCAGGTAGGTGTTGGTCATCCGCGGCATCGGCAGATGACGGTAGCTCTCGCGTCGGCCATTGCCGGTCAGCGAGGCACCCGTCAGTCTCGCGCTAAGCTGGTCCTGCAGGTATCCCCTCAGGATGCCCCGATCGATCAAAACCGTCTGAGTGGTAGGGTTACCTTCATCGTCGATGTTGAGTGACCCACGGCGATGCGGAAGGCAGCCTTCGTCGATGACGGTGCAGAGTTCGCTGGCGACGCGTTGTCCCACCAGACCGGAGAAGGCCGAGGTCCCTTTGCGATTGAAATCGGCTTCGAGTCCGTGACCGACGGCCTCGTGGAGCAGAATTCCCGGCCAGCCGGGGCCCAACACGACCTCCATCGTCCCCGCAGGAGCCTCTTCGGCTTCCAGTTGGACCAGAGCTTGGCGGGCGGCTTCCCGGGCGTACCGGGTGAGAAGCTCGTCGTTGAAGTGGTCAATCCCGATGCGCCCACCGCCGCCCGACACGCCCGATTGCAGGTTTCCATCCTCATCGGCAATGCAGGAGACTCGGATCCGGGCGAGGGGCCTCACATCACCGATCAGTCGTCCCTCAGAGGTTGCGATCAAGATGACCTTGTACTCGTCCGTCAGTCCCGCTTGGACCTCACGAATCCGCCGATCCACCTGCCGCGCGGTCTGATCGACTAGTCGAAGGAGTTGGATCCGATCTGCCATCGGCTGCTGGCCCACCACCCACTCCACCGGGTAGAGGTCGTGGCTGGGCTGGGCTGGATCGATCCGGACCGGACCAATCTCTCTGGGGGAGTCGGCAATGCGTGCCGCTGTCAAAGCGGCTTGATGGATCGCTTCCCGTGTGATCGTCTCACAGTAGGCAAACCCTGACCGCTCTCCACTCAAGACCCTTACTCCGACCCCTTGCTCCACGGCCCGCCCAGCCTGTTTGACGATCTGCTCTTCCAGGCCAAGGCTGTTGGTTACCGTATACTCAAAGTAGAAGTCGGCATACTGCCCCCCGCGCGAGAGAGCCACTCCCAACAAGGTCTCGATCTCGCGCACGGTCAGTGGAAACCGCTCAGTGAAGAATTGGACTGGGTCGATCATGACATCCTGTCTCCTGCTGCCCATTCGGCGGCAGTTACTGGCACCATTTCCGAGAGATCAGGCGAGGGGTCGCTCACCCAAATGAAGTGCCGCGATTCCGCCCGACAGGTTCTGGTAGCGAACGGACTCAAAACCGACGAGGCGCATCATCTCCGCCAGCCCCCGCTGATCGGGAAAATGGCGAACTGACTGCGGCAGATAGCGGTAGGCTTCGGAAGAGCCGGAGATCAATCCCCCAATCCTCGGAAGAATCTGGTGAAAATAGAACCGGAAGAGCGGTCGCAGGATAGGCAGAACTGGTTGTGAAAACTCGAGAATTGCGACTCTCCCTCCGGGCTTAAGAACACGCCACATCTCCGATAGCCCCCCTTCGACGTGGGCCAAGTTGCGGAGGCCGAAGGCAATGGTCACTGCGTCAAACTGGCCTTCCGCAAAAGGAAGGCGCAGGGCATCTCCCTCGGTGAGGTAGGCACGGTTGGCAGTGTTGTCGACCTTCTGATAACCAAGGACCAGCATCGGGTGACAGAAATCGCAGCCGATGACGCGCGTATATCGCGCCAGCTCGATCGTCAAATCTGCAGTTCCACAGCAGAGATCGAGTGCCATCGCCTCGGGCCGCTCGATCAAGTCCCGCAGTTGGCGTACCACCAATCGCCGCCACCGTTTGTCGATGTTGAGCGAGAGGAGATGGTTGAGCCGATCGTAGCTCGGCGCGATCTCCTCGAACATGGCGCGAACAGCGCGGTCCTTTCCCGGAATGTTCAACTGCGGATTGGGTCTCTCCATGGTCATGACCTACCGGTGTCGATCTCTCATGGAGATGACTTGGGCGCCTCCTCAACACGGCCCACCAGGACCGCCGCCGGATGGTTTCGCTCGAGCAGGGTCCGGGCTGCGGCGATGACCTCCGCTTCGGTGATCGCCGCCAGCTGTGGAATCGCGGTGAGGGGCCAGTTGCGCGGAAGGGCAAAGGTCTCGACCTCCTGCAGCCACTCACCAACCGTCCTGCTTTCCCATCTTTTGCCGAGGGCGGCTTTCGCTTGCGCCAACTCCTCCACAGAGATGGGATTGGCGACCGTACCCGCCATCATCTCCACCATCCGTCGCGCTGCTTCCCTCGCTTCTTTGGCAGGCGCCACGGCACGAAGATAAAGGGGACCGTCGAGCGTCCGGCGCGATACTTCGACCGATGCTTTGCCGCTGGAGGTCGCCGGATTTGACTTCTCCCATCGTTGGGCCCAGATCTCTCCCAGAAGGTGCGTCGTCAGGTGAGAAGGAGAGGTCACTTTCTCGCCAGGGAGTCCGACACGGATCTCGACCACCTCCCCCTCTGCCTGCTCGACGACCACTACCCGATCTTTGGGGATTCGCAGGGGGGGGCGAAATGTTGCCGGAACGATTGCTCCCTTGCTCCAGCCACCGAAGAGGATCTTGAAAAGCGCCAGGACCCGCCCCTGCGAGATCGGTCCGGTGACAATCGCCGAGGCATTGTTCGCCAAATAAAATCGCTGGAAATAGTCGTAGACATCTCCTGGTCGAAGAGTGCCAATGGTGGCCTCCGATCCGAGGAGGTTGTGTCCATACGGATGAATCCCATACAGGGCATTCATCAACGCCTCGTCGGCACGGCTCGACAGGGGGAGGGGCTGGCGGATCTCGGCGAGTTGCTGTTCTACTGCCACCTTGAAGGCTTCGGGGCGAATGTTCTCCACTACCAACAGACGCGCCAGAATTTCGAGGGCTTGTTCGAAGCTCGCCGGGGAAGCTCGCAGGCGAAACCAAGTGGTATCCCAGTTCCAGCCCCACTCGATGGTCGATTGCAGGGAGTCCATCTCCTCTCGCAGGCGGGGATTGACCGCCAGTAGGGTCCGCTGGGTCATCCCAGCCAGCCCTGTCTTGGCAAGAGGATCGAACATCGATCCTGCCCGGACGATCAGATCACACTGGATCTGCGTCTGTCCCTCCACCTTGAGACTGATCACCTGCAGCCCATTGAGCAGCGTGTCCCGCCGGACCTCACTGTAAGGACCTCCATTGACTGTCCCACGCGCAGCTGCCTCCTGAACGTTCTGAGCTGAGTGATTCATTCCTTCGCTGGCTGTGGTTCGGCCGAAGGTCGCGAGTTGACTCGACAGGCCAGAGCCAAGAAGCAAGATCACGGAGAGAAGGATCGGTTTCGGAGATCGCATGCGCATCGGGTTCAGTTGCTCAGGTAATTGCAAGACCGCACTCGAGGACTCTACGGCGCTCAATGCCCGCAAGAGCCGGAAAACGAAAGGAAAAGTGTAGCCCGCTCAACCGGTAGCGTCAACTGGCTGAAATGGCCGGGAAGTCCCGGAATCGCAGGCAATCTCTTGTCGAGAGGAGGCTACTCCGTCCCGCCAGGGGCAACGCGACAGACTGCGGGGAGGAGGAGATGAGTGTGCCAAGTCAGAGAGAAGGGGTCGGTGGCGCACTCTCGGGAAGAAAATCGATTCCTCCAATCCACGTCGCCCAGTCCGATTCGGTGGCGGCATACTGGCCCATGATCCAGACCAGCGGTTCGTCAGGGGCTCCGCACGCCGCGCTGTGCAGGCTCCAGGGCCCACTTCCCGGTACGGAACTCTGAAGCAGCTCGATGCTCTCCCGCAACTGGTTGGGTGGATCCTCTGGACGTCGACCGGTATAGGCAATCGAGGGCGGGTCTTTCTCGCTGGCACGATTGAAGACCAGAATCAGGTCTCCCACCGGGTCGATCGCCAGGGCAGGACAGAAGTAGTGGTATCCAGGAGCCCCATAGGTACCAATCTGAATCCCAAACCCTGTCTTCGGATTGATCTCGAACCACTGAATCGCCGCACGATTTCTATTTTCTCCCCAATTGGCACGCACTGTTTGGGCTACCCAGAGTCGACCGTGTCCATAGACCGGCTGGCACAGACGAGCATCTCCCGTCTCAATTCCTTCCCTGGCTTTCGATGGGAGGAAGTTGGGGGGGACTCCATAGGCGGGAGTTGGGATCAGTTTTCGCGCCAGTTCCGGGGCTTGACGCGCGCGGAGCACGACTTGCCAGAGAACCAGCCCCTGCATCTCGCCCTCGCCAGAGCCGCCGGTCATGGCATTGAGCAGGTACTGACCGTCTGTAGATCGCAGATGGAAGGCCGGTTGTAAGCCAAACGCAGGGGTTCCATCCGGATTGCGGATCTGCCAAAAGTCCCACCCGTGGAGGACACCTCCGGTTCCCAGATCCTTTCTCGTCAGAACGCGCAGTTGTGCATACGCGAACTCTCCGTGAGCCGTGAACATATTGGCTGTCAAGTAGATCCCGGCCGCATCGACTGCCAATCCAAGTGCATCCGGTCGAAACCCGCCCATGCTTGCGTCAGACCGCGCGTCAAGCGCCCAGATCCACCAGTCCCCAGTCGGATCAGGACCGGCTGAGGCCGCCAGAAAGAACCAGGAATGCTTCAAATCGAGGCTGACCGCACAGATGCCGATCAACCATCCACCACGGTGAGCGTCATACACGACACGCGGGCGATAGAGCAGCGGGTGGTCCGCCAGATTCTCGAAGAGATCCTCGAACGTGCGGCGAAGGAGCTGTCGACCACTCTTGTCGAAGACGGCCCAGGCCCCGTTGACCGCCGCGAGCAGATGCGCCGGGCCGATGGCGAGCTGACAGTCGGGTGGAGCAAATGAGGTGTCGTCCAAGCCCGCGAAGTCGGCCCGTAATCGCAGTCCACTCACCAGACTTCTTCGCTCAAAGTGGTGATGATCCTGCTGTCCTGCCTCGAGGCCCCATCTGTTCTCACTCGTGGGATCTTGGCTGGTGGGGGGGGAGACGGCCCGTTCCTTGATGCGCATCCACTCCGCGCTGCTCTCGCTCAGCCCCAGTGGAATCTGGTGAATCTGCTTGAGGCCGACCTGTCGGCGCGCCATTAGCCGCGACGCATTGACGCTTCGCGCCCGAGTTGCACCAGAAAATCGTCGGCATTTCGCTTCTGGTGTGACCAGTATTTCTTGCCGATCGAAACCATTGCCCATAGGATCCCCAGTCGGGAAGGAGTCACGGTTGGAAGATGACCCTTCACCTGTTTCCTTGTGTTTGATAGGGGGGTCGTCTGCCTGAATCATAAAGATTACCCCACCTTTGTCAAGTCACTCTCTTCAATCGCTCTTGTGTCCAATCCAGTTGACGGATTGTCGTCAACTGTTCACGGTCGGGCTTGCACGGCGAGGTTCGCCTGATGCTCACGCGAATCGCGAAGTCCGAGCCCCCTCAGTCGTTACCCCATTTCTCCCCATTGACTGGCCCATTTCCCTCAGTTCAGTCTTATTGGGGGGGGGCATCGACTTCTATCGACTTTTGGATAGTTTTTGGCATGCCGATTGCATTGCATGCAGCGTCGAAGGCGGCGTGGTGAAGAGCAATCTTCAGTCGATTCGCGATTGACCACAAATCGCTTGAATCTCCGTTCGAGCGGTCAGGGACCGGTAGCACGCAGTTGAAAAGAAACAAGAGGCGAGACGCAATGATCAAGAGAGCAGGAACCCATGTCAAATCGAAGATCTACCACCGTCCTGGATTGCGGGTGTCGGAGTCGCTTCTCCCTATCCAGCCTCCAGTCGACATCGATGGAGAGAATGGGCCACGGCTTGATGCTGATCCCCGTCTGAAATCGGTGATCCAGAGTTGGTTGACAGATATTTGGCTGCTCTCCAGTGACGAGAGTCCCTCTGGCAACGACGAAGATCTTGTCCTCTCTGGCGGAAGAGCCTGGAGTCACGGTCGACCTCTCGCTCTGGTGAGCGACGGCCAGATGCAACTGCTCGGTTCACGCCGCGCCACGGTGGAGGCGCTGCTCGATGTTGGAATCGAGATCGCCTGATCAAGTTTGCTCGTTGTCCTCCTTGTCAATGATGACCTCTTCCAAGTGGGCTGAAAGAACCTCTTTCAGCCCACTTTTTTGCCTCTTGACGGCGACAAATGGCAGGATGGGGAGCGTTCAGCAAGAGACGTGGAAAAAGCGGGAAACGGGAGGATCTCGGTTGTCAATGGTCTCGCGAGGAAAGTTCCCGGAGATAGACGACCGTCTTCCAAATTTCTTCATCGCTCATTTTGAGCACGGGGGGCATCGTCAATTTTCCGTTGACCCGTTTCCCGAATCTGATGGCAAGGAAGAGTTGGCCATCTGGAAAGGACGAGATGGGATCCCGTGTCAGGTTTGCTGGTGGCGCGACGAGGGAGCCCCGGGAAGGCCCGTCTCCTTGGCCCGTATAGCCGTGGCAGTTTGCGCAGTTTCTCAAAAAGAGACGCTCGCCCTCCTGTAACAACCCGGTTGCATCAGATCCATTGGACTGGTCGCGAAAGGGATTGACCGTTTCCGGCGTGACATCACTCGGAACCTTGGGGGAAGCAGACGGTTGACAAGCCACCACGAACAGGAGGAAAGCCGGAATCGTCGATCGGATCAACCAACTGATCAAGGTGTAGAACTTCCCACCAATCTCCTCCCGGCTGAAAGTCATGGCTCGGACCGGGTCATGGAAGCGAGCACTCCCATCTGTTGCTGCTTCTTGACAGAGACTCGACTGCTCCATTCCACGTACCCGTCGGCGACCAGCCGGACTTGATGCTCACCAGCAAGCAGATGTACCGTGCGAGGAGTGACGCCAGAGTACTGCCCGTCGATATAGATGCGCGCAGGAGTGTAGGCACTAATCGTCAACAGTCCGGTCGAGTCTGTCGGTGGAGGATCGATCTGCTCGACCAAGACTCCAGACTCGTCAAGGGAAGGCAGTGGACGGAGTGACCCACTCCTGGACCCATCGGCGACATCGATGGACTCACGGGCGGGTAGCTCCTCCAGGCGACCGGGCATTGAGCGAACACTCTCCGCTTCGGTCAGCTCGGCGGGGAGTGGTTGGGAAGATCCCTCTCCAGCAGCGAGCAGGCCTTTCCGCGAATCCCCCTGTCGATTTCGCCGACCAGGCGGTTGGGCGGATCTCTCGTCTTCGATGGTCGCCATCAAGGAGGGCGGCTCCTGCTGCAGAAGGGCAATCAAGCCACTCCAGTCGATCAGCCCGATCATGACCAACGATCCCACCACAAAGACGGCTGTCAAGGACCAGCTCGAAAGAGTGACCCAGATGCGATTGCGATCAAGGACTCTCCGTCGGCCGGTTTGGCCAGCGTCAGGGGAGTAGGGACGGATGGGGCGGTGGCACCGCAAGCAGTAGGAGTGCCAGTCGGGGGCGTCGAGGTTGCAGTGGGGGCATTTCATCGCTGTGTGTCAATCCGATCATTTCCATTGCGAACAAGGTTCACTCGATCGTCCACTCCCACTTCAACTTTCCAAGGTCTCCGTTGGAGTGCTTGGCGTCCTGAAGGTTTCATCGATCACCGATTGGCCAGCCCCCGTGGGGCCGGGCCAGAATGGGCACCTGACTCGTCCATTCTCCTCTCCGGTGAGTCTCCGGTGAGTCTGGGTTGAGCCGGCTCGATGGTCTTTTGCTGGCAAGTAAAGTTCAGGTAAAATTTACACGCCAGTGGAGTGCGACCATGTATTTTTGACATAGACATCATCGCACAGGAGCACATAATTCGCCAATCCTAAAAAGTTGCCCAATGGTTGGTGCAGGGAGTAAGAGTCGGAAAGGGGGAGGAGATGATGCAGTTTGCTGGGCAGGTGGTCCTCGTCACCGGGGCATCCAGGGGGATCGGGGCCGCCACCGCGCTCCGTTTTGCGGAGGCGGGGGCTCGCGGGATCGTGGTCCATTATCACACACGTTACGAAGAGGCACGTGCCGTCGTCGACAAGATCGAACAGTCGAGGGTCGAATCGATCGCACTGGGGGCGGATCTGGCCGAAGCGGCGGCTGTCAAGACGCTCTTCTCGAAGAGCCTCGCCCGCTTTGGCGGGATCGATATCGTCGTCGCTAACGCCGGAATCTGGCCTTCCGAGCCGTGTGCGCTCGACCGGATATCCCCGGAGCGCTGGGCCCATACTTTGCGCGTCAATCTCGATGGAATGTTCCACGTCTGCCAGGAAGCCGGAAAGATTCTCCGTGAAGATGGTGCCTTGGTGACAGTCAGTTCGACGGCAGGGCAACGAGGAGAGGCCGGTCACGCCGACTATGCCGCCTCGAAGGGAGCCGTCATCAGCCTCACCAAGTCACTGGCGGTCGAGTTGGCCCCCCGCGGCATTCGCGTCAATTGTGTTGCGCCGGGGTGGGTCGATACGGAGATGTCCGCAGCGGCTTTACAGGCTGACTTGGCTGCACGTCAATCGGTTCTCCGCACCATTCCCTTGGGACGCATTGCTTCCCCAGAAGATGTTGCCGGACCCATCCTTTTTCTCGCTTCCTCCGTGGCGCGACATATCACGGGAGAGATACTCAATGTCAATGGCGGTTCTGTCCTCTGCGGCTGATCAGGGGCGCTCTTCGTCCCTGTCGATCAAGTGGTACAGGTCAACGGCGGGTCTTCATCCAGCGTTTGGAGTGGAGCACTTCGCTGGTGTGATGCGGGGTCGCCTTGTTGAAGACGGTGTGCTGGATGGTGATCAACAACTGATCGTCACGTCCCCGAAAGCGGCCAGTCAGAGGGAAATTGCCTGTTTGCACAACGACCCCCTCCCTGACCATGGACCAGAACTGCTTTTGTGTAATCCAGTACTGCTTTTCGTTATTGCAGACAATCAGCGCGGTCTTTTTGACTTTCATACAATACCCCGTCAAAAAGTAGTCGATTGACTGGAGGATTGCAAGAGGGGAGCCTTTGCCGGCTCCCCTCGCCTGTCTGAGACGTTGCTGGCTGATCGAAGGCTGCCACAAGTCACGGCGCGGTCGATCAGACGGTCGCCAACGAATGGCGCAGTGCCAGATAAGGCTCCAGTTCACGCATCATCATCGCAAACTCTTCGAGCCGGAGTGATTGAGGACCGTCTGACCAAGCCTCCTCTGGATTCGGATGAATTTCGGTCATGATTCCATCCGCACCGATTGCCACGATTGCCTTCGCCAGTGGGCGCACCAAGCTTCGTTTCCCCGTGGCATGGCTTGGATCGGCGACAACCGGCAGGTGCGTCAGCTCGTGGAGAAGCGGGACCGCTGCCAAATCAAGGGTATTCCGAGTGGCCGTCTCGAACGTGCGGATCCCCCGCTCGCAGAGAATGACCTGCGGGTTTCCGTGCGCGACGATGTACTCGGCCGAGAGAAGGAACTCCTTGATGGTCGCCGCGAGGCCTCGCTTGAGGAGGACTGGCTTGGGGATCTCTCCGAGCTTCTTGAGCAAGGCGAAGTTCTGCATATTCCGGGCTCCAACCTGGAGGATGTCCGCGTACTGGGCGACCAGATCCACATCCCCAGTGTCGAGCACCTCGGTGATCACCTTGAGACCAGTTTGTTCACGTGCCTCCGCGAGCAGTTTGAGTCCATCCTCGGCCATGCCCTGAAAGTCATAAGGCGATGTCCGGGGTTTGTAGGCCCCCCCTCGCAGGATCTGGGCACCTGAACGGACGACTGCCTCGGCGGTCGTCATCAATTGATCGTACCCCTCGACAGAGCACGGACCCGCCATCACGACAAAACCACCGTCGCCGATCGTCACGTCTCCGACACGGATGATCGAACGTTCCTTTTTGACCTCCCGGCTGACCAGCTTGAATGGCTGTAGAATGGGAAAAGCATTCTCGACCCCATCAGCGGCCCGCAAATGCTCGAGGTGCTCTGTCTTGTCGCCAGGACCAACGGCCGCGACGACGGTCCGTTCTGTCCCTTCGATGATGTGTGGGGCATAGCCAAACCCTCGGACCATCGCACAGATGTGGTCGAGCTGGGATTGGGTCGCTTCCGGTTTCATGGCAATAATCATGGATCGAACTCTCCTTTTGAATTCATTTGAGCCTCTGGTCTGCCTCAGGGAATATCACGCAAGGACCAGAGGTCTGGAAACAGACGTTAGCGGCAACGAGCCGGGGGGAAGGGGTCTGAACGCTCCTCCGACTCGACAGATTGCGGATTGTGGGTTGGTCCTCGTCGGTACGTGCCCAGTACGCGTACTCCCGTGGCAAACTCCGCGAGATGCGCGAGCGCGCGCGCCACGCGGAGTTCTTCCGGGTGACCCAGAAAATCGAGATAGAAGGTGTACTCCCATGGGCGTCCGTGAATCGGGCGAGATTCGATCTTGGTCAGATCGATCTCTCGAAGCGCAAAGACGGCCATGGCCCGGTAGAGAGAGCCCGTCCGGTTCTCGAGGGTAAAGACGATCGATGTCTTGTCGACATCGGATGGCGCAGGAAAAGCCGGGACGGTGGCTCCTTCCCGGATCAGCAGAAAGAACCGGGTGAAATTTTGTGGGTCGTCCTCGATTCCTTCGAGGAGCAGGTTGGCACCGTAGACCTCGGCAGCGTGTCGGCCGGCAATGGCGGCGGCCCCTGGCTCTTGACATTCCATGATGCGTTTGACGCTCCCGGCTGTGTCGGCGGCGGCGACTGCCCGCAGCTGGGGCGAGCGGGCAAAAAAGGTACGACACTGTCCCAGCGCCACCGGATGAGAATAGACTTGGCGAACTTCACTAAGAGGGGTACCGGGGGGGGCGATCAGGTTGTGAACGATGCGGAGGTAGGTCTCCCCGACGATTGTCAAGTGATGGCGCAGCAGCAGGTCGAAGTTCTGGTAGACGGGACCGAAGAGGGTATTCTCGATTGGTGCCAGGCACGCATCAGACTCCCCTCGCTCTGTCACGGCGAACATCTCTTCAAACGTCTCACAAGGGATCAGTTCGATCTCTCCTCCCAGCATCCGGTGCGCCGCCTCGGTACTGAAGGCTCCCGGTTCTCCTTGAAACGCAACCCGAACTTTTTCTTGGCGAATCATCAGTTTCGTCCCTCTCTGCAGATTTTTCGGAAGACCACCCATACAAAGAAAGAGCCCCTCGTTGTGCGGATAACGAGGGGCTCTTTCACCTGTCTTGTCGCGACTTGGTTATGTCGCGCTTTGACTGGCCCCGTTGGAGGGGCTAAACGAAAAAAAGAATGTTGATGGCGAACCGTCCAAACGGAGAGCGCGACCTGCCCGGAGAGTACTGCCGTCAGGGTGACGATGACCAAGGAGGGCAAAGGACAACGCTTGGCGGGGAGAACCACCCTTCCTTGGATCTACGATGTTTCTGGTCCCTTCAACTGGCATGAATGCCTTTCCGTTGTTTATCCAGCAGTTGAGCGATTCTTTAAAACCCCGCCGAACAGCCCAGTCTCAAGAAGAGCCCACGCTGAAAGCCGCTCGGGGAGAGTGTGAGCGACTCGAGATTATGAACCGGCGTCTCCGGTCCGTCAAGTATTCTTCTTCGGGTTGAGCAGGTCGGATGGCGGAGGGGAGGCAAGGTTAGCGTGCCGAGGAGGGCTGGCTCGAGTGGAGAAGGTTCGATTCCATTCCCGAAGGGGGGAAGACTCGAATATTGTAGAAGGCCTTGAATTCTGCGGCGAGTTCACGAAGGGATTGGTAGTTGACGTGGAGGGAGGAACGAAGTGTCCCAGCCATCCCCACCGACTCCAGTCCCAACTGGTTGGCAATGTAGAGGGCACGGGGCAGATGAAATTCCTGGGTTACCAACACGGCCCGTGTCAGACCAAAGACGGTTCGCGCCCGGAGGCAGGTCTCAAATGTCGATCTCCCGCTGGGGTCAAGGAGGATGTCTACGGCTGGAATCGACCTGGCGAGGAGGTACTCCTGCATGGCCCGCGGCTCGTTGTAGCTGGCGTGGCGGTTATCACCAGACACGAGAATCTGGTCGATCTTCTTGGCGTGATAGAGCTGAATGGCGGTCTCCACGCGGTCAGCAAGAACCGGTGAGAGGTGGCGGTTGCCAAGCACACTCGCCCCAAAGACAATCGCGACCCTTGGGCGCGGCCAGTCGTCAGTCGGGACCGCTTCCACCTCGGAGAGAATCCGACTGTCATACTGGTGGACCTCCCGTCGAATATAAAAGACGGCTCCAATCGCCAGTAGAAAAAGTCCAATGATCAAACGACTCGCCATGGCTGACCGATCCAAGCTCCTGGGATTCAACAGACATCTCTGAGCGGCTTCCGGGACGGCTGACAGGTGGCCGCACGGGTTGGTCCTCCCACAAATCCTTCCCCGGTTGTTTCAGGCTGGAAGACACGGATCTTCCTGACCATCTTATGAGACAACCAGCCGTTCCTGATGTCAACCCGTCGCCATTCTCCAACCACTGACCAAGGGGACCCTCCCCCCCACTCTCAAGTAGAGCGAACACCTTCTCGCAGGCAGGCATTCCATTCTGGACCGCGCTGGCGCCTTCGACCGACTCCTGCCGTTGACCTTCCCGACCGACTTGACATCGTGTCGCTCTCCCTCGTATAACGTTGAAGTGCCACCTCTCAATCGGGAATGTGGGGAATTGCGAATAACGTAAATTCTCGCTTCCTGATCTGAAAGAAAAGGGCGACTCAGCCACGCCCACGAATCTACCAATTTTAGCAGTCACCTCCGAAAATCCTACGAGGGTGCGAAGAAGGGAATGGTCTATGCTGGAGATCGATCCGGTGCTGGACTCCTTTATTCAAGCCGCGGCCGTGGAAGAGCGGGAAGACCAACTCGAGAAGCTGGTACTGCAGTCCATCCCGATCATTCGACGTGTCCTCCGCCAGCGGCTAGGGTTCCACGTTAACGCCAAGGGGGAGAGCTCGCGTATTCCGGATGCCGCGGATCTCTTTCATGAAATCCTGGTCCGCATTCTGCAGCGTCTGCACTCGTTGCAGATCCAAGGGGGCGGCGAGGAGATTCGTGATTTTGGTGCCTATGTCAGCCGAACGGCCGGCAATGTCTGCCATGACTATCTGCGGGAACGATACCCGTTGCGCCATCTCCTCAAGAATCGGGTTCGCTACCTCCTGCACGACCGACCAGAACTGGTGGTACGCGAGCATCGCCAAGGGGGGCGACGCGCGGTCCACTGTGGCCTGACAGATTGGCCGGAAGATCTCTGGCGGCAGCTCCCCACTGACGCACGAAGAGCGGGTGAGGTGGAGGAGCCCCTCACAGAATGGCTGCGAACAGAGTTCGGGTCCGCTCTCTCTCTCGACTCATTTCCATTATCAAGGGTTCTGCTCGGGATTTTGACCCGAGTAGGACACCCTCTCGAACTCGATCAATTGGTCTACTTGGTGGCTTCCGTCCGTGGTACGCGGGAATGGACGATCGAATCGATCGACGAGGACGAGAATCCGATTGCCGGGTCTCTTCCTGATCCCCATCCCCGAATCGATCAGCAGCTCGAAGAGGAGGAGTTGCTGCAGCAACTCTGGGGAGCGATCCTGACCCTTCCTCTGGTTCAGCGGAGGATTGTTCTCCTTGGACAAGGCGACGAGCGCGGCCATGACCTCTGGAGTCTCCTTCTCGAAACGGGAACGGTCCCCCTGGCCGAGATCTGTGCCAGTCTCGAACTACAGCCAATCGAAACGGCGGCACTCTGGGCGGAGATCCCTTTGGATACGCCTGCGCTGGCGAATTTCCTCAACCTGACGCGTACCCAGGTCATCCGCTGGAAGTTCTACGCGCGTCAACAATTACGCAAACAACTGCTCCAGGCTTCCACCCCCTCCCGAAAAAAGGCTGGGATCTTGACCCGTGAGACCAAATGAAACGAATCGGTGAACGTCATCCAGGCTTGATGGCAATGTCCAGAGGACGACTGAAGGGGGGCGAATGTAGACGACCTTGTCAATCCAGGGAGTCGCTGATCAGGGTTGGCAGCCAGAGAGGAAGAGAGGTTGAATGAAGAGAGATCAATTGGAGCATCTCCCATGTCAGATCTTGCGGGAGCTTGATGCGGGAAGGCTGTCGTTGGCGGAGACTCACTTGGCGCTAATCCATCTGTTAGAGTGCCCCACCTGTTGGACAGACTACAGAGCATTGCTCAGCGCGCGGCGAATCTCGCCCATTTCAAGAGGGGACTCCCTGCTCAGTGGCTGGGGGCGCGAAGATCACCTCGATTTCGAGACCTTGCGGGCGCTGGTCGAACTTCGGGTCGGGGCAGGGCAGAAGGAGAGATCGAAGCGTCACGAGGTCGAGCCAACGGAGAGAGCGGATTGGTGGGCGATGGAACATCTCGAGCGATGTCGACTTTGCCAATCGGCGGTCAACGATCTGGTGAAGTTCATCACGGCTCAACGGGAGGTCGCACCCGACCAGTCGCCCAAGGGGATCTCCACTAACCAGGTGCGTGGCCGCGCATCAATGAGCCTCCATCTGCGCATCGGGAAACGTGGCTGGGCGAGAGGTGGCCGCTGGTTCAGTCTCCCGATGGGGGTCGCAATCCTGCTGTTGTTGGGTGAGTTGAGTCTGGCGTGAACCCGCTCGCGGATTGTTCGACTCGCGGCGTCGAGGGGAACAGCCGGTGATCCAATCTCCTGATGGGAATTGGATCACCGGCACCGTGGAGGGTCGGCCCGCCTCTCCTCAGTAGATGATCGTGGGCAGTTGGGTTTGGCGGAGAGATTCATTGAGCTTCTTCATCTGCTCGCGGAGAAACCGGTCCACCTCGTTGCTCTTGGCCTCCGCTTCGAGGAACAGCTCGTTGGCAAACTCCTTTTGGGCGGAGGTGGGGGCTGCGTGAACACCTTGAATGGAGGAGAAGAGGGAGCTGAGCTGATTGGCAACCCGGGAGGTACCCCTGTACCCAAGCCCCTCGGTCGGGGAGGTGGCCATCTGGTTGAGCAGTCGCTCGACTTCGGCCAGCGTCTCCCGAAGCGCCTGGGTCGACGCGGCCGGAGCGGTGGGCATTCGGTCCCGGATCGTGCGCTCGAGCTGTTGGATCTGCTCGCGGATTCCATCGAGGGTCCGCAGTTGACGATTGATCGATGAGAGAGATTCCTGCAGTCGATTCGAGAGGTCGAACTGCTCGGTCAGGGCGGCGGTGGCGACGCTCACGGTCGGGTCGATTCGTACCTCGACCTTTGTCTCCTCGCGTGTCTCCCCGACGATCAAGCGAACCGTGTAGACGCCGGGGAGGACGAGGGTCCCACGCTGGCTGATCCCCATCATCCGCATCTGTTCGAGTTGCTCAGCAGTCGGAGGGCGACGTGGCGTCGCCGGTTCCAGTCCGAGATCCCAAGTGGTTCGATTGAGGCCGGCTTCGCGCGGAATCTGGCTCAGTTCCCGCAGGAGGCGTCCGGACGAATCCAGAATCTGCAGTTTGACAGGAGTATTCGCGGCAGGCTTCACCCGCAGGTGGTAGGTGAGCAGGGCCCCCTCGGGTGGGTTGGGGCCGGCAAAGGGCTTGTCGCCGATCCCGTAGCGAGTGAACCGAGTGGTGAAGCGCAGTGCCGGGCGCGGCTCGAAGAGATGGGCCTCCCGGCCCAGGATCTCTGGAGTGGCCCGTTGAATTGGGGTTGCATCATCGAAGATCCAGAAGCTTCGGCCGTGTGTCGCCAGAATCAGATCGTTCTCGCGGGGGTGGACAACGATATCGTGGATGGCGACCCGCGGCAGGTTCTTCATTCCCAGCTCGATCCAAGTCTTGCCTCCATCGTAGGTCGCAAAGAGTCCCAGTTCCGTACCGGCATAGAGGAGGTTAGGGTTACGGGGATCCTCTTTGAGGGCGTGCACGTAAGCCTTCGATGGCAGATTGCCGCTGATCCGTGTGAAGCTCTCTCCTCCGTCTGATGTGCGATAGACATAAGGCTGAAAGTCATCGAACATATGGCGGTCGAAGGCGAGGTAGGCGGTTCCAGCCGAGTTTGCCGACGGTTCGATATGGGAGACCGATGAAGAGGGGGGCAGTCCCGAGATTCGCGATGTTACGTCGACCCAGCTCTTTCCTCCATCTCTGGTCCGTTGGACCACCCCGTCATCGGTGCCCACCCAGATGAGCCCTGGCTGTGCAGGAGATTCGCCAACACTGATGATCGTGCAGTGGTACTCCGCGGTTGTATTCTCGGTCGCGATCGGCCCCCCGGCATCCTTGAGCTTCTCTGGGTCGTTGGTGGTTAAATCCCCGCTGATCTGGGTCCACGTCAGTCCAAAGTCCGGCGAGCGGAAGAGGACGTTCCCACCCAGATAGACTGTCGTCGGTTGATGCGGAGAGAAGACGAGTGGCGCGTTCCAGTGAAATCGATACTTCTGGTTGGAGGCGGCCCCGCCGATTCCCGCGACCCAGGGTTTGACCAACTGCTGCTCCCGGGTCCGCATGTCGGTTCGCATGAGATTTCCTCCCTGCGAGAGCGAGAGGTAGATCTCCGGGTCGTCCGGGTGGTTGATCACCTTGAAACCGTCCCCAAAACTGACCATCCGCCAATCGTCGTTGAGAATTCCGTCAGGCTCGCGGGTGCGCCCTGGCCCCGTCCAGCTGCCGTTATCCTGCATTCCTCCCATGACCCAGTAGAAAGGTTGGCGAAGGTCCGCATGCACATGATAGGGCTGTCCAATCGGCAGGTTGTTGACGTTCTCCCAGGAGCTTCCCCGGTCATAGGAGACCGCGACCCCACCATCGTTGCCGACCCAGATCCGTTCCGGATGGAGTGGGTCGATCCACATGGCGTGATAATCGATGTGGACTTTGGGTGCGATCGTCCGGTGGGTTCGTCCCCCATCGAGCGAGACAAAGAGGGGAGAAGAGACGGCATAGACACGATTCTCATTCTGGGGATCGACTCGCAGATCGGTGTAATAAAACCCGCGGGAGACGATGTTGGCTTGTCGGGAGACTGTCTGGAAGCTCTCGCCCTTGTCCTCGGATCGAAAGAGGGTTCCCTCTTTCGTCTCGGCGATGACATAGACGACCTCTGGGTTGGACGGAGCGACCTTGACGCCGATCCGCCCCATCAGCGGCGGAAGCCCTTTGGTCAGTCGCTTCCACGTCTGTCCCCCATCGATCGACTTGAAGACTCCCCCCTTTTCACTTCCACTGGTGAAGGTCCAGGGCTTGCGTTCGAAGTGCCACATCGCGGCATAGACGATGTTCGGATTGACTGGATCGATCTCCAGGTCGGCGACTCCGTGTGACGGGTCAAGGTAGAGTGTCTTGCGCCACGTCTTCCCCCCATCCATCGTCAGAAAGACGCCCCGCTCCTCATTGGGTCCGAAGGCGTGGCCGAGCGCGCCGACGAAAACGATATCGGAGTTCTGGGGGTGAATCACAATGCGGGTGATGTACATCGTCTCCCGCAGCCCAAGATGTTGCCATGTCTTCCCGCCATCGGTCGATTTATAGACACCATCGCCGAAGGAGACACTGTTCCGCGGGTTTCCTTCGCCCGTTCCCGCCCAGATGACTTCCGGGTTTTTGGGGTCGATGGCAATATCGCCCAGCGAGAGGGTGCCTTGGCGCTCAAAGATGGGCTGCCAACTCATCCCGCCATTGGTCGTCTTCCACAATCCTCCCGACGCGGAAGCGACGTAGACGATCTTCGGATTGCCAGGAACGCCCTCGACATCGGCAACCCGACCCGCAAAGATCGCGGGCCCGATACTGCGCCACGCAAGCGGATCGAACGTCTTTGACTCCTGCCCAAGGGTGGTCTTCGAGGACCAAGTCAGAAGCAACAGGCACACCAGCACGGGGATCAGACGGCAAGAGAGACGAGTAGACACAGGTAACCTCCTCAGTGGTACCTCCCTGTCGGGCAGACCCGATTCAGCAAGGAGTTCAGTGGGCCAATAGAATGGGTTGGGGGATTCGCCAGCCCTCCTCTGGGCGGAAAATCGGGGAGACTCTACCCCGATGCAGAGGGAAAGGCAAAGCAGCTCGGAGGTGTGATCTCACCTTTCCAGCGACACAGGGGAGAAAGAGAGAATCAGTGGGAGGGGGCGTAATACCCCCGGCGGTGGCGAAGGCGGATCTCCTTGAGGGCCGGGACTCTCACTTCGATGCGCCGGAAGGCCCCGTTGGCGGCCTCGTTGGATGGCTCATACGCGAGAAGGTACTGCTGGCGAAGGTCCTCCTCCAACTGGAGAAACGCGCGGTTCAATTCGCTCGCCCGCTTCGGAAAGACGGCTCTCCCGCCAGTGGCGTCACTGATTCGCCGGAGGGCCTTCTCGTCGACTCCAAATCCTGGGTCCCCAATGCCAATTGAATAGATGATGACTTCGGCACGGAGTGCTTCGTTGATTGCGTCCGCGATCTTCATTCGGCTCGTCGTATCCTGTCCATCGGTGAGCAGAACGATCGTTTTGCGGCCCGGCTCCTGCGCGAGCAGATCACTGCTTGTCGCCACAATCGAGTCCCAAAGAGAAGTGCCCCCCTGTCGAGATCTGCCATTGATGGGGGGCGTCGGCCCTCCAAAGATGCCCGTCGGAGGGGGGGCGGTGAAGGCCAACTCCTCGATCGCCCGGCGCACACGGGCCGGGTTCGAGGTCAATCCCTGCATCACCGTCGCTTCGCCCTCGAACTTGATCACCGCCGCCGTATCTTGGCCCCGACGCAGGACCGAGTCGACAAACTGCCCGCCCGCATCCTTGAGCAGCGGCAGGGTGTTTCGCTCGCTGGCGCTGACATCGACCAGCAAGGCCATCGTCAAAGGCAGATCGAACTCGCGTTTGAAGGTGAAGATCTCCTGCCGAACTCCGTCCTCATAGATCTCCAGTTGGGATGACTGAAGGTCGTTGATATATCGATTCTGCGCATCCTGGGCGCTGAAGAGGACATTGACCAGGCGCGTCCCGAGCCGGATGGTCGGATCCTGTCCAAGGTCGACCGGGGGAGTTGCCGGCGACGCTGGTTTTGGCTTAGGGTCTTGTCGAGTCTGCTCCCGGCGGCCCGGGTCCGCCACTGCGGAGGTCAGCCCTTCCCACGACTCACGGCCTTCCACGAGCGGAATGGCTAAGGCGAGCAGGCCGACAAGCTGGAAGCAGACCCATCCTGCCTGCCGTCTTTTCCTGCCTCTGCCGGGTGTGAGCCGTGCGCAGACTTCTCTCATTCCGTCTCCTTGCACCGGATCTATGACCGGCTGCCGATCGATCGCGGTGGGACGGCCGCGTAGCCCCGCTTGGCCCGAATTCGCAGATTTTTATGGTTAGGGAGTTGTATCTCGATCTCTCGGAACTTTCCGTCAAAATTCTCGTTGCTCGGCGAGTAGGAGAGGATGTACTGGCTGCGCAGTTCGATGGCGATGCGGGTAAAGCTCCGCTCCAGCTCGATCACTTCCGCAGTGAAGAATGCACGTCCACCGGTGTCCTCGGCCAGTCGCTTGAGGTTTTTATCTTCCTTTCGGGCCACGGTTCCCCCCTGTACCCCGAAGAAGCCCCCTGCCTTGGTACTGATCACAAAGATCACCGTCTCGGACCGTTGGGCAAGATCGATGGCGTCGTCGAGCTGCTTGTCGCTGATCGTGTCGTCCCCGTCGCTGATGATGACCATCGCCCGCCGTCTGCCCGAAGAGGCAAACATCTTCTCCTCACAAACCTGGTAGATCGCGTCGTAGAGGCGTGTCTCCCCGGATGCCTTGACCCGATCGATGGCACGGGTCAACAGGTCCAGACGGTTGGTGAAGTCTTGATGCAGCTCAATCTCCGAGTCGAAGGTCGCAAAAAGGGCGCGGTCCCGCCGCGAGGTCAACATCGTCTGCAGGAAGGAGACGGCTGCGTCCTTCTCGAACTTCAACTTGGGCTTGACGCTGTTTGACGTATCCATCAGGACGGCGACATCCAACGGAAGCTCTGTTTGCGGGAGGAACGACTCGATTCGCTGTGGTTCTTTGTCCTCCAGGATCGTGAAGTCCTCCTGCTTGAGGTCGACGATGAAGCGGCCAGTTCGGCTGTCACTGACGGTAATCGGGAGGCGGACGTTGACTGTCACCGTCGAGATCTGGCCTGGCGCCAGTTCTTCAGGGGGCTTTTCCGGCTTTGGTTTCTGCTGCTGGCCCTGATCGTGCGTTGTCTCCCCTCTCCCGGGGTGCTCGCTGGCCTTGTCTCCGGCCGCCCAGAGGGTGCCGGTCCCTCCTGCGATGAGGATCCCTAGGAC
Source organism: Blastocatellia bacterium (assembly GCA_049317725.1). Lineage (GTDB taxonomy): Bacteria > Acidobacteriota > Blastocatellia > RBC074 > RBC074 > CAIOZW01. The sequence continues at coordinate 23,720 of JBMOHS010000011.1, forward strand.
CAGTCCCACCAGGACCCGCCCTCTGCCGTGTCGATTCTGCGGTCTCGTCTGACTTCCGCTCATGCTCGTTGCCGTCCTCTCTCCATTCTTCCTTCCCCCTGGTACGCACTCGCCCGTTCTGTTCAACGGAGGTCCAAGCCGATAGCCGAACTGGACGCACGGTACTTTGTTCTTCGAACTGCCTCGTCCAGGGGGGCTATAGTGTGCCAAGCGAAGCACCGCCAAACAAGCCCCTGCTCCGCTCCCTCACCGCCTTGCGTCGGAGTGGGAGGGAGTGCCTGATCGGACCTCGCCTGGAGTCCTTCCCGGTTCCAGACGCAGCGGACATCTGATAACGGCCGTTATGGTGCCGGGGCGGGAGCCGCTGTCGATGCGGGCCCTCCACTTCCCTGAAACGATCCAATTGGGGACCCTTCCCCTCGGGGCAGCGCGTTGGGAGTCTTCGACTCGACGAAACGAATGGTCCCGTCCTCGATGACATTGAAGTCCTTGTAGGCGGTGTTGACACTGGAACGGGTCGCTTGGACGCAGTACTGATCCGGTGTCGCTTCCGTCGTAGTGTAGATATAACCGCTGACGGGATTTCCACTGGAGTAGTTCGAGTCGATCAGCGACGCCTCATTGAGCTCCTTGAGGGTGGCGAAGCGGCCCTTCATCGTATTGTGCAGAGATTGTGTTTGGTGGATGGTCCGGAGAGAATTGATGGTCGCGGTCTCTCGGCCGATCTTCAAGTTCTCAAGCAGCTTGGGAACCGCGACCGCGGCGAGGATACCGATGATCGCGACGACAATCAACAGCTCGGTCAAAGAGAATCCGTATTCCTGTTGACGGCGGTGGTTCTGTTTCATAGGTCTGATCAACTCCTTTTTCATCGAATCACTTGGATCAAGTATCCTCAAGATGGATTCCAAACATTGATCCCAAAGATAGATCCCAAAATTGATCTCGAAAATCAGGCTCGAAAAGAGGTCCGGATACGAGCCAGAGGGCCTCGGTACACCGGTTGCACGATCCTCCCTCACACGCCTCACGCGCCAGATGTGGGAAACCCGTGCACTCAGAAGGAGGGTGAAGGCCGCGGGGAAGGAGAACGCATCGATCGACTGGATCACGCCCCTTCGCCAGCTTCATAGTACACCAAGGGGCCAGTTGCGGGAAGCATCCCCGATTGGCCCATTATTCTCGTCCGATTCGTGCATAGTTCCAGAGGCCAGCCGCCCAGAAGCAGAGGGAGAGGGCCCCCCAGCCAATGGCCCAGACAGAGGCCGGCAGCAGGGTCATCGTCTCCAAGAGCTTGGCGTCACTGTGAAGGTTGGTCGTCTGTGAGATCCAGAGAAGAGTGCGCAGGTCAAAGAAGGCATTGAGGCAGCATTGGACGGCCAGGAGGTTGAGCAGAAAATGGGCCCAACGTTCACTGACCCCGATGGCCAACCAGATTAGACCGGCCGAGAGCCCAATCCCCAAGACCCAACCGAACAGGTTGCTGGTCAGAAAGAAGGTCACGGCGAGGATGAGGCCAGCATTCCAGGTCAAGACCCGGCGTGTCCGATGCCCATTCCGGCTGAGGGCAAGAAGGCCGGCACCGTAGGCGGCGCTCGTCAAGTACCCAGCGCTGGCGATCAAAAATGGCAGCCCGCCGCGCGTCAAGGTCTCTCCGCTCCCGTCGGGATGAATGATCATCTCCTCGACCGTTCCTTGGGTCACGATCGCGGCGATGGCGTGCCCAGCCTCATGAATGAATGTCACGAACATGCGGCAGGGATAGAGCGCGATCCATCCGTATGGGACATACCAGATGGCAATCGACACGACGGAAGCGACCACCAGAAAGGCAGGGGAGGTGAGATCGTATCTGCGTGCTTCAGGTTCCATCTCGGCTAAGATACCCCGACTCTCCTTTATCGGGGAAGCCCCCTCCTCGAGTGCACGGGTGTTTTTTGTGGAAAAAGCGTCTGAAATATTGGCCAAGTTGAGGTCAGATTGTGGCCAATTTGAGGTATAGTGTGATCGTTCGTTTCAGCCGACCCCCATGGTGACGTTCCGATCAGCGAGTTTCCAAGATATGGAGCGGGAGACAGTCCACATGATCTTGATCTGACCCGATTGCCTGACAATCACTCGTGACGGCGAGAGAGGCCGTGTTGGGCCAAGGCCATGAGAATCGCCGGGCAGGGCACTTGCCATGACAAGATCTCGGCTGCCAAGCCGTTCAATTGGCACGAGACAAATCCAATGACCCTGGTCCAATCTGAGCATGCTGGGCAGGAAAAGCACGGACGATCAGCACAGACGATCAGCACAGACGATCAGCTTGGACGATCAGCTTGGATGAAAGGAGTGGATATGAATGGGGGAACAGGGAGCGAGAAGGCAACGATGCCGCAGGCAGGGATGAGCCCCCGTCTGTCACGGTCGCGACAGGTTCGAAAGAGAATGGAACCCAGGAGTGAGGGGTTCTCCTTCTTCTCGGCAAGGCGGGTGGGCGGGCGAGATCGGCGACTGTTGAGCCCTTCTGCCCTCCTCTTGATGTCACTCTTCGTCGGCGTGTCCTTCTCAATGTTCGCGGTAACGAGCCATTCGAGTTTGGCCAGCGCTCCGGCGTCATCCCGGCCGCAGGTCGCCCCAGAGGAGCAACTCCCAGTGGCTCGCATCTCTTTTCTCTCGGGCGAGGGGAGCCATCAGCGGCGCAGGGATTCCACGAAGGACTGGGACAATGCCGCCATCAACTTGCCGATTGAGGAGAGCGATCAACTTCTGACGGGGGATCAGGCTCGTTTGGAGATCGACTGGGGAGGGCGTAACTTCCTGCGATTGGCCGCCAAGAGCCACCTCCAGATCGACAAGTGGCAATCTGGAGAACTTGTCCTCGCTCTTCCGCTCGGGACCCTCTCCTTTTCACTGGTGGCTGCTCGGCGAGATCTTGTGCAGCACCTGCCGAATCGTTCTGAACCCCCGACTGATCCGGGTAGGCGACTTCCCTGGACGATCGAGATCAGCACACCAGCGGCGGCGATCACCCTCCTTGAGCAAGGAGATTATCGGGTGACGGTTCGGGAGGATCAAGGGGTCGAGGTGATCGTCCGACAGGGCCGCGCCGAGGCCTATCGCCAGGAGTTGGGGACCATTGCCATTGCCGAGGGGCGTCGCTTGACCCTCACCGGGAGTTCGCCTGTCTCGCTGCAACTCGGAGACGCCCCCGACCTCGATGATTGGGATCGCTGGCATCAACAACGCACCGGACAGATCCTGGCGCAAGGGGAGGCTCCCTCCAGCCTGCGCTATCTGGATCAGGGCCCAGGCGCTGACGTTCTGCAAGATCAGGTGGCGGATCCTGGGACGCTCGCCACTTCTTCGGCTTCTGCCCTGGCCGGTCTTGATGACCTTGATCGGTATGGGACTTGGCAGCAAGTCGCGGATCACGGTTGGATCTGGGCGCCCCGATTTGTTGGCGCTGGCTGGGCTCCCTACCGTTTGGGGGATTGGCGCTGGTATGGGGCGAGGGGCTGGACCTGGGTCTCTTATGAGCCTTGGGGCTGGCTTCCCTACCATTATGGGCGCTGGTCCTGGTATCAGGACCGCTGGTTCTGGTTCCCCCGTGGCGACTTTGGGTTTGGGGGGCGGGGGTGGCAATGGTCGCCGCACCAGGTCGCTTTCTTTGGATGGGGCGACCGCTATGCACGGGGCTATCGGGATGGGTTTTGGGATGGCTACAGCCGGGGCTATCGGGATGGGCGGGGTTGGATTGGGTGGTGCCCGCTGGCTCCTGGAGAGTCCCTCTCCCCTTCCTCCTCTCCACCTCCGCGTTCGATTGCGCAGTTGCGCAATGCGGCTCTGCCCGGAGGGATCGGTGGACTGGAGAGTCGTCGCTTCACCCAGGGGCGTGTCGTCCAGATCACCGGTACTCTCCAGGTTCCACCCGGAGGGCAAGCTGGCAGTCGGGGAAGGGATCTCTTCTCTCCGATCCTCGATACCCGAGAGATTGGTCCGGACCCGCGGCGTGCTCCCTCCCGAACCGCTCTCGTGGAGCAGGGGGAGGTGGCTCGTCGGTTAGCCAACTCGGATTCGATTCTGATCCGACGGGGAGATGCGCTGGTCCGTCCCAGAGCCCCTCTCTCCCGCCCGCAGCTCGATTCGCGCGCGCCTGCAGTGGGGGCGACCCGGATCGAAGGAGGCGTGATCGTTCGTCCTTCGGTTCCGGTGCGTTCCTATCCCCCGGCTCGAACCGATCGCCAGATCGAACGGATCGACCGCCTCGACCGGTTGGAGCGGACTCCACGTTCTCTTGAGTCGAGTCCCCGTTGGTCAAGCCGGCCAGAAAGTCGCCCGGCTCCCTCGCGTCCTTCCCGAACCTATGAACCATTTCCCAGACCGAGTTCACCCGTAGAGAGACGCCCGACGACTCGACCCGACTGGGGCCGGCCATCCGCGCCAGCGAGTCGGCCCGCATCTCCGAGTCGATCGGCACCGCCCCCGTCCCGGCCGGCGGAGCGACCTGCTCCGCGGGTCATCGAGCGGACCACTCCGCTCTATCGTCCTGGGCCGGTGCCGGAACGATCGGCCCCGCCCACCCCTGCCACCCCTGCCACCCCGGCGCGACCCGAGCGGCCGTCGAGGCCCTCTCCTGAGTCGCGCCCCTGATCCTTTTCCCGGCGATCGCTCCCCTCCCGAGGTGTGCCTCGGTGAGACCGATCGTCACCTCGTCAATCGTGAACGGTTCTCTTTGCGAAGGGATGCCAGACCAGATCATCCAAAGAATCGACTACCTCGTGGACGTTTGTGCCGGAAGAACGGTCCTCCACCTTGGCTGTGCTGGAATGCCCCACACTCAGAGACGGCTGGCGGATGGAACCTTGCTCTATTCCCTGATCGATCAGGTGGCCGCGCATCAGTATGGCATCGATCTCTCAAGCGATGGGATCGAGATCTTACGACAGGCTGGTTATGCCAATGTGGCCGTCGCTGATATCCAGCAGCTCAAGGAGCAGAACCCTTTTCCCGGGAGACATTTCGATGTCATCCTTGCTGGTGAGATCATCGAACATCTCTCCAATCCGGGTCTCTTTCTCGAGAGCTTGAAACCGCTGCTCCGCGATTCGCCGACGTGCTTGATTCTGACGACGATCAACGCCTATTGCGCTTACCGTTTCTTCTATTCACTGGTCAAGGGGGATGAGACCGTTCACCCGGATCACGTCAGTTACTACTCCAAGAAGACGCTGCTCGCACTTCTGACGCGACACGGGTACGATGTGCAGCAATTCTGCTTCTACCCGATTGGTCGCGAGCACAAGCAATACATCAATCACGGACGGGCACGTCTTCTTTACTGGGTCGATTGGTTGGCGGGGCGCCTCTCCCCGCAACTTGGAGATGGTCTGATCGTCTCCTGTGTCCTGAGGTCATCGCCGTGAGCTGGCCCCCCATCTTCGACTGCCGTCCAGACTTGTCTCTCCACTCCACGCAGGCGACACCTCACGGTCTCGGTTGGGAGGCGGTTGTTCTTTTGCCGCCTTGACAAGATCTCAACTGGACGGCTAGGATCAATAGTTCTTTTTTCCGGCGATCAACTCGCCGGATCAACTTTGGAGTTCATCTTTGGTAAGGAGCAGAGCCGTGGCAAAAGGGCGCATCTCCCCGCAAGAACTCAAGCGGGATCCGTTGATGGAGCAGTATCTTTCTACCACCAGTTGGATGAAGGGCCGATCCCAGTCGATTCTCAAATGGGCAACGGTGGTCGGCATTGTCCTGGCCATCGGGGCGATCGCTTGGCTGGTCTTCTCCCGCCGGGCCAACAATGCAGCGGAAGCCATGGCGGAAGCCTTCCGTCATCACAACGCGGTGGTGGCCAATCCGATCCCTCCCAATGTCAAAGGCTATGCCTACACGACGCAGGACGAGAAGGATCGGAAGGCTTTTGAGGCCTTTGAAAAGGCTGCCAACGACTATCCTTCCTACAATGGGGAGGTCGCCCGCTTTTACGCCGTCACCCATCAGCTCAACTTTGATCCTGACAAAGCGCTGCCGACCCTCGAGTCGCTGGCTCAAAAAGAGAGCGAAGCGGGTGCGCAGGCACGTCTCGCTCTGGCCAATCGGTATGCGGCCCTTGCCCGGTACGAGGACGCACTGGCTCAGTACAAAAAGTTGAAGGAGAAGCCTTACAGCGTTCCCCTTCAGGTGATCGATATCGCGGTCGCGGAGATTCGGGAGGCGCAAGGTCAACCCCAGCAAGCAGTAGACCTCTATTTCAGCATTGCCAATGATAGCGCGTGGCGCAGCACGGTGGTGGGGATTCGCGCCGCCAATCGCCTCTCCATTCTGGCACCGGAGAAGTATGAGAAGCTGCCAGAGCAGAAATCGGGTAACCCGCTCTCTTCCTTCTCGGGCCCGATGATGTAATCAGGTCTGTTCTCCTCAGGGCGCAGTGTCCCAATCCCTGACCACACAAAAAAGGGAGGAGATGGCAAGACGCCATCTCCTCCCTTTTTTGTCGATTCTTGATCTGGTGATTCCCCGAGGCCAGACCTGGACAATCAGCGTACTTGCCGTTTCTCCTTCTCCCGCTCCAGATAGGGAATCCCTTTCTCAATCCAAGCTGGTTTGGCCGCTCCCTTGAGGTGGTGGTCGAAAAACTCCTGTAGTCGACGGGTGTAATCTTTCTGGTTGGGTCGCTTTCGCAGACCGTGATACTCCCCATTGTAGTTGAAGAGATAGGCCTCGCGCTCGAGACGGCGGAGGGCGAGGAAGAATTCGATGCCCTGCGTCCAGGGGACTGCGTCATCATTGTCGTTATGGACCATGAGGATGGGGGTCTCGACACGATGCGCGTTGAAGACGGGAGAGTTTTCGAGGAATCGCATCGGGTACTCCCAGAGGCTGCCGCCGATGCGACTCTGGGTCCGCTCGTACTGAAATTGTCGCGAAAGCCCTGTTCCCCAACGGATTCCGCTATATGCACTGGTCATATTGGCGACGACGGCACCCGGGGCCGCAGCGCGGAAGCGGTTGGTGCGCGTGACAAGATAGGCGATCTGATAGCCTCCCCAACTGTGACCCTGAATTCCGATTGCATCTTCCTGGATAAAGCCCCGGCGCACCACCTCTTCGACGGCGGGCAGGACGCACTGGACGGCGCTCTCCCCAGGATACCCGATGGTGTAGACGATATCAGGCATCAGGATGACATAGCCGTTGCTCGCATAAAAGGAGGGATTGATCGAGGTTCCCGGTGCAGGGGGAACGAAGCGGTGGAGTTCGTCAGAGAGTTTCTCGTAGATGTAGACCATCAGGGGGTATTTCCGATTGGGATCGAAATCGGCTGGTTTGATCAGAATGGCATTGAGGGATTGGCCATTGGTATTGCGATAGCGGATCAACTCGGCTTTGCCCCATTGAAACGGTTCGATCTGTCGCCCGGCTTCACTCACCTTGCGAAGAGATTGGAAGGTGGCATCAGTCACATGCAGATCTGGGTATTCGTCAAAGCGGGAGGTGGTGAGGAAGAGGGTCTCGGCATTGCGGGCCTTGGTCGGAACGCTGAAGGCGCGGGCGGCCATCAGCAGCCGCTCAGGAAGGCCGCCGCCAATGCGATCGCGATAGAAGCCGGTCTCCCGGGTCTCTTCGTTCTCCGCGCGCAGGAGAAGGGGGGCAGTTGGGTCGATCCACCGCTCATCCGGATCGAGTCGAACATAGCGCAATGCGAGCTTGCCCTGGCGGCCAACTCCCTCGGTCAGGTTGCGGGCCCCCGCTCCGTTGGGGGAGATCTGCCAAAGATCGAACTGGTCATAGACCAACAGGTCCCGATCTTCTTGTGTCCAGCCAGCAATGCCATACGGGGAGGGAGGGTTGGGGGTATCGTGATCCTCCTGCCAGAAGCGTACGGGAAGGGTCGCGGTGAGGTTGGTCACCTGCCCATCGGGAATCGAGATCGAGTTCCAGTCTTTGCCGTCAAAATAGATGGCATATTTTCCCCCAGGGGACCAGCTGAGAGGCGAGAGGTTCTTTTCGCGGAGTCTTCGGCGGGATCCATCCAGGGTGTTGACCAGGTAGACGTCGGCATAATTGGTGTCGATGCCGATCAATCGACGATAGCGCCGATCGTCCTGCCCAATCGCCCAGAGGCCGTTCGAGGAAGGGTTGATCGAGTCCATCGATTCGTCTGCGAGAGGAACGAGCCGCTTTTCGTCGAGGTGAAAGACGGCACGGTACGATCGATTCCGCTCCTGGTTGGCCCGCACCTTCTGCATTGGTTGCAGATAGTCATCTTTCCAATGCCAGAGATCGGCGATCGCCGCTTCCTCCATTGTTCCCGCCTCTTCAGGGGAGGGGGGAGGAGCAGCAGTGGCACGGGCAAGTCCGAGGAAGAGACGGCTTCCGTCTCGCGCGAAGGTGAGGGCCCCCTTGTCGCTGATCGTCCAGCCGGTCGGCATGGTTGTCTGGTCTGCCACGATCAGCCCGGCTGCTGGACCGGGGGATTGCTCTCCCTGGCGATCGCGCTTCCAGTGATAAAGGTTCCAGCCAAGAGACTCGTTGTCGGTTTGTACTGGTCCCAGGGCAGCCAGAAAGGCCAGTTGGGTCTGGTCTTCGTCCCAGGTCACCTTGGCATAGCGGCCGGGCCCCTGGAGGAGGGGGAGGGGGGCATTCTCACTGCCCGGGGAGAGGAGATAGACTCCATTCGCCTCCGCGTTTTGCGCCGAGACAGCGTAAATCAGGCTGCGGCCGTCGCGGGAGAGGCTCATCTCCAGGACATCCTGGATCGTTCTTTCTTGTCCGGTGGAGAGGGTTCGCACGATCATCCCGCTGCCAACTGGCCACTTCTCACTCTTGCTGTTGGCGGGGGGCGGGTCCGCGCTGGTTTCAGATTCGAGGAGACACGCGACGAACGCCCCCCCTGTCTCTGGAACCTGGAAGCTCTTGACCCGCTCGATGCGCTGCACCTCGCCAGTCGCGAGATTCAAGATTCCGAGAGCATTGCGGGGCATCTCATTCGCTTTTTTCTTTGCTTTCCGGGCATCAAGTACCTCTCCCTTCGTCGGCTCGATGGTGAACAGAAGATAAGTCCCATCGGCGGTAAAGACGGGGCGGGTGGCCCGGTTGAGCGCCGCGGTCGCGGCTTGTGCCGCCTCTGGATCGCTCGGGGTGGGGGTGGGGATTCGCCAGCCTCTTCCGTGTCGCCACTCCTGCCCGCTGGCCACTTGGCGAACGACCACCTCGCCGTCTCCGTCCTGCGGGATGAGGCTGTACGCGATCCACCGGCCATCACGAGAGATGGTCGCTCCAACCAGGGAACGCCAAGCGTCATAGTCTGCATGGCGAAGCGGGCGGCGACTCGTGCCTGCTGGTTGCCCGACAGCGGAGTCCATTGCCCCTGACAGGCTGAGGAGAAGGATCGCCAGACAGAGAGATACACTCCCTCTTCGCCAGTTGGAACCGTCCTTTTTATGACGTAGCCCAGGCCATCTCTTCACTGACGATTCTCTCTCGGATCCGGAATGGTACCTCTTCATGGCCAATTTTGCTCCTTCTGGAAATTCCTGCCGCTGGATTCCACGGATTGAGGGTTCGAATGATTGGTAGATGGGTCCCACGCGAGGAATCTGCGAGGGTGGGACGGGGGCGGTGCGCCGTAGTGGGTCATCCCCATAACGGTCGGCCACGGTAGATGACCTGCCAACCGCGGGCGACACTGGTGGCGACGGCGTCGTGATAATGACGGATGGCCTCACCGCGCGTCGGGTACTCCCGGAGTACTGGCTGACCCTCGCGTGGATCGAGCTTGATCACGGCGGAAATGAACCCCGATTCCTGGTCGGTGTCCAGCCGATCTGTCTTTGCTGTTCTCTCTGTCCCGACCAGACCCAGAAAAGAGAAGAGGGAGTGCTTCGTCATAATCGTCGTGTAGGTGGCAGTCTTCTCGCGCATCGTCATGCTCCCGGAAGGTCAACTTCGGTCTCTTCAATCGGCGGTTATCATACCACAACTCGCCGTCTGTCGATGGCTCGTCACTGGGTCAGGCGAGGAGCGGGGGGCTGGAGGAGATAGGCGAGCAGCCCCACCACCGTTCCAAGGGAGAGCATCATCTTGTAGCCCGCAGGGATTGACAAAGGCGAGAGGTAGGCCTCGATCAGGCCTGCCAGCAGAAAGAGCGGGAGGCTCCCGGCCAGCAGTTGAGTGGCGATTCGTCCCTCTTCGATCAGTGCATCCCGGCGGGTTCGATCCCCTGGGGCGACCATGGCTCTTCCGATCATCAATCCGGCTCCGCCCGCAATGAAGATGGCGACAAACTCCAGAACGAGATGGCCGATCATGAAGGACCAGAGCGCTGTGCCCATGCCATACCGCAGGATCAGCGCCTGCAATGAGCCAAACATCAGGGCTGATGGGAGGAGCATTCGGATCGTGCCGACGATCGGAAAGATGCTCATCCCAAATGACAAGAGTCCGATCCGGATATTCTGCAGAATGATGGTCGCTGCTCCACGGGAGCCTTCCTCCCGCAATTGCTCCCACCAGGGGGTTCCCATTCGTATCTGTTCGATGACGGCTGGAGTGAGGGAGCAGAATCGCGCAAATCCCTCATCGTGGAGCGTGCCCACAAAAGAGAAGAGAGAGACGACCAGGAAGATGGCCAGCACGGTCAGCGGGTAGCCGCGATGTCGACGCAGGAGCAGCGGAAAGTCGGACCGATAGAAGCGGAAGAAATCTGCCCAGTGGTAGGACGCTGGTCGGTAGAGAATCGCGTGTCCGCGAATCAGGAGATCATTGAGGTAGGCGGCAGCTCGGTCGGCGGGACCTCCCGGTAGGGGAGGGGCCACGGCACGAAGTTGGGCGACGTCGGACGTGGTTCTCCGGTAGAGGGCTCCGAGCAGGCGGATCTCTTGCCGGGAGAGCTGCCGAAGCCCACGTCGGTTCTCCGCTTTGGCGAGCAGTTGCTCGAGCTGTTCCCAACTCGCGGAACGCTCCTCAATGAGTCGTCCCGGCTCTCTCCTCGATCCGTATGGGTGCGATGGGCCTGACACGATCGAATCCTCAGAATGCGTGGTAGAGCAGGTGCTTGTAACCAACACTCAGACTGTCGAGCAGCGAGGTGGGCAATGTGCAGATCACGACCAGACTGACGATCCCATGTGAAATTCCCAAGAGGAGAAGATTGGGGGCGCGGTCGTAGACCCAAGACCAGATCAATCCTCCCACCAAGGTCAGTCCCATGAGGGGCCCATTCGGTGCGTGGAGCAGCGAGAAGAGCACGGCCGTCATGCCAATTGCCATCCAGCGTCTTCGAAGAGTGGGGGCGTTTGTGGCCGGGGTCAAGACCTCGCGGAGTCGGCGATGGAGGACCCCTTGCAGAATGGTCTGTTGTGCAATTCCGGAGATGGGAAGCAGGAATAGCGCCCTTCCAAATTGATCGTACAGATGCAAGGATTCAGACCACCAGCCAATCCCCAGAAACAAGGTGCAGGCCAGACTGGTTGGCAGTGCCAGAAGGCGTGTCGCCTTCCATGCGTGCGCCCACGTCAATCCCAGGTCCACCATTCGCTCCCCCCGCAGCCACATCGAGTAGCCAACCGTCAGCAAGGCAGGAACACTCGCCGTCAGAACCAGTGATCGATGGCTTCCCGGTACGAGGGGGATCACTCCCCACGTGATCACTAGAACCGAGAAGAGCAGCGAGAGGACCTCGAGACCACTCACCAGCCGCCTCGTCCCCCACCCATCTGATCTCTCTTTTGATCCCTCCATTTCACTCATTCCGAATCTCCACCCTTGCTGCCGGAACGATTTCCAGGATGACAAAGGCGATGGCGCGGTCGATGGCATGGGAGAGAGAGACGTGGCTTCGATTGACGCCCAATTGTCCAATCAACTCTGCTGCCCGTCCGTAAAATTGAAGGTGCGGCGCCCCTTCTGGGGATGATATGATCTCGACGTCGTGCCAGGAGAGGGCGCGGACTGGCGCGGCGGCTCCAATCGCCTTGCGCGCAGCCTCCTTGGCGGCGAAGCGTGCGGCATAGCGCTCTTCGCGGATCGAAAATTGCTCGCAATAGGCAATCTCACTTGGTGTAAAGATGCGGTCCCGAAATCGAGCCCCATGATCCCGTAACGATTTTGCGATCCGGTCGATCTCGACGATGTCGACCCCAATTCCAATAATCATGCCTGGTTCGTCTTTCTCTTCATCAGATCCAAGCAGAAGGGATCTCCCGACAGGAGACACCCCGCTCCCAAGGAGGTCCGGGATTGATCGATTCCTTTCAACTTGATCAGGTCGGTTCGCTGCTGGTGCTCCGTTGCTCACCCTTGTTGGCGGCGGGGTTCGAGCATGCCTTCAGCACCCGCCGGGGAGGGGTCAGCCCACTTCCCACGGAGAGTCTCCATCTAGGGGAGACAGAACAGGACGGGGCGGTCTCCCAGTCCTTGGTCCGTGAAAACCGCCGCCGGTTTCTCGGGAGCCTCGGCCTCTCCGATTGGCCCCTCCGCCTGATTCGCCAAGTTCACTCCGCGACCGTCGAGATCGTGACCGAGCCGGTAGTCCCACCGGGAGGACCTCCCCCGATGGCCGATGCCGTGGTGACCCGTCTGCCAGGAATTCTGCTCGGCGTTCAGGCCGCCGATTGTCTGCCTCTGCTGCTGGCAGATCCAGTCACCGGTGCGGTAGCGGCGATCCACGCTGGATGGCGTGGGACCGTCGGTTTGATCGTCGCACGAACCCTCGAAACGATGCAACGCTCCTTCGGCACCCACCCACCGGATGTACTGGTTGCGCTCGGACCCGCCATCGGTCCGTGTTGTTTTGAGGTGGGCCCTGAGGTGGCAGCCCGGTTCGAGGCGATCGACCCGCTCACCCGCACTCATCTTCTCTCTGCGCCCACCCCAGATGGAAAGGTCCATCTCGACCTCAATCTGGCCAACCTTCATCAGCTCCTGCAGACGGGCGTGCACCCAGACCACGTTTACGATTGCAAATACTGCACCGTCTGTCACAATGACCTCTTCTTCAGTTACCGCTTCGAACGTGGGACAGAACGGCCGGTTGGTCGCCATTTGGCGGTCATCGGCAGACGTCAGGCGGTGCCTTTCCACTGATCACTCAGGCGATCGCTTATTTGATGACGGGAAGAATTGGAATGATCATGACTTGCTTCTCTGCTCGCCGACTGCTCCTTCTGGGTGCTCTGGTTGTCTTTGCTGCGTCGTTGCAATCGTTGGCTCAGCCGCCGGGTTCAGGCCCCGACCCGGAACCTTCTTCCTCCACCTCCCAGACTCAGCAGGAGCCCGTGTCGCCGGTCGACTCGGACGAGGATCTCCGACGCCTGATCCAGCAAGCGGGTGGAAACCAGACCCAATTGATCACCAGTCTCGAGGGGTACCTGCGGCGGTGGCCCCGCTCTCAACGCCGGTCGGAGATCGAGGAAGAGGTCTACAAACTGGCCGTCAAAGTGCGGGATCGGGATCGAATTCTGTCGTATGGCCCCCGGCTGATCGAACAAACCCCTGGAGGTGTTGATGTTCTTGTCGAGCTGGTCACCGCCTTGCGGGAGCGTCGACAGACAGGTGACCTCGTGCGGGCCCGCAGCTACGCGGAGCAGCTGGTTCGCGAGTTCGATGCCTTGCTGACCGATCGTCCCAAACCACGCCGCCTCAGCCAAGCACGATGGGAGGAGCAGAAACAACAGGGACGCGCTTCCGTCTACCTGACTCGTGGACGCGTCTACGCCGACCTGGGCGAAGATGAGAAAGCCAAACGAGACCTCCAGCAGAGCGCTCAGCTCGCCCCCTTGGCCGTCACTTTTCTGGCGCTCGCCGATTTGACGGAGCGTCGCCAATCTCCCCCGCCGAACAAAGAAGAGGTACTGGGATACCTTCGTCAGGCGCTTCTTTTGGGGCTGATCGAAGGCGCAGATGACGTCGACCTCCCCGCCCTGCGTCAACGATTGCGGACCCTCTATCTTGCACAGTACGCAACAGAGGCAGGTCTTGGCGACCAGCTATTGACGGACTTGGACGCCTACCTGCAGCGCCAAGCCGCGCGAAAAGCGCTCCTGACTCCTTCTCATTCCAACGCCAGTGCGGCGTCGGGCACCGACCCTCTTGCCTTTCGACTCTCGCGTCCAGCAGGAGATCCTCTCGATCTGGCCTCTTTGCGCGGCAAGGTGGTCGTCATGAACTTCTGGGCTACTTGGTGCGGGCCCTGCCGGACAGAGCTGCCCCTTTTTGAGAAGACGATTGAGCGGTATCGAAATGATCCTTCCGTCAGCTTTCTCGCTGTCACCACCGACGAGGACCGGGAGGCAGTGCTGCCCTACCTCCAGCAGTACGGATATCAGCTCCCGGTCGTCTTCGCTGATGGTCTGGAAGAGTTCTTTGACGTGACGGCAATTCCCACTACCATCATCCTCGGTCCTGCCGGCAAGGTCTCCTCACGACTGCGTGGTTATAACCCGCAGGAGGACTTTGTTGCCCTGCTCCAGCAGCGAATCGAAGAGGCCAAAGCGGCACCATCACCAGTACAATGACGCCCTTCAATTCTCAATGCGGCACGTGGGAGCGGAACTGCCCCTTTTCATCGTAGAGTCGCTGGTAGTGGCGCGCGTTTCGGTAGACGCCCTGGACGTAGAGACGTGTCTCGCGCAGTGGAATTTGCTCGACCCAGTCTTCGATCTCCTGGCCAGGATTGGCACTGACCCAACGGGCCACGCGGGTCGGTCCCCCGTTGTATGCCGCCGCAACATACTCAAATCGCGAGAATCTCTCTGTCAGCTCTCCGAGATAGGCGGTACCGAGCTGCAGGTTGAGGATGGGATCGAAGAAGTCTGTCCGGTTGAGGCGTCCTCCACCAAGGCGATTCTTTCTCGCGACAGCTTGCCCGGTCGTGGGAAGAATCTGCATCAGGCCAAGTGCGTTGGCACGGCTGCGCGCACGCGGATTGAAGACTGTCTCCTGCCGAATCAGCCCGGCGACGAGGTAAGGATCAAGCCCTTGCCGCTTCGACTCCGCCTGAATTTGAGACCACCAAGCGAGTGGATAGAAGATTTGCCAAGCTTCCCGTGGCATCTCGTCCGGCAGAGATTGGCCGTAGTCGGGATAGGCGCGCTTGAGGACCTCGATTGCGGCGACATTTTCACCCGCCTCCCGATGGAGCTGCGCGAGCCGCAGATTAAGAAGAGGTGAGTCGGGGGTCTCCACGCGGGCAGCCTCCAGTTCGTCACGCGCCCAGCGGGCATACTGCAGGCGCCGCAGCTGCTCAGCGCGGGCGATTCGATCCCGCTGCTCCGGCCGGAGCGAACCAGGGGTGACCCGAATTGTTTGCAGCGCCCTGACGGCCTGTGCCAGAGGAGAGTCCGATTGCAGGGAGACCGTTTTGACCCCCTCCCGATTGAGCTGAGCGATGCGCCGCTCCGCATTGTGCCCAAACCAGCTCGCACCATAGCGCGTCAGAAGACCGCGGTAGAGGGTCAAGGCCCGGGACTTGTCTCGGTTGCGCTCGTAATGGAGAGCGGCCCAGAAGGCGGCTCTCCCACGATGGTCCGTCACTTGCCCATACCGTGCCAGATGTTCTGTCAACAGCTCTGCCGCCGTCTGATCATCCCCGGCTTCGTGGGCACTCCAGGCGAGGAAGAAGTGGGCTTGGTGGGCCTCGCTCGCCATTGGATACTGGCGGACCAGCTGCTGATAGCAGGCCGTCGCCTCCTCTTTCCGATTTCGTGTCTCGTGGAAGCGGCCCAGGGCATAGAGAAGATCCCCGGTTCTCCGGAGGGTTGGAGGCTTGTTCGTGCCTCTTCCTTGTTCTGCTTGGCGCAGTTTGCCGAGAGTCGCGACTGCTCCCGCTTCATCACCTCGTGCGAGTTGAGACTTGCCCAGAAAGTAGAGAGACTCGCTTCGCTCCGCGGCTGATCCACCACGTAGCCGGGAGAGAATCTCACTCGCCTCCGACACCGCCTCTCCCCGATAGAGATTGATCGCGCTACGTAACCAGACCTCCTCGCTGGCCTCACTGGAGAGAAGTCGGGCCAGCTCCTGGTAGGCCCGACCCGCGATGAGCCACAGGCCCGCTTCCTCCAACTTCTCGGCGCGTCGTCGCCAGAGGCTCGTCCGGTTCCGTCCCTCTGCAATCTCGCTCACCCCGATGGATTGCAAGATGGCGGGGACTTTCTCCGCCTCCATCTCTTGTGGGGAGTCGAAATAGAGGCGACGCAGCAGCAGGATCGCCTCCTCAGGTCGGTTGCGTTTCTGCCAAAATTCTGCTGAGCGAAGAAGAGCGGCACCATCTCCCCGCGCCACCCAGGGCTTGAGGTCCTCGATCGCCTGCGCGAAGTCCCCTCTCTCCCACGCAAGATCTGCCGCCTGGAGGGCTGCCGTTCGGCTCATCAGCGCCTCTGGGTACCCCCTCACCAGCTCCCGTAGCGCCCTTTCCCCCTCGCGCATCCGCCTTGCATCGAGATGGGTCAGGGCCCGATGGTAGAGGGCGTAATCGGCCAGTCCAGGGGTTCGCATGAGGCCGACCTCGTCTCCTCGTGGGGCCCGGAGATCCCTCCCTGTGCCCTTCTGCGTCTGACCTCCCACCGCCAGAATGCCCCAAAGAATTGTACAAGCCATCAGCCCGCCCGCGATGAGCGTTCCCCGGCCAGCCCAGTTGCTTCTCTTCCTTTGACGGTGGTCAAACAAGCCGAACCTCCCTTGAACGGAAGTAAAATGAAACAGCGGCCATCCTCAGGTTCGCTTGAAGTTGCGAGGAGAGGGATCACCAGAGGCGGGGCAATTTTTGTAGGGGCCGTTGAGGGCGGATCTCCAGATGGTTTAACGTAAGGCCGGCCCCGGATAGCTCGCTCCCAGCTTGGCTGGATCG
>JBMOHS010000012.1:0-39578 GCA_049317725.1 Blastocatellia bacterium
ACCCTGGGCTGGTATGCGGCGCCCCGTTGGGGCGCTGGTGGAAATGCCCCCTTTTGGCACAAAATGTCCAGAGTCCAAGGGAGGGACATAGATTCACACCCGGCTCACTGCCCAGAGTAATGGGTGGAGGTCCGATGCTTGTCGCGATGGCGTGAGAGGGCAAGGTCGATCAACTGGTCGATCAGGTCGCGGTAGGAGAGCCCACTCGCCTCCCAGAGCTTCGGATACATGCTGATCGAGGTGAACCCGGGCATGGTGTTGATCTCGTTGACGTAGATCTGCTCGGTCTCTGGTTCGAGAAAAAAGTCGACACGGGCGAGCCCCGCGCCATCGATCGCCTCGAAAGCGCGTTGGGCTAGATCCTGGAGCGAGGCGGTCAGCGCTGGTGGGAGGTCGACCGGGATCAGCAGGCGAGCACCGTTCGCGTCGATGTACTTGGCGCGATAGTCATAAAACGAGACGGCCGGGGGCACGATCTCCCCCGGCAGGCTGACGCGCGGCGTCTCATTGCCAAGGACGCTGACCTCGATCTCCCGGGCCTTGACCGCCTGCTCGACGATCATCTTCCGGTCGTAGCGGGCCGCCAGGGTCAGCGCTTCACGCAGCGAGCCAGAATCGGTCGCGCGGGAGATACCGACCGATGATCCGAGGTTGGCCGGTTTGACGAAGCAGGGCAGCCCAAGCGCGTCGATCAACGACTGCTCGACTCCTGCTTGATCGGACTCCCAGTGGTGCCGGAAGACCGCCCGGTAGGGGACGACGGGCAGACCGGCCTGCTCGAAGAGGCGCTTCATGACGACCTTGTCCATTCCGGTCGCCGCAGCGAGGGGGCCACAGCCGACGTAGGGCAGATCCGCCAGTTCAAGCAGCCCCTGCAGCGTTCCATCCTCCCCGTAGGTCCCGTGGAGGATCGGAAAGACGAGATCGATCTTCTGCTGCGTCCACCCACCCTCTTCCCCCTTCCCGCCCGGGAAGTGGAGACCTCCCATTGTCGGATCGGCGGAGAGGAGGACCGCGACCTCCGCTTGGTGGACCATCTCCACCGGAGGGGGTACCGCCCCGACCTCCAGCGGCAGCTTCTCCGGGGGGAGCGTCACCCAGTGGCCGTCCGGACGAATGGCGATCGGAACGACTTGATACTTCTCCGGATGAAGGGCGCTCAGGATCGAGGCCGCCGAGCGGAGCGAGATCTCGTGCTCACCCGAACGCCCGCCAAAGAGGACTGCAATCGTGATCTTCCCGGCCAATTGGATCCTTCCTCTTCTTCTCTGTTTTCTGCCCTCTGCTGGCCAAGGCCACGTCGCATTAGAGGATCTTCTTTCCGAAGGCGGAGAGGATCAGCTCTACACCCAGCTCGGCGGTGCGATTGGAGATGTCGAGCACGGGATTGACCTCGGTCAATTCGAACGACAACATCTTCCCTGAATCGGCAATCTTCTCCATGGCGAGGTGGCTTTCCCGGTAGGTCGGTCCTCCGGGGACAGGGGTACCGACGCCGGGCGCAAACGCCGGATCGACAAAGTCCATGTCCATCGTGACGTGGAATCCGGCCGTCCGCCGCGAGGCGAGCCACATCGCCTCGTCCATGACCGCGCTCATCCCCCGTTCATCCAGTTCGCGCATCGTCACCACCCGAATGCCAGAAGCGCGGATGGCGACGGCCTCGGAGGTATCGACGCTGCGGGCTCCAATCAGCACGCAATCTTCCGGCGACACTTTCGGGGCATATCCACCAATTCCCGTGAGGGCCTCATCGCCGTGACCAAGAATTGCAGCGAAAGGCATTCCGTGAATGTTGCCCGAAGGCGAGGTCTCGGGGGTGTTCATGTCGCCGTGGGCGTCGAACCAGATCACGCCGACGCGCTGGTCGCGGCGGCGGTGGTAGGCTGCCAGTCCAGAGACGGTCCCAATCGCGATCGAGTGGTCTCCTCCCAGCACGATCGGGATCGCTCCCAACTCCAAGACCTCTTCGACCCGCTCCGCCAGTGTCCGGCAGGCACTCGAAATCTCCGGCAGATACTTGAGACGTCGATCACTGATCGCCATCATCTCGGCGTTCCGGACGCTGATGTTACCGGCATCGGTCACTTGGTAGCCCAACTCACGCAGCCGCTCGTTGAGATTGGCGACCCGGATGGCCGAAGGACCCATGTCGACACCGCGTCGATCGGCCCCAAGGTCCATCAATACACCGACAATCGTCGCGTGCGTCCGTTGGTTGAGCATGCGCTTTCTCCTTCTCCCTACGGGTTGAGCCGGTAGAGCATACGGGGAAAGGGAATCGTCTCGCGGACGTGGTCAAGCCCGCAGACCCAGGCGACACATCGCTCGATTCCCATTCCGAATCCGGCGTGCGGAACGCTGCCATACTTTCTCAGATCGAGGTACCAATCGAACGCCTCCGGGGGGAGCTGGTGTTCGTGGATCCGCTGCAGCAGCAGCTCGAGCGAGGACATCCGCTCTCCTCCCCCAATCACCTCCCCATACCCTTCTGGAGCGAGGACATCGACGCAGAGGGCCAGATCCGGTCGAGCGGGATCTGGCTCCATATAGAAGGCCTTGATCGCCGCTGGGTAGCGGTGGACCATGACCGGACGATCGAAAAGGCCCGAAAGGTAGGTCTCATCCGGAGAGCCGAGGTCTCCGCCCCATTCAAAGCGGTGCTCGACCAGTCCCTTCTCATGCCCCTCGTGGAGGAGTTTGACGGCATCGTCATATGAGAGTCGCGGGAAAGGAGGGATGATCGACTCCAGTTTGCTGATATCCCGCTCGAGGATCGCCAACTCCTCCTGTCTCGATTCGAGGACTCGCGACACGATATGCCCAAGGAAGTTCTCGGCGAGGACCATGATGTCGTCGAGCTGCGCATAGGCGACCTCCGGCTCGACCATCCAGAACTCCGTCAAGTGGCGTCGCGTCTTCGACTTCTCGGCACGAAAGGTCGGGCCGAAGCAGTAGGTGCGGCCAAAGGCGGCGGCGGTCGCTTCGTTGTAGAGCTGGCCAGATTGGGTCAGATAAGCCTTCTCGTCGAAGTAGTTGACCTCGAAGAGCGTCGTCGTGCCTTCGCAGGCCGCCGGGGTGAAGACTGGGGTGTCGCAGAGGATGAAGCCGCGCTGGTCGAAGAAGTCGCGGACGGCTCGAATGATCTCGTGGCGAACTCGCAGGATCGCGTGCTGTCGTCGGGACCGGAGCCAAAGATGGCGGTGATCCATCAGGAACTCGACGCCGTGCTCCTTTGGGCTGATCGGGTAGTCGTGGGTCAGTTGGACGATGCGCAGGATTCGCACATCCAGTTCGTAGACCCCAGGCCGCTTGGGATGCTCGCGGGGGACTCCAGTGAGGATGATCGATGACTCCTGCGTGACCGTTTCGGCGGCGGCCCAGGTCTCTTCGTCGACCTCCTTCTTGGAGACGACCGCCTGGATCAGGCCCGAGCCGTCCCGTACCTCCAGAAAAGCGAGCTTTCCACTGGACCGCTTGTTGTACAGCCAACCCTTGAGGGTCACTTCCTCTCCGAGATGGCGTCCGAGATCGAGAATATAGGTTTGTGGCATAGTGGTCTCTCTCTGTCTGCGTCAGGCTCTTGGCGATATTCCCCACAATCGCTGGTAATCGCCGGCAATCGGAGGATGGACAGTGCTCTTCCGATCGCTCGCCAGCAGGTTCAGCGGGAAGAGACGGCCAGGGTCTCGAGACTCTCTCGCAGCACCGTTTCGAGTGCGGAATAAGGACGGGGCCCCAACTGATGGAGAGCCCGTTGAACGGTCAGCAAGGCCGGGACGATGTAGGGTTCATAGACCTCTCCACGCCCGACGATCGCCGTCTGGTAGGAGAAGGTTCCGACCGCCTTCAGCTGACGCTGGATGGTCATCAGCAAAAACTCCTGTGCGACCTCCTCAAGAGGAATGGCGGAGAGTCCCTTTTGTCGCCGTTGGTGAAGGAAAGATCGCTGCCGGGCCTCGATCCAAGCTGGGTCGATTGGAGAAATTCGACGTTCGACCAGCAATGGTACCAGGTCATAAGTGACCGGGCCCATCCGTGCGTCCTGATGGTCGATCAACCGCAGTTCTCCCCGACCATCCACCATCAGGTTCATTCCATGGTAGTCGCGATGGGTCAGGTACCGCGGGCGGGACGAAAGATCCTGGGCAATCGACTGAAGATCCTCGGCGAGCGCGGCGCGCTCCTCCGCCGGGAGGTCCCGTTGTCGATAACTGGTGAAGAAATGGGTGGCGAAGTAGTTAAGTTCCCAGAGCAGTTTGGCCTCGTCAAAGGCGTGGCGCGCCGCAACCGCCTCGATCGCATAGGCAAGGGTGGTTGCCGCTTGGATCCGCACGATCAGTTCGATGGCCTGTTGCAGCATCGACTCACACGCCGCCAAATCGCCGCGGGCTTCCGCTTCCGATAGCCAGCGGGAGAGGCTCATATCGCCAAGGTCCTCCTGGACGATGATGCCCTTGGTGTCGGCGACCGTGACGATGTGGGGGACAGGCAGGCCGGCGCGCTCGAAGAGGCGCGTCGCATCGACGAACGAATTGTCCGCCTGGTTGAACGGATCCGGGTAGAGGCTGACGATCAGGGTTTCGTCCGGACGGTCCGTCGTCGACGTCCGGTAGTACTTGCGGGTCGAGGCGTCCGGCGTCAGCGGACAATAGAGAACGTCGTCGAGCGGCACGCCGAAGTAGTTCGCCATGAAGTGGACGACACGCCGCTCACTGACCCCCCCCTGGCTTTGAACCAATCCGCCAGGCAGCATCTCAGGCTTGGCGGGAGTGACGGATGAAGTAGAAGGGGAGGATGCAGAGTTGGAGGTCACGCGGCTCATCTGTCTGTTCTGGGAGGGCAGTCTTGATTGCGCCCTCGAGGCCCTGGTCGATCGGGCCTTGGCTGGCCCAGTGGAATCGCGACAAAGTCGATCCGTGATGGTATCACTCCAGAAAAGGCACGACAAGATTCTCTCCAATGATCTCTCCGGAAAGAGACTTCTCGGGGGCACTGCCGGGCGGAACGATCCTTGCCGGGACGATTACGGCGCCCTGAAAAGAGGCTCCAGGAGGGATTGTCACCCCGTCACCGAGAATGCAATCGTGCACCACGGCGTCCGCACCGATCGTCACGTCGCTCCAGAGGATCGACCGCTCGACCTTGGCAGTGGGATCGATCTGGCACCGATCCCCACAGATCGAGTCCTTTCCCTCGACTCGCAGGTAGGCGAGGCTGATCGAGTGGTACCGTGCCAACGTGCTCAATTCGTCCCACCTTCCGCTCGCGACGTGGCCGCCAATCGTTTGCCCAGCGTTCAACACGCGCGGATAGACGTCCCGGACCGAGTCCGATGGGACACCGACCGGTACCCACTCGAAGATCTCCGGCTCCATCAGGTGGATTCCGGTGAACATCAGTGGGATCTCTCCGCCTCTGCTGGCCGCTGGATCGGGGAAGGCCCCAAATCCTTGGAGGTGGCCCTGTTCGTCGAGCAGAACCTCCCGGAACTGCTCGCGTCGCTCGTTCCGACGGAGCACCAGCGTCGCGATCGCCCTCTCCCGTCGATGGGTGGCCAGCGCTGCCGCAAGATCGATGTCGGTCAGAATCTTGCCGTTGATGACGACAAAGGTCCCTTCCATCAGCCGTTCCCGCACCGCGTCGAGAGCACCGGCGGTCCCCAGGATCACCGGCTCCTCCAACGAATACTCGATCCGGACACCGAACCGGCTTCCATCGCCGATCTGATCCCGCACCGACCCAGGTTCGTGGTGAAGGTTGATGATCAGATCGGTGATCCCATACCGGCGCAGGTAGTCGATCGTCTCTCCAATCAGAGGCCGATTGAGAAATGGGATCGCCGGCTTCGTCCGACCAATCGTCAACGGCCAGAGGCGAGTCCCAAAGCCTGCTGCCAGAATCATCGCCTTCTTCGGAGGGGACTGCTCTCGGTTCATCTCGCTCACTGGTTTAATCAAGGAAAAGGCAGAAAGGTCTGGTCAGGCCACTTGCCCGGGTTGACCAGTGTCGAAGGTGGGATCCAGCTCAAAGGTTCCAGGCGCGACTTTGCGGAATCGCTTGCTCCGGTTGAGGGAGACGGCCAGCGCGACCAGTTGATGCTGCCCCCGGAACTCGAACCCTCCCTCCTGGAGTCGTCGATAGATCTCACTGACGTGGAGAGGGCGGTTGGCTTCCCGAAGAACGATCGTCGCCGCCTGTGGAATGCGGAAATCGGTGAAGCGGACGTTCCCGGTGTTGTCGGAACGACGCAGCCGGTCGAGATCGTAGGAGAGATCATCACTGGGAATCGAAGCGGCAGCGGCTCTTCTGGCCTCTTCTCTAGTGAAGGGGAGATCGTGGAGATCGTCTGTGTCAACCGGTCGTGTCGATGCTGGTCTCCACCGCGGTGGTTCGGGGCGATTCTGCTCAACCATCGGCTCGGCGGGGAAGAGCAGCAGGAGCAGCGCTTGTTCCGTCTGTTCGATGACGGCATCCTGCGAGGCGAGCTGTCGACGCAGCACCGCCGACTCTGCTTCGATCTCCGCCAGTCGAGAGAGGAGCTGGCGCTTGGCTTCCCGATTCTCCCGCAGTGTCCGCTGGAGCGCTTCCAGCGCTGTTCCATTCATCGCCTTGTCCCCGCGTCGGCTACCGATCCCGCTCGACAATGTAGCGCGCAATCGCCATCAATGCCTCCCGGTAGGGGGAGTCAGGGAAGATCCGGAGCGCTTCCCGCGCTCGATCTGCATACTCGTGAGCTTCCCGGCGCGCACGATCCAGTTCACCATACTTTGCCAGCAAATCCAAGACGGCCCTGGCACGAGTCGTCTCCCCGGGAGGCTCCTGGATCGCGGCCCGCACCAGCGGCTCCGTCTCGGGATGATCGCGCAGCAGCCGGATCAACGGGAGGGTCACCTTCCCCTCCCGCAGGTCGCTCAATACCGGCTTGCCTAGTTGCGCCGCGTTGGCCGTAAAATCGAGAAGGTCGTCGACGAGCTGAAAAGCGATTCCCAGATTGAGCCCATAGGTCCGCATCGCCTCCTGCTGTTCGGGCGTCGCCCCCCGGAGGATCGCTCCCACCCGGCAGCTCGCGCTGAAGAGGTACCCTGTCTTGCGGCTGGCGATGTCGAGATGTTGCTCCTCCGTGATCTGGAGGTTGTCGAGCAGGGTGAGCTGGATCAGCTCTCCTTCCGTCATCTTGCGGGTCGCCTCGGTGAGGGTCGCCAGAATCGCCAAGTTCTCCTCGCGGAGGGCGGTCTCATACGCAGTCATATAGAGCCAATCGCCCATCAGCACCGCCGTGTCGTTCCCCCACTGTGAGGAGACAGAGAGGTGACCCCGGCGCATCTCTGCCCCATCGATGATGTCGTCGTGGACGAGCGTCGCCGTGTGCAGGAACTCCATGACTGTGGCCATCCGAATGACAGATGCGTCGATCTCCTCTCCGAAGAGCTTTGCGGCTAGAATCAGTAGCGCCGGGCGTACCCGCTTCCCCCCCGTTTGGTGAAGGTAGCGACCGATGTGTGCAATGATCTGAATATTGGTCCGGGCTTGCCGCTCGAACTCTTCCTCAACCGCCTGCATCTCGGGTGCGATCAGCCGGAAAAAACGATCTGGTGAGGGAGCCTTCTCTGGTCCGGACTTGACCTCACTCGGAACCGTGCGAATTGCCGTGACTATCTTGGTCATAATTTCACTGTCGATGTCGTGGTGGAGAGGCGGTGCGCTCTCAGATTCCCGAAAAAGGTTCGGCCGCTTACGAAGGGTCAGTTTGACCGGTAGTTCGTAAATTGCATGTCGATCCCAAAGTCCTGCTGCTTGAGGGTGGCGATCACCTCCTGGAGGGTATCCCGATCCCGACCCGAGACTCTGACGAGGTCGCCTTGAATGGATGCCTGCACCTTCAGCTTCGTGTCTTTGAGGAAGCGGACGATCTCCTTGGCCTTCTCTTGAGGAATCCCTTGCTGCAGGACGATCCGTTGTCGCACGGTTCCCCCCAGTGCCTGTTCGACCTTCTGATACGTCAGCCCCTTGAGCGGGACGCCCCGTTTGACAAATTTTGACTGGAGAATGTCGTCCAGGCTCTTCAATCGGTACTCATCCTCGGCGGTGAGCAGGATTGCATCTTTGCCTTCCGGTTCGATATGGCTCGTGCTGCCTTTGAAGTCGAAGCGGGTCTGGACCTCTTTGAGGGCCTGCTGAATGGCGTTGACCACTTCGGCGTGGTCAATATTGGAGACGATATCGAAGCTGTTTTGCTGGGCCATAACTGAGACAAATACTCCCTCGGAACGGTATGGGGAAAGCTCGGTTGACAATCTGTTGGGACACCGGGGCACACTCGCCAAATTCACGTAAGGGAACCCGGGGGGCCACGTCGCGGAAGGGACTCACGGGCTGCCCAGGGCGGACCCGGCAGCGGTGCAAGGTCAGTTGGGATCCACCCCCGGTTCTAATCTGACGTCCTGCGGTCGCGTTGGTGCAAGGTCCGGGACTGCTCTGCTTTTCCCTTCGTAAACTAAAGGGAAAGGGAACTACTCAAGGCATCAATGAACTTCAAGGGGTCCTATCTTCTTCTCGGTGATCTCTGTGCCTCTGTGGTGAAATCATCTTTTCCTCACCGTGAGTAGTTACAAGGAAAGTATGCCCTCCGATTGTACGATTCATCATAGATGTATCACAAGCGGGGATGGCTTGAAGGCTTGGCCCGGGCGGAGGCTTACAGAAAAGGCAGACGGAAGAGTCGGCGGAAGTTCTCTGCAGTCGTCGCGATCAACTCCTCGATCGGGACTCCCCGCAATTGGGCGAGAAAGGCGGCCGTTTCCCGGACAAAGGCGGGCTCATTGCGCCGGCCACGGTGGGGGACAGGGGCGAGATAGGGGCAGTCTGTCTCGATCAGGAAGCGGTCTGCTGGGAGGTTGGCCGCGATCTCTTGCAGCTCGGTCGCTGAACGAAAGGTGACGATTCCGGAGAAGGAGAGCAGGAAGCCACGCGCGAGGGCCGCTTCCGCCAGGGCGTGCGTGCCCGTAAAACAGTGGAAGACGCCGCCCCTCTCCCGTGCTTCCGGATCGGTCCAGACCTCATCGAGAATGGCGATCGTCTCTTCGTCGGCCTCCCGGGTATGAATGATGGGCGGAAGGCCCGTTTGGCTGGCCAGTTGGAGCTGTCGACGAAAGACCGCCTGCTGGACTTCGCGCGGGCTGTGGTCATAGTGGAAATCGAGCCCAATCTCTCCCCAGCCAATCACCTTGGGGTGCTGGCTGGCTGTCAGCAGAACCGCTTCGAGGGCCTCATCGTAGAGGCTCGCTTCGTGGGGATGGAGGCCGACCGCTGCGTAGATGAACGGGTAGGTCTCGGCGAGCTGGAGACCACGGGGAAGGGAGCCGGCGCCGATGTCGCTTCCCGCGATCTCGAGCATGTACTCGACACCGGCGGTCCGGGCTCGCGCGATCACCTCTTCGCGGTCCTCATCGAATTGGTTGACATCCAGATGAACGTGAGAATCGATCAACATGGCCTAGCGTAGCCGCGCACCGTTCGGGACCTCTTCCAGAAATCCGGCGAGGATGGGGCGCCCCTCGTCTCCGATCGACGCGGCGAGCACCATCCCTTGAGATTCAAGGCCCCGCAGCTTGCGTGGGGCCAAGTTGGCGACCACGATCACCTTGCGGCCAATCAGGGCCTCGGGCTCATAGTACTGGGCGATCCCGGCGAGAATCTGCCGGGGACTCGCCTCGCCGAGATCGATCGTCATTCGCAACAGCTTATCTGCCTTGGGGACCCGCTCCGCCG
This sequence comes from Blastocatellia bacterium, assembly GCA_049317725.1. Classification (GTDB taxonomy): domain Bacteria; phylum Acidobacteriota; class Blastocatellia; order RBC074; family RBC074; genus CAIOZW01. Next base: position 9,772 of record JBMOHS010000012.1, read on the forward strand.
TTTTGATCTCTCCCGCACGCAGTTCGACCTTGGTAAAGTCATCGATCGAAATCGTCGCAATCCCTGGGACTGGCTCGCTCACCGTGCTGACGGGGGCTGGCACTGGAGGGACGGCGGGGGCACTGGGCGACTCCGCTGGAGTTCGCTCTTCCTGATTGATCTCATCCATAATCTTGTTCCGATCGAGTTTGGGAAAGATGGGGGAGACAGCGCCGATCGTTTGTCCGGAGCGCTGTTCCCACGGGAGGTCAGATGGGCGGACGCTGGCGACCCGCCCCTTCTCCCCGAGCTGCTCCCAGATCGACTGGGTCGATTCGGGCAGCACAGGAGCGAGGAGCGCGGTCAGGCGACGCAGCGCGAGCACTGCCGTCGCGAGGACGAGGGCGAGCGATTCGCGCTGGCCCGGATCGGTCGCCATCCCTTTGGCCAGGTTCCACGGTTTGAGGTCAGAGAGAAATTTGTCGACGCTGGCAATGGCGGTCTGTGTCGCCTCGATCGCCCGGCTGAAGTTGTAGCTGTTGAACTCCTCGTCGAACTGCCGGGTCGCCGTTTCGATCGCTGTCTGAACGGCGACTGCACGGCGACCGACCTCGTCTTCCCCCGCCGATGGCGAGGGAAGCGCTGGAATCACGCCCTCGAAGAACCGCTGCACCATGGTCAGTGTTCGCGAGGAAAGGTTCCCCAGCCCGTCCGCCAGCTCGGCGTTGACCCGCTCGATCAGCGCTTCATAGGTGAAGTCCCCGTCCTGCCCAAAGACCATCTCCCGCAGACAGAAGTACCGGACCGCATCGGTTGAGAAGTGGCGGCGCAGAACGTGCAGATCGATGACATTGCCCAGCGTCTTCGACATCTTCCGGCCACCCGAGAGCCAGAACCCGTGGGCAAAGACGGTCTTCGGCGGGTCCAGATCGGCGGCTAAGAGGAAGGCCGGCCAGTAGATCGTGTGAAATCGGAGAATGTCTTTCCCGACCAACTGAAGGTTGGCTGGCCACCACTGGTTGAACCGCTCCGCTCCACCGTGAGATTCGTTGCCGTACCCGATCGCGGTGATGTAGTTGCTCAGCGCGTCGAACCAGACATACATCGTATGGTCCGGATCATCGGGAACCGGAATGCCCCATTTCACCGAGACGCGGCTGACAGAGAGGTCGTGGAGTCCTCCCTCGACAAAACGGAGGACCTCGTTGCGGCGGGCTTCCGGTTGGATGAACTCTGGGTGCGCTTCGTACCACGCCAGGAGCCGCTCTTGAAGAGCCGACAAACGAAAGAAGTAGCTCTCCTCGGCGAGCCGTTCCAGCGGGCGCTCGTGTGTCCGGCAGATCGGCTGATCCTCGACGCCGGGCAGGGTCTCGTCTTCGCTCAGAAACCCATTGCAGCCGACGCAGTACCAGCCTTCATATTGCCCCTTGTAGATGAATCCGTTCTCGCGCACCCGCCGCCAGAGGGCCTTGACCCCTTCCTGGTGTGCTGGATCGGTCGTCCGGATCCACTGGTCGAAGCCGAGCCGGAACTGCGCGAACATCTCTTGAAACTCAGCGACGATCCCGTCGACATACTGGCGGACCGGTACCTTCGCCCGCTCCGCCGCCCGCTCGATGTTCTGCCCGTGTTCGTCTGTCCCGGTGAGGAAGAAGGTCTCGGCTCCCCGTTGCCGCTGGTAGCCCGCGATCGTGTCGGCGACGATCGTCGTGTAGAGATGGCCCAGGTGCGGGCGGGAATTGACGTAGTAGATCGGTGTTGTAATGTAGAACTTGCTCATGCGGTCTCAATCCAGAGGTTGCCAAAGAGCCATTTTTAACGATCAAGACCATTTTGGCAACTGGACAATTTGGGTAATTACCCACGGGGAAGAAGGTCGGGAAGTGGGCCGGCCAACAAGCAATCAACGTCAGAACTGAAGAAGAGGTCACAGAGAAGAAGATTGAGATACTGGTTTGGCCAACGAACGATGCACTTGGGCTAGCTGGGCTTGTCATCATTAGACCGTAGGATACCTTGAAGTTTGTCAATGCCGTGAGTAGTTACCAATTTGGCAGGGCAACAATCGGCCGTCGTATCTCGCCGGACACGCTTCGCTTTCTCCTGTTTGATCGGGCAATCCGCCGAGGAAAGACGAAAGGGGGGAGCGCGAACGAATCGCCGCTCCCCCCTCAGAGGACCTTGCCAAACGGACAGTCCGCTAACGCGGCGCAGAGGTCCGGAGCGCCTCGACCAGGACTCGACCGGTCCGATTGCTCGGGAAATTGATCTTGAGCAGCGCGGCGAGCGTCGGCGCGATGTCGGCCGGGCTGCTTGGTTGGTAGTACCACCCAGGGCGCACGCCGGGACCCAGCAGGAGGAGGGGCACGTGCGTATCATAGCTGTAAGGGGTTCCGTGGGACGTTCCCGGACCCTTGCCGTAGAGGTAGAAGGGCTCGGTGACGACGACGAGGTTCCCGTTCCGCTGTGGGTGAAACCCGAGGACGACACTCCGGGCGATGTGGGTGTCCGGCACACGCCCGGCCAGAATCTGCGTTCGCGTGTAGCAGGCAGCAATTCCACGGGTCTTCATCACGATCTGCGCCGCCACCTCTTCCACTTCTTCTGCGGAGACTTTGCGCCGCTCGATCGCCTTCTCGTCGAAATAGACATTCCCGTTGCTGGTGGAGAGGATCCATTTCTCCTCGCCGAAGCGGGTATCGAGGGCCTTCTCGACCGAATCGTTCATCGCCGTCGCGTTGACACGGCCACCGTACCCCAGGGCCGAGACCATCTCCGGGACGGGGGAGACCCCATGGTCCGCGGTCAGTGCGAAGAGCACGTGGTCAAGCCCGACTTGGCGATCGAGATAGGCGAAGAGGTCAGCCAGATTGCGATCCGTGCGCAGCGTGATGTCCTGGACCTCCTGGCTGAACGGGCCAAAAGTGTGGCCGACGGCATCGTTGGCGGAGAAGCTGATCGTCAAGAGATCCGGGATGTCGTCTTTGCCGAGCTGTTCGTTCTCGATGGCGGCCCGGGCCAGGTCGACCAGGTGATCATTGGCGAAGGGAGAGCCTTGGAACCGGCTATAGAACTTCGGTCCTGGCTTTTCATCCCCGGCACGGAGCGAATGGGGGAAGCGGCGATTCTCGGGTGACTCCTCGTAGGGGGCGTCATCCGGCGCGGAGAGCCCGTAGGCCGCCTCGGGCAGCAACCGCTCCCAGACTCGATCAAAGTACCGGTCGGTGTGCTGCTCCTGATTGAACCGGCTGACCCAGGCCGGCAATTTCTCGAAGTAGTAGGTGCTCGAGACGAAGTTGCCGGTCGTTCCATCGAACCAGTAGGCTCCATCCGGCCGCTTGCCCACCGGCAGGATCGCCGAGCGATCTTTGTACGAGACCCCGATGACCCGGGCGCGCCCCCCCGTCGTCAACTTCAGCTCATCCCCGAGCGTGCTGCCGATCAGCCGGTGTGGCGAGGCGGCCGACCCTCCCTCCCGTCCCCCGAGCAGTTGGACGGACGAGTCAGCGACGCTGGTCGTCACCTTGCCCGACTCCCGATCGTACCAGTCGTTGCCGATGATTCCATTGAGCGCCGGCGTCGTTCCCGACATGAACGTCGCGTGGCCAGGCGCGGTATACGTCGGCGTGTGCAGGTAGTTGTTGTCTGCGAAATTGGCGCCCCGGGTCAGAAAGCGCTTCAAGCCCCCTTCGACATACTGGCTCTCAAACCGCGTCAGAAAGTCATACCGGAACTGATCGATGACGATCCCCACCACCAACCGGATCGGCCGACCTGACTCCCGGGCGGGCCTTCTCTGTTGGGAGGCGGTCGATGAGCCCCGTCCCACCGGAAAGGTCGACAGTCCGACTCCCAAGAGCAGCAGGACGACTCCTTTTCTGCCCCAACCTCCCACTTTGCCACCTGCCATGCATCCTCCTCGTTTCTCCGCATCCGCTATTCATCCTTTCGGCACGGGCCATCCGTGCCATCCGCCGTCAAAGTAGCACAGACACGCCCCATCGCAAATGTTCCACGCCGAATCGACTATACATGGTCTGACCAGTTGGGTAGAATCTGCCTGTTTTTTCAAGCAGTGTCACTACGTCAGAGGATAAAGGGGGAAGAGATCCCGCAGGGAGAGCGGAAAAGGAGGAAGGACGGATGGAAAGAGCGCGTCGAGATCGTCGATGGCAGAGTGGTCTGCTGCTGGCTTTGGTCCTGATGATCGGAGTTGCGGAAGGGGCGCCTCAAGGTTCTCCCCAGGGCAATTCAGTGGGGGAGAGCCGAACCGATTCAGCCCGGGAGACGAACGATCCTCCACCCTCGACTGGGAGTTCGACCCCGGCGGACGAGAAGCCCGCAGACGGCAAGAAGGAAGGCGAGCCGCAGGCACCACGCCCATCGGAGTTGCAGAAAGCGCTCGAAGAGTTTCGCGTCCAGATGGGGCGGCTCGGATCTGGTGGGAAGGTAAGAGCCAATGTCGGGGGGAGGCAGAATACGCTCACCGGGCGACTCTACGAGTACCTCCGCAACGACGCCATGGATGCCGTTCCACACCAAGTCAAACAGTTTGGCGGAACCAAGAATCTGCTGCGCCGCAACCAGTTTGGAGGAGCCCTCAGCGGACCGATCCGGCTGCCCTGGGTCTATGACGGTCGTGGCCGGACGTTCTTCTCCTTCTCCTACGAGGGGACCCGCGAGCGGATTGCCCAGAGCCGGCTTCTGACCCTTCCCACCAACCTGCAACGGCAGGGGGACTTCTCCGACCTGGTCGATAACGCGGGTCAGCCCGTCACCCTCTATGACCCGCAGACGACGCGCCCCAATCCGGCCTATGACCCATCGCGCCCCGTCTCGCTGGAGAACCTGCAGTATCTCCGGGATCCGTTTCCAGGCAATCGGATCCCAGCGGCGAGGCTCGACCCGGTCGCGCGGGCACTGGTCGACCTCTACCCCCGGTCAAACAGCTCGATTGGTCCCTTTCTCCTCAACAACTACTGGATCAACTCCCCGTTCGAGAACCGGGCCGACGGAATCATCTCGAAGGTCGATCACAATTTGACCGAGCAGCAGCAGCTCAACCTCAACCTCAACTATTCGAGAGGCCTGCAGAAGGCGCCGGAACTCTTTCCTGGTCCGGCCAACTCGGGCAATCCCAACTACGCCTTTGAGAATGGAACCCTTTCGTATCAGCATACCTACACGGTCTCTCCGCAGATCGTCTGGACCTTCCGTCTCTCGGCCAACTACTATGCAACAACCTCTGTCAACGAAGAGGAGGCGGTCGATCATCCGAGCCGTCTCGGGCTTCCCGGCACCTATTCTCGCTACTTCCCTCGATTTTTCATCGGACAGTACGTGCCGATCGGCCCACCGAACCCGGCCTTTCGCGACCGTGATTATCTCTACATCGGTTCATCGACGATCGCCATCAACCGCGGAGGCCACAGTCTCAGCTTGACGGCCTACGGCCATCGTCGTTTCACTCACACGTTCCGCCCCTCCTTTCCCGCGGGCCTCTTCTACTTTGGCAACGCGCTGACAGGCCTTCCAGGGGTGCGGAACACAGGCAACCCGTTTGCCTCTTTCTTGCTGGGAATGGCCTACCGGGCGGAGCAGGGAATTGTCGAGCAGCCCTCGTACTACCGCAATTCATTCTACGAGGTCAATCTCAGCGACCAGTATCGGATTCGGCCTGGTTGGACGGCGACCTTCACCCTCAGCGTCGAGACGGCCACACCGCGCACGGAGAAGTACGATCGGCAGTCGACCGTCTCGCTCGACCAGCTCAATCCGGCCAATGATCGGCCTGGGGCTCTCATCTTCGCGGGGCGAGACGGCATTGGGCGCGGCTTGCAGCCGACGACGGTGCGGGCGGAACCGGGCGTCAGCTTGGCGATCAATCCCTGGAACAGCCGACGAACTGTCCTTCGGCTTCAGTACAACCTCAATTATGAGAACTACCCGCTCTATGGACGCCATTTCGCGACCCAGGGCTTCAATGCTGCCCCCGTCTTCTTCTCGTCCAACGAGCAGCTCTTTCCAGCCCTCCAGCTTCGCGATGGAATTCCGGGGAACTTCGTCCGCCCCCCCTTCCTTGACCCAACGGCGGCGAATGGGACGGACGCCGACATCGTCGATCGCAGCGGGGAGTTGCCGACCACCCAGCAATGGAGCTTTGGGCTGCAGCGCGAGCTGCCCAACGCCATGGCCCTCGAAGCGCGATACAATGGCTGGCGGGGAACCAACGTCTTCGTCGATGGGCTGGCGCGCCTCAATGCGGTCCCCCTCGAGAATCTGCGTTACGGCGAGCAGCTCTATGATGACTCTTTCCGCAATTCATTGCGACCTTACCCTCAGTTCCGGAACCTCGATGTCGGTGGGCTCTACCCGGGCGGCCAGTTGGAGGGCCATTCGCTGACGCTGACCATGGATCAGCGGCTGACGGGCGGCCTCTTTGGTCGTGCCATCTACCGTTTTGCCAAGCTGATGGACAACTACTCCAGTGGGATGCCGCAGGACCCGGGCAACCTCGCCGAGGAGTGGGCGCTCTCGACGAGTGATCTGCGCCACAGCCTGCAGGTCAGCTACACTTATGAGCTGCCCTTTGGAAAAGGGAAGTGGTTCTTCGCCGATGATCCGCTGACAAGCCGCTTCTTGGGTGGGTGGAGTTTGAGTGGATTGACCACCCTCCGTGGAGGAAACCCGCTCAGTCTTCGCCCGCTCTTCAATCGGACGGGGGGGATTGTCGGGAACCTGCGCGTCAATCTGGTACCGGGAATCAACCCGCGGGTTGAGCAGCCCAGCCCGGAGCGCTGGTTCAACCCAGAAGCCTTTCGCCAGCCGGACGATTTCACCATTGGAAACGGACCGCGTACCCATCCCCAACTGCGCGGGCCCGGGGAGCAGTACCACCATCTCTCGCTCACCAAGCGGATCGAGTTGACCTCCGACGCCTCCCTCGAGTTTGTCACGGAGGCCTTCAACTTTCCGAATCTGGCCAATCTCAACGACCCTGACACCCGGATCGGATCCGTTGAAACCCCTAATCTCAACGCGGGTCGCATCATCGGTTCGACCGGAGGGCGGGTCATGCAGCTCGGACTCCGCATTCTCTTCTAGGGGAGTCGCGGCCGTGTGGTGGGTGTTCCTCGAGCAATCATGGGAGCGTATAGCGGAAAAAGGTCCCGATCGCGTGGATGTTTCCCGGTCGTGACAGTCCGTCGGCCTGGTAGAGATAGAAGACTTCGGCGTAGAACCGGGGGGAAAACTGTTTGAGATAGCCCGCAGAGAAGCGGTTGCGGGACCAGCCGAAACGACCTGTCGCCACCGGTTGGGTGGTATACCAGATCTCATTGGCGATGAACGGGTTGAACGACCAGCGACCGAGCCGCACCGGATGGTCGATCATCAACCGGTTGCGATAGGTGGTGAAGTCACGGTTGCCGTGGCGAACCCGGCGCTCGATCAGATTGCGGTCGGTGAAGGTGAACTTTCCCGCTCTGACGCGCCCTGTGACGTTGAGGATCAGCCGATGCTCATGGATGACACGCCCCGGGAATGGTTGGTAGTTGATGAACATGTAGGTTGGCTGAACGGTCAGCTTGGGAGTCGGCTTGAACGCCACGCCGAACCCAACCCGTTCATCGACTGGCGTGTACCAGCCCCGGCCGAGCCGGATTCCCCCCACCATCACCAGATCCCGCTTCTCGCTCAATCGCTGGATCAGTTGCGTCTCGTTCCAGAACTGCCGGTCCTCCCGCAACGGTGGAACCGGCGTCTGTCCCCAGACGGCCCCCTCCCCTCTCAGCGCCATCACCAAGACCAGCAGGGCCATTCCCCTCCCTGATCTCCACCCCTCCGCCTTTCGCTCTTCCTCGTTCGTCCTTTTCTTCATTCTTGTGTATCGAACCTGAGATTTAACATAGATTTAATATTCATAAAAAAGAGGAGTCTACTGTGAACTGGAGAGCGGCACAATTGATCGGAGTTCTTTTGGTGGGGGGAGGAATGCTCGGGGTGGGACAAGCGGAGCGGAGGAGCGGGGAGGATCGGGAGGAAGGTCTCATCAAGATTCCGGTCTGGGTCGAGCAGGAGGGGCAGTTCTGGCAGCAAGGGAAGCGGGAGGAGTTCCGGTTGTTGCTCAATGAAGAAGAGCTTCCGGTGGAGAGTTTTCAAGGGCCGCAGAGTCCGACGGTGCTGCTTCTCGTCTTCGATACGGTGGTCGATCTGGCGCGCGTCGATCAGGTCCGGCTCCGGTTGGGGGACCGGCTGCGTGAATTGCCGGAGAACCACTGGGTGGGTGTTCTCCGATCACAAGACGGATTACGCGCTTTGTTGGAGCCGACCGCTGATCGAGAGCGTCTGGCCGAAACGATTCGTGCTGTCCAGGTCAACGGGAGGGCCGGGCTGCTCGATACTTTGGTGCCCATCTCGAACTTGGCTACCCGGATTCTGACAGAGAGCGCGGTGCGCGTCTTCGTGCTCTACATCACCGACAGTGGGATCGCCAACTACCGCGCGGACTATCTCAACCCAGTGATCAATGCCAGCGACGCCGGGGACCTCAGTCGACGGTTTTCCGATCGGGCCGTCCAGGAGCAGGTCAGTCGAATCGGACAATCCCTCTCCAAGTACGCCATTCCGCTCTTTGTGCTTCACCTGGAGTATCGACCCGACGCGCTCAACCTTGCATACCAGAGCGGGTTGGAGCGGATTGCGGCGGAGAAGGGAGGACAGGCACTGCTCTGCCGAACCGTCGATGAGATCGCACCAAGCTTGGATGCCTTGCTGACCAGATTGCTCGCCGGCTACTACGTGGGAACGAAATGGCCGGAGAAGGGGCGTGGGCCTTGGAAAGTCAGGGTCGAACTCCGTGGGGAGGACGGAGGGGCTGCTCGGGTAACCCATCCTGCGCAGGTGGAACGTCCCAAGAAGTAGCCCGGGAGCGTCTCTCACTCCCGCTCACGCACGGATCTCTTGGGAGAAGACCGCGAGAAATTCACGATTCCCGTCCGCTCCAAGAATCGGAGAGTCGAGGGCGCCCCGGCAGACGAGGTGCAGTGAAGCGGCCGCTTGCGTGATCTCCTCGACCACGCGAGCCTGCGCCGCGGCGTCACGCACGATGCCCCCGCGTCCGACTTCGTGGCGTCCGACTTCGAATTGCGGCTTGATCAGCGCGACCACCTCTCCATCCGATTGCAGGAGCGGGGGCAGGACCGGCAGGATCCGCTTCAACGAGATGAAGGAGACGTCGATGACGATCAGGTCGAAGCGGTTGGGGAAGTCCCCTGGTTGCAGGTAGCGGGCATTGACGTTCTCCCGAACTTCGACGCGTGGATCTTGTCGCAATCGCCAGTCGATCTGGCCGTGCCCTACGTCGAGCGCCGTCACGTGAATTGCCCCTCTCTGCAGAAGGCAGTCGGTAAATCCGCCCGTGGAAGCACCAATATCGAGACAGACCTTGCCGGCAGGGGAGAGTTGAAAGTGGTCGAGGGCGGCCGCCAGCTTGAGTCCGCCACGGCTGACATAGGCGAGCGGCTCCCGAACCGTCAGTTCGATCTCTGGTGAGACCTCCTGTCCGGCTTTGTCGAGGCGCACTCCCTGGGAGAAGACCTGCCCAGCGAGGATCAAGGCCTGGGCCCGCGTTCTCGTCTCGACCAGTCCCCGTTCGACCAGCAGTTTGTCGAGCCGTTCCTTGCCGGCTTTGCGTCGTGTCGTCATCGCCATCGTAGGGTACGCCAATCGACCGTGCGCATCAATTGGCGAAGCGTGGCGAGTTGCGTATCATCTGGCGTATCGGGGATCGCCATTGGGCGGAACATTCATCGAAAGGGAGGGCCTCTTCCTCTATGCAGAGCACCATTGCAGAAGTGATCTCCTCACGGCAAGGGCCGATGATTCTCCTCGCTGGGTTGGCGATGTCGCTCGGGTGGGGCATCCGGGGGGACTACGGGCACGAAGCGGGAGCCATGCTCCCTGGGGCATTGGTCGCCCTCGCCTGTGCTCTCGGATCTGAGCGTGCCGATTGGTTAGGCCGCGCCAGCGTCTTGGCGATGCTCGGCGCGATTGGCTGGGCCTTCGGTGGGCAGATGAGCTACGGGATCGTCATTGGCTACACCGGCGATGCGGCGTTCGCCAATGTCCTCTATGGACTCGCCTCGCTCTTTCTGATTGGTGCCCTCTGGGGGGCGATTGGTGCCGGGGTGCTTGCCTTGGGACTGACGTGGCGGCGCGCAGAGCTCGAATCGATCGTCGTCCCCCTCTCGACCCTCTATGGCGTCTGGCTGCTCTTCGATGGTGCTGGCTGGACCGACCTGCTCAGTGAGCGTTGGTCCCTCCACGATACGGACTGGGTCGCGGCGCTGACGGCCCTCGCCGTGGGAGTTGGGCTTCACCTCTTCGGAAGGGCGCGGTGGCAGCCCGCCAGTCGCTGGGTACTCTGGCTGGCCGTCGGTTGGTTGGCGGGATACGGGCTCTTGACCGCCCTCCTGGGGCTTCGCATGACGCCGCCCCGCAGCGACAACTGGTCGGGATGCCTTGGTCTCGCGGTTGCGCTGATCGTCCTCTTGGGCCGAGAGCGCAATCGGGCGGCTCTTCTCCTGCTTCTCTACGGGGCGCTGGCGGGCGGGCTCGGCTTTGCCGTTGGTGATGTCCTGCACATGCTCGGTCGGGGTGGATGGGGACCGATCGGGCGCTTCTCCGCGCTCCAGAATCTCGACTACTGGAAGTGGATGGAGCGCTTCTTCGGGTTGGTGATGGGCGTCGGGGTCGCGATCGGCCTGCGCCGGCTCGCCAGACAAGGGCTGGCCCTCGTCGATCCATCCCCGCTCGGCAAGCCCCTCCGTGCCTTCTCGTTGATCGTTCTCCTCCTCGTCCTCCCCTGGCATAACTTCGACACCAACCTGCGCTTCTGGCTGGAGAAGGGGCATCTCCGCGACTCCTTGCTGGGAATCTCCCCGACTGCCTGGGTCCTCCTCCTGGCGATAGGGCTGACGATCGTTGGCCTCTCCGCCATCCGCCTCCACCTGGAGGACCGGCTTCTCCTGGTGCCAGCGAACCCACTGGGCCGGGCACAGCTTCTCCTGCTCTTCTTGATGTGGCTTTTTGTCGTCGCCGACCTCACCAAGTCGGTCTCGCTTCTCCATCACAAGTCCGTCTTATCGGTCCACGTCAGCTTCTGGATAACCGCGCTACTGATCACGCTGCTCTTGCTGCTCACCGACTGGCCAGTGCGAGCGCTGCCCTCCCCGGCCGTACCGCCAACCGGCTCCCAGTGGATGCCAGGGCGCGGAATGCTTCTTGCGTGGCTTGCCGTCCCGATCCTGCTCCTGCTCCTGACCGCGTTTCTCCTGACGACCCGCCGCGGCTCCCTTCCGGGCAGCCATCAACGTTTTGGTGAAGTACGCGCTGCGCCGCCATCTCCCTGATCGCTCCTCCTGGATCGCCGCGCTGTTGACATCCCGACCGGGCAGTGGCAGAATCCCAATTTACTTTGGCGCCCGTAGCTCAGCCGGATAGAGCGTTTGGCTACGAACCAAAAGGTCGCACGTTCGAGTCGTGCCGGGCGCATTCTCCCCAATCAAAATTTGTGTCCTGCTTCATCTGTTTCTGCTCGGCAGGGGTCTTCTTCTCCCGTGATTACTCACAGAGAAGAAGGTCGGGAAGTGGGCCGGGCCAACCAGCAATCATCTCTTCCGTTCTGACATCGGTCTCTGGTCGGCCTGGTCTACTTTCTGATTTTCCTCTCCGTGAGTAGTTACCTTCTCCCTTTCTCAATTGGAGCCAGCTTGAGTCCAATCACTCGACCAGATCCGCCGACGCGCGGCCTGAACATCGTGCCCTTCGCCAGCATGGCGGGAGGCTGGCTCGGACCTCTGCTGATGTTCTGGCTCTACGTCTGGGGGCCGTTACGACCGTTCGCATATCCACCCGGCGACTATCGCCCCGGTGCATGGCTGGTGCCCCTGGTCCTCGCCTGCCTCTCGCTCTGGTGGACTTTGCCGCGCGCCTTCTTCCAGATTCAACGGTTCGAGCGGGGAGGGCGCGTCTACGAAGTGCTCGGTGTTCTCCTCTTCCGCCAGTTCGCTCCCGATGGAGATCTCGCCAATCGCTGGGAGCGCCGGAAGGATCCCCATTTTCGCCTCATTCGCGACCGTCGTTCTGCGGCAGAATTCCTTCTCCGCACCGAACAGAGCGAGCGTGGCCACTGGGTACTGCTCACACTCGGGGTTCTTTCAGCAGTCTACGCCTTGAGTCTTGGCTGGCAGGGCTGGGCCGTCTACCTCAGTGCCGGCAACGTCGTCGTCAACGTCTATCCAATTCTGCTGCAGCGCTACACCCGCGGCCGCATCCTCGCTCTCCTGCACCGTTCCTGACCTGGTCCTCTCCAAGCGTGCAGATGACGATCTTTTCTGACAGGAACCTGCCGGAGGTGGCATCTCCTTCTCTTCAGGACAATCTGATCCCACCCGATCGGTTAGACAAAAAATGGTTTTGGACTTGACAGCTTCTCAGAAATGCTTGACAGGTTTGACGGACAGGCATAGCCTACACGCCGCCACTCAACAAGAAGACTGACCGACAGTAAAACCGACAGTTTGCAAAGTTCAACTGGCTGCGCTGGATACGTACCATCAACCCCTTCCATAAGAGGTAAAGATATGAACCTTCTCCGTCGAACGAGCATCATGCTCGGAATAATGTGCCTGTTCTCCATGGGCACTTGGGCTCAACAAAACAGCGGCTCGATGTCGGGTACCGTTACCGATCCGACCGCCGGTGCGATCCCAGCAGCAACCGTAACCGCCACGAATCTGGCAACTGGCTTGAAGACGACGACCGTCACCACCGATGCCGGCGTCTACGTTTTTGCTGCACTCCAGGTTGGCAACTATGAAGTGACGGTCGAGAAGACGGGCTTCAAGAGGCTCAACCGCAAGAACATCGAGGTCCGTGTCGCACAACGCTTGACGCTCGATCTGCAGGTGGAAGTGGGAAGTGTGCAGGAGAGCGTCGAAGTGACTGCCCAGGGACCGCTGCTCGATACAGAGACCAGCGAGCGCGGCCAGAACTTCTCCAACACGCTGATGAACACGCTGCCCCTCTTCACTGGTGGCATCCGCAACGCCTCATCGTTTGTCACCTTCATGCCCGGGGTCAACTCCTTCCGCGAAGTGAGCATCTCCGGTTCCGGCGGACGCGGCAAGGAAGTGATGATCGATGGTGCCAGCTTGACGATCCCCGAGTCGGGCGGCGTCGTCTTCAATTTCCCCGGGACCGAGATGTTCCAGGAGTTCAAGCTGGTGACCGCTGCCTATTCGGCGGAGTACGGCCGTTTTGGTGGTGGCGTCGAGACCTACGTCTCGAAGTCGGGTGGGAATGATATCCACGGCGCGGCCTTCTGGTATGCGCGTCGCGACATCTTCAACGCCAACAGCTGGGCGAACAATGCCGCGCGTCGGGCACGGCCCAAGGAGCGGTTCAACGAAGTGGGGTTTGCCGTCGGTGGCCCGGTTTGGGTTCCCAAGGTCTACAATGGACGCAACCGGACCTTCTGGTTCATGACCTACTCCCGGGACATGCGTCCGGCGACCATCTCGACGGTGACCTCGACTGTGCCGACTCAACGGATGAAGAATGGGGACTTTTCGGAAATCGGCCGGGCGATCTATGACCCCGCGACGACCGTCGGCAACGTTCGTCAGCAATTTGCCAACAACATCATCCCCTCCAACCGGATCAGCGCAATCTCCCGCAAGTTCATCGCGGCGCTTCCCGATCCCAATCTTTCGGGCACGACCAACAATTTGGCCTTCGTCAATGAGAGCCAAGTCACGGACAATGTCTGGAGTTTGAAGCTGGATCATGCGTTCTCGGACAACAACCGCCTCTCCTACTTTCACAGCCTGCAGGACCAGAACGTTGCCAACACCAGTGCGCTGCCTGGCCCGCTGGGTCAGGGGCTGGGGGTCAACTCACAGCAGCCGCAGAACTTCCGTGTCAACCATGACTGGATCGTGCGACCCAACCTCCTGATTCACACGACGTTTGGTTTCAGCCGGACGCAGCAGGGTTGGGACAACCCCGCGCAAGCTGGTTTTGCTTCGCAGGTCGGGCTCCGCATGCCCACCGATGCCACGCCACGCGTGCAGTTCAACGCGGCGGATGCGCTGACTGCCTGGGGGGTGCAGGACGGCAAAGTCAACAACGGCGGCCAGTTCAACTGGACGACCCACATCAGCCAGAACATCAGCTGGGTGACCGGCAAGCATGAATTCAAGGCGGGCTGGGACATCCGTCGCCTCAGAACGACGTCGGTCGATGCGGCCGGTACCAACGGTCTCTTCCGGTTTGAGCGTGCCCAGACGGCGCTGCCGACGGCGACGGGCACCACTGGACACTCCTTCGCCAGCTTCCTGCTCGGAGCGCCCAACGAGATCGCCTTCACGACACTGCCCGTTCCCGATCCACAGATTCGGTACGGGTATCATGCGGGTTACTTCCAGGACAACTGGCGGATCAAGTCGAACCTGACGCTCAACCTCGGCATGCGCTATGAGGTTCCGGTTGGGTTCCACATGGCCAACTTCCAGTTCTCGGCGATGGATCCGACACTGCCCAATCCGGCGGCAGGTGGTCGACCCGGTGCGATGGTCTTTGCCGGCCCTGGGCCGGGACGTTCGGGCGACAAGCGCTTCTACCCAACCGACTTCTCGAACCTGGGACCGCGCTTTGGGTTTGCCTACGAAGTGTCCTCGAAGACCGTCGTGCGCGGTGGCTTCGGCATCTACTACCAAACACTGGGCAACGGCGGTTGCGGTTGCACGCTTGGGTTCTCCGGCAATCCAGGAACGATTCTCGCCGATGGCGTCGCGCCGGCGCTGATCTGGGACGGCGGGGTGCCGATTCCACAAGGTGCCCGCCCGCCGTTCATCGATTCGGGTCTTGGTGTCCTCTCGGCTCCGACGATGGACCTGCTCGGTCCCGATTTCGGCAAGGCCCCGCGTATCTACAACTGGAGTCTCAACGTCCAGCACGAGATCAAGGGCTTCCTGATCGATATCGCCTATGTCGGCAACCGTGGCCGGGGCCTCTCCTCGACCCTGATGGCCAATCAGGTCGATCCCAAGTACCTCTCGCTCGGACAGTTGCTGCGTCGTCGCATCGATGACCCGGCAGTGGTCGCGGCGGGCTTCACCAAGCCCTATGCCTCCTTCCCCAACAACCAGACGCTGGCGCAGGCCCTGCGTCCGTTCCCGCAATACTTCAACGTCTTCGACCGCAACTCTGGCGATGGCCAGTCCTGGTACGACTCGTTGCAGGTCAAAGGCGAGCGACGCTTTGGCGCTTGGCAGATGATGGCGTCCTACACTTGGTCGAAGTCGCAGGGACAACTGCACTTCCGCCAGATCTTCAGCCAGACGCAGACGCAAGCCCAGAACAACTACGATCTGAGCGATGCCAAATCGCTGCTGGCGTTCGATCAGCCGCACATGGTCAACATTCTCAACTCGGTCGATCTGCCGTTTGGCCGTGGCCGCAAGTTGTTTGGAGGCGCCAACCGGGTGGTGAACGGCTTCATTGGCGGCTGGTCGATTGGCGCAATCAATCGCTACGCTTCCGGTGGACCGATCGACATCGCCGTGCCCAACACGCTCAACGTGGGGACGCTCTTCACCCAGTACAAGAAGGCCAATTTGAACTCGGCGGTGCCGATTCGGACGGGGATTGACCGTACGACCCTTGATCCCAACAATCCCTCTGTCCGCTGGTTTGGTTGCCAGCCGCAAGCGATCGCGAATCGTCCTGGTGCCTTCCAGTGTGCCGCCAACTCCACTCCCTTCAGCATTCCTGGTGAGTTCGAGTTTGGGACGGTATCACAGTTCATGGGTGCTTTCCGGCAACCGCCGGTCTTCACCGAGAACATCTCGATCGTCAAGAAGATCAATCTGGCCGGGGAGGGTCGGGTCCGGTTTGTCTACCGGGTCGACATCTTCAACCTCTTCAACCGGACCAATTTCGGAGTCAACGGTGCCATCGGCAACCCTGATTTCGGGAGAGCCTCCGGTCCGCAGCAGGGTGCCCGCATCATCACGATGGGGGGACGGCTCGAGTTCTAGTCGACGCTCGAGACAATCAGCGCTTCGCTGACTGCCACGGCAATTCCGCGAAGTACCAAGCAAGAGCAAGAGGGGCATGGAATTCCATGTCCCTCTTGCTTTTGCGGCGATTGCTCATGACGCTTGCCCATCTGCAGAATGAGCACTGAGTGCGCCAGTGACCTCAAAAAAGAGTTCACCTGGAGGGTTCCAAGAGCCGTCAGTCTCACCATGACCCCCTTATCCCAGGTTGGGCCACTGTTAGAACCTGTTCTCTTCAGATCCACCCTGAACGAGGGGCTCCTACCGTCAAAATCAACCCGACTCCATCGGGTTGTTGGGCCGATGGCACACTCCCGTCGACCAAGAGAGAAAAACAGACGCGAAGATCGCGAAGCAGCCCCCAGCCCTCTCTTTTGCTTGACAAGTACTAATGCGAATAACAGTTTTTTTCTAAACTAATCTTATTGCAATAGAAAATATGGTAAAGTTCTGCTATGTAAATTATTTCTATCACTTGTAACAACTTCTTGAGAAGTAATGACGTTGCGTGTGTCACAATCCCGGGTAGCAGGCTATGCGTTTCTGGTGGATCGGTACGATTTGCACGTTTTGCCAAATTGGCACACCTCCTCAGTCAGCCCGACAGGGCCCCTGCGTTCAACTACCGAGGATGGCCAAGTCAAGACCGTCTATCCCCAATCCTATTGGCCAGGAGAGACGACGGGCGATCACCTGGAGTTCGCTCTCAAGTACGATGGACTCCATCTTGGCATTCTCCAGTCCCTTTTCGAGGTGGTTCCAGCAGAACAGATTGCGACCTGGATCCGCTCCAAGCCGACCGGGAAGTACACCCGAAAGATCTGGTTTCTGTACGAACTTCTGACGGGTCGCGAACTTCCGTTGCCGGATCTGAGTCAGGGCAACTACCTTCAGCTGCTCGAGCCGGACCATTACTATACTGCGCTCCCCGGTCGTCGCCATTCTCGTCAAAGAGTCATCGACAATCTGCTTGGGGGAAAAGAGTTCTGCCCGATGATCCGGCGTACCTCGAAACTTGCCAGCTTGGAAGAGATCGATCTGCACAAGCGGTGCGAAGGGATCGTCACCACCTTCTCACCGGAGCTTCTCAGGCGGGCCCTTCACTACCTGTACGACAAAGAGACCCGGTCCTCCTGCGAGATCGAACACATCAAGCCGAGCGCCTCCCGTACAGGGAACTTCATCGGCTTGCTGAAGATGGCCGAGCAGAAGGACTTTTGTGAGAAGTCCCTCCTGATCGATCTGCAGAACCGTATTGTCGACCCCCGATTCCAAGATGCAGACTACCGGACCAACCAGAACTATGTCGGTCAGACAATCGCCGGCCAGAGACAGATCATCCACTATGTCTGCCCCAAGCCTGACGACCTCCCGGAACTGATGTCAGGACTGATGGCAGCCCATCGGGTGATGAAGGAGGGGGCCGTCCCCGCCGTTCTCCACGCCACAGCCATCTCCTACGGGTTCGTCTTTCTCCATCCCTTTGAGGATGGCAACGGCCGGATTCACCGGTTCCTCATTCACAATATCCTGTCTCTGCGCGGTGCGGTCCCCGCAGGACTCATGTTCCCCGTCTCCGCCGCCATGCTCAATCAACCAGCGCTCTACAACCGTTCGCTCGAGGCGTTCTCGGACCCGTTGCTGCGGTTGGTCGAGTACGAGCTCGACGATCTTGGCCAGATGACCGTGCTGAATGAGACTGGCCCCCTCTACAAGTACATCGACCTGACCGCGCAAGCGGAGGCCTTGTACGATTTTGTCTTACATACCATCGAGCACGAACTGATGGGGGAGCTCAACTTTCTGGTCTACTACGAGAGGACCAAGCCAGCCCTTCAACAGATCGTCGACATGCCAGACCGGCTCGTCGATCTCTTTATCCAGCATTGTCTACAGAACAATGGCCGTCTCTCAATGCGCAAGAGAGAATCGCACTTCAGCTTCTTGACCGAGGACGAGTTGGCTGAGATGGAGAAGGCTGTCCGAAGCGGATATGCCATGGATTGAGCCTCGCGGCAATCGGCGGACGGCGCTGCGTTCCCAACTGGGAGAGGACGAAGCGCATCAGGGCTTGTCGCCGACGCGTCGAGCGCCAGGGCCGGAGCGGGAAGGGACGGGAGTTGGCGCGCCGATTGCCCACGGCAGCCTCGCCGGTGCAGTGAAGACCGTCTGCCGCAGCTTCGCGAGCGCTCCCTTGTCGAGAAGTGCCCGGTAGTACCAGAGGACGGCCCCGGGCAGACCGTACGCGCGGGTCGTCTCGACCATCTTGATCAGATCGTCGACGCTCGGGTTGGTGCTGTCGATCCCGGCGACAAGACGCTCCGTCTGTCCAGCGGCCCCCATCTGCCGCTGTAATTCCGCCTCGAAGCTGGCTGCGTCCCGGCGATAGATCTGGGGAACGGTGAAATCGAGCGCACCGCGGGCCATCCAGGCCGGGTACTCCTGAGCGAAATTGACATACGAGAAGGGAAAGACGATCGGGGCATTGGAGACGAGCAGGTGTCGTCCAATCGCTCGTACGCGCTGGCGGATCGTGGCGACAAAGTCATTGAGCTTATTGGCGCGCCACCGGACCCAGAAGGAGGCGGTTGGGTCGGTGGGAGGGGTAGCCCCCGAATTCTCACGCGCATAGAGTTGGAGGGTGTAGCTGTCGTAGCCACAGTCGAGCTGGGGGTAGCGCGCCCGGTCGAACTGGATGCCAACCACGGGATAGTCGCGGCAGACCTCGCTGATCATCCGCAACAGAAACTCCTGAACATCAGGGCGGGTGTGGGCCATCCAGTAGAAGAATCCACCGGGAGCTGGAAATCCGGTCGCCTGTGAGCGCGTCATGGCCAGCCACTCCGGATGGCGCTCGAAGATCGGGCCTCTGCCCCCCGGTCCCGGCAGGTAGCCGCTGTAGCCGCCGATGAAGCCGTACTCAAACCAGGGCATGACAGCGATCCCGACAACCCTTGCCTCCTCGACCACTTCGGCGAGGACGTCACGACCGCCAAACCCGGGATCGGTCATGATTCCTGTCTCCTCCTCGAAGACTTGGCTCTTCCAGAGCGGATAGCCTCGTGACCAGACGTTGACCAGTGCCAAGTTGAAGTGGGCGGCGGCCAGTTGGCGCAGGGTCGCGCGGATCTCTTCGCGGGAGACGAGGGAGCTGCGATCGATCCAGGCTCCCCGCACCTCGACGGTCGGTTCTGCCGCCAGGACCTTGCCGGAAGAGACCGACAGCAGCAAGATCGCCAGTACCAGGGGCAACAATCGCATCTCGACCCTCCTTCACCGTATTTCCGGCTGACACACTGCCAGCTCCCTCCATCTGAAACTCACTACAATGTCACGGGATCTCTCCCTCCGGCGCCCGCAGAGGCGACCCCGTCGAGGGAGTTCGCAGAGATCCCCTCGCTGCCACCTGTCCGTTCCCGCAGACCATTCTGAATCCAGACCTCATTCGAGGCCAGGGTTGGCTGACGAACTGCGTTCCGTGCGGATCAGGAACCAGAGCAGTCCGGCGGTGAGCAGCATCGCGGCGCTTGCCAGGAAGGTCCCAGTCCAGCCGATCCGTTTGACCATGAGTGGCGTCAGCGCGGTCGAGACGACGCCAGCAAGGTTCCCGGCCGTGTTCATGACACCACCAGCCGCCCCAGTGTGTGGCCAAGCCGATTCGGAGACGGTCGCCCAGAATGGGCCCTCAGAACTCATGAGCAGTCCGACGGCGAGCGAGAGGCAGAGGATCGCTGTCACTGGCTCAGCGGCCCGCGCGCCGAGAAAGAGCGCCACCGCAGCCAGTGTCAGCAGCCCGAGGGCAAAGGCCCGTCGCGCCAGACTCCGCCCGGTCCGCCGGCCAAGCCGGTCGCAGAGCCAGCCGGTCAGCGGCATGAGAACCACCGCCGCAACGAATGGCAGGCTGTGGTAGTAGCCTCCTTTGAGCACGCTGAATCCGCGCTCATCGGTCAGGTAGAGGTAGAACCAGAAGATGAAGATGAAGAGGACATAACTGTCGAGAAAGTAGCTGATCGAGATGAGTCCAAGGTTGCGATCCGCCAGCAGCTTTCGCCAGGAGAGGGGCGTGATTGCCGAGGGTCGATCGGCGACGATGAGGGCCAGCTCCGTATCGGTGATGGACGGATGCCTGGCCGGGTGATCGGTCGCGAACCTCCACCAGAGCAGGGCGATCACGAGCCCGGTCAGGCTGGTCAGCAGAAAGGCGGTCCGCCAACCCTGCGCTACCATGAGCGTCGAGATCAGCGGCCCGTTGAAGATCATCCCAAAGGTCGATCCAGCAACGACGACGACGTTGGCGAAGGTTCGTTCTCCAACCGGAAACCAGTCGGCCACCGCCCGCGCCGCTACCGGGTACGTCGCTGCCTCTGCTGCGCCCAGCAGGAACCGCACGACCAGGAGTAGACTCAGCGCCGCGAGCGCTGGCACCAGCCCGGTGAGAAAGGTCGTGATCCCCCAGCACAAGGCCGCTATCGCCAAGACCCGTCGTGGCCCCCGCCGATCGCCCCAGGCTCCCGCCGGGATCTGAAAGATCGCATAGCCGAGCATGAACGCGCTGAAGACCCGCCCCATCTCGACCTCGTCGAGCCCCAAATCCGGCATCATGAACTTCGCCGCAATCGAGATGTTCGAACGCAGCAGGTAGCTCACCAGGCTCAGCCCTACCAGCAGCGACAGAATACGGTACCGGATCTGTCCCGATCGACGCACGTCTTCTCCTTCCCTTTGACCAACAGCTGCTGCTTGGTGCACTTTTCCTTGTCAGGACCTGTCCCGGGTCTCTTCCAGTTCAAGCGAGCATCTGAAGATCTCTTGCAACAGATCCAATTTTGCACCTACCTCAGCCGGAATGCTTTGAGGGTCGACGTAGTCAACCAGCCGATGAAATTCCCCCTTTTTCATCAACACGGCGTGTCCCTGCTTCTCTGCCAATCGGCGAAAAAACTCCTCGGCGAAATCACTGAGTTTGATCCGCTCGGTTTTTGCCTCCCAGAGCAGTCGACCGGCGTCTGGTGAGGCGTTCTGCCAAGTTTGATAATCCTGTTCTTGCCCTGAAAAGACTCGTTCGAGGATCAGCGTCGATAAGACCTCTTCGCTTTCAGCGGCATATCCGTTGAACAACGGCACCGCCGAGTATTGATCAGCAACGTAGCTTTTCAGCACTTGCGGGGAAATCAAGTAGTTCTCTGCTTCGTAGCGTCGCCAGTAGACGATTTTCAATCCACTGTTCTCCGTGTCCTGACGATTCCGGCCATCATTGTCAAGGATGGCCAGTCCCTTCAGATTCGCCACCATTCTGCGCAAGCCATGAAAATGTTTTTCGGGAGTGATGCCGAAGCCACCTTCGACACGTTCCAGTTCCGCATCCAAGTCCTGATCCGGAAAGTTATTCTGAACATAGAAGGTGTTGATTCGTTCGTCCCAAATCTCCAGCACTGGGTGACCGAGGCGTTTGGCCAAGGCACGCAGGATGTCAATGTCAGTCCCCCCCTCCACGTAGAGGACGTACCCGCGTTCACGGGCTCTGACGTAATGTTCTGCACCAAAGTGCTTCAGTGTGTTCTTGATATCGGACTTTGCCGCCAAGTCATCCGCACGCCCATTGAGCAGAAGTGTCAGGTTGCCATCCAACGCTTCATCCAGAATCACTTCCGAGTGGGTGACCAGGACCACTTGAGATTGATTCAGGGCCGCGATCTCCCGCAGCAGGAGATAGATCTGTTTCTGGCGGAGAATTTCCAAGTGTGCGTCTGGCTCATCGACCAGCAAGACGCTCGATTGATGCGAGTAGAGATAGGCGAAGATGAGCAACATCTGCTGGTAACCACGCCCAGCGAGTGCGATATCCAAGGGCTCCTTGACCCCCTCCTGTCTATAAGAGAGTTCGATACTGCCTCGGGTGGTCTCCTTGGGCTGACCTAAATCGACTGAAAACAGGCGTTTCATCCATTGCGCGATTTGGCGCCAATCTTCTGGCGAATCCTGATGGACCATCAGACAGAGATTGCGCAGCACTTGCGCGGTCTGCCCTTGTCCCAGCAGCACATCGATACGCCCTGGCTGCAGGATCGGCTCTTCCGTCTCCAGGCCCGACATCGGATAGAGCAGCTCCACCTTGATCATTGCAGCTGCCTCGAGCCAATCCATCCTCGCCAGCGTCACCTTGTCAGGCTTGCAGTAGACCAGTTCATCTCCTTGGTTCCGAAAACTCATGGTCACGGGCACGACCTGGTTCTCGTGCAGGATGCCCAAGGTAATGATCAATGGGATATCCTTGCTTCCCGTCCGGACGTTGGCATTGTGCCAAAAAAAACGGGTACGTCGTACCGGAACTGCGACGATGTTCAATCGGTTCAGCGCGGTGGCCGTGCGTTCCTTGGCATTGGAATTGCGTTTGGCATCCACCCAAGTTCTGACTGCTTGTGACCAGAGAGCAATTGCCTGAATCGCCGTGGTCTTACCGCAGTTGTTGGGACCAATCAGCACAGCAGGGTGGTCGAGTTCGATGCGTTGCTTGTCACCGAAGCGCTTGAAATTCTGGATTTCAAGATAGTGTAGAAGTCTCATCGTGCTCCCTTTACTTCATCGCGTTCCTCACGAAGCTCCGATATTTAATCCACTTCCTGTTGACGTCAAGAGGTGGGAACAGCTCTGTGGCGAAAACACGGGTCGTCCCCTCATTGCCGTAGATTAATGAAATTGAGGTTGCCCCAATGCGATGGATACCTGATCATTCGCCTTCGAGGTGTCAAGGGATTGTTTCCAAGCGGCGAGGCCTCGAAGAGAAACAGTGTCCACGAGTCGCCTCGTCAATCTCTCCTCCGCATCGAAGAATAAGTTTCCAAGTCTGTTATTGAGAAGTAATCTAATACCATGCCGAAATCGAAGAGAGAACAAACTCGAGACGGCCCGGAGGCAAGCCTTGGCCAGTTCCGGGGGGACCGCCTCTTCACAGGGACTGTTTAGCAGTTGATCACGGGCGGAGATCTGCGGCTCAGAGCCCTCGGAGACGGTCGCACAGAAAGTCGAATCCAATTCGTTCCTGTTCGAGGCGAAGGCGATCGCCCCAATGGTTCTGGCGGAGGCGGTCGTAGAGCGTACTTTCCGCGGCGTTGAGCCGCGTCAGCGTCGCGGTTTCCGGCTGCGATTCGATGCCCCAGAGTGCGCGGTGCGCCAAGAGGGTCGGCTCGTCCATGAGAAACGAGACGGCGTGAGGGAAGTGGCCACGCAACTGGTCAAGAATCGCCAGGCCGTGAGTATCGATATCTCCCCAATAGAGGACCGCTCGATCGTGCAGCCAGTGTGCGGTCGCGAGGTTGTCAAACCCATACCCAGCACCGAAGATCGCCATCGCGTCGGAGACAGGTGGAAAGGCGAGGAAGTTGATCTCGTTCTCGGTGATGAAGACCTTCTTGACTGGCAGAACAAGGGAGGCGAAGGCGGCCTCGGTCAGGGTAATGTCCTGATCGGCTTCAACTGGCAACAGCCGCATAGTTGGGTCGAGCATCCGAAAGCGCACCCGCGAAGGTTTCTCGAGAAACCCATACCGGCGACAGAACCCACTCACCCCCGTCTGTGTCGGGTCGATCCAATCATCAGGCAGCACCAGATCGAGCAGCTCTGCCAGGACAGCGCGATGTCTCTCCATCAGTTTGGTATGGACCCCAGGAAGATCCAGTTGACGAAGATAGATCGCTGGTCGGGGATGTTCCCGCAGCCAAGCAACAATCCCGAGCAGTCGCGACCAATCCTCCACCAAATCCAAGGCTTGCAGCGGCCGCTTGGCGAGCCAGGGGAGGAGGGCCGGCTGTTGCTCTCGGGTCTGTTCGACGAGGGAGACAAACTGATCCGCCGCACGGCGCTTGCCGATCAGCCCGAGAGCGTCCGACAAGTGATCAATCCAGATTGCCCCCGGGATCTCATTGCTCCCGAGTATGCGGTGATTGACGCGGCGCCATTCGATCCGGTAAGGGCCAGCGGCAGCCGATAAGTGGGCGATCCAAGCCCGCACCTCAGAGAACCGTTCGCTCAGTTCTCGCGAGTCAGGGCCGCGGAGGGTCAACCGCCGTGGGAAGACCGCTTCTCCGTTTGCCAGGGAGGCCAGCAGCAGGCCGCGATCCCAGAGCTTCCGCACCTGCGCCTTGAGATCGGACGGAGTCGTCCACGTCATCCTTGCATCCTCTGCTTCTCCGCCCGGTATTCCTCGATGCGCAGGTTGCGCAAGAGAGAGCGGCGACCCTCTTCGTTCTGCACAAACCCAACGCTGGCGACGAAGGGTTCGATGATGTGAATCTTCTGCAACGGCGTAACGATCAGCAGTTGCAGATTGAGCTGGGCGAACAACTGCAATCCATATTGGGCTGACTCATCGGAACCGCGCCCAAATGCTTCATCGATCACCACGAAACGGAAGGAGCGCGAGCGGACGGCCCCCCATTCCAGACCAAACTGATAGGCAAGGCTCGCGGCAAGGACGGTGTAGGCCAGCTTCTCCTTCTGTCCGCCAGACTTTCCGCCAGAGTCGGCGTAATGTTCGTGTTCCGTGCCGTCTTCGCGCCAGCGTTCACTGGCAGCGAAGACGAACCAGTTGCGAACATCGGTCACCTTGGCCGTCCAGCGTCGATCCAGATCGGAGTATTCACTTCTGCCCCGGAACCGCTCGATGATTCGCCTCACTTCAAGGAATTTTGCCTCCGAGTACTGGGCCTCCTCCGAGCCGGTGAGCGCTCCTTCGGTGCAGGCACGCAACTCTTTCTGGAAGTCGCGGATGTCGGCGTCGACATTCATCTCTTCCTCGAGGCAGATGAAGCGCCCGGGGTTGTAGTCGATCTGGGTCAGCGATCGGTTGATCTCGGTGATGCGCTCCTTGATCGTCTGTCGTTCGCGAGCCAGTTGCGATTGAAAATTGGCGACCTCCCGGATGGTGTTCTCGTTGAGGAGCGTTTTGAAGCGCCCTTCAAAACGGGGCAGGTCATCGGCCTGCAGTTGATCCAACATCGACCGGTACTCGGGAGCTGCCGCCAGATTGGCATCGACCTCCCTGGTCTCCAGTTCCCACATTCCTCTGTACTCGGTCATGGCCTTGACGATCTTCTCCGAGAGACGCTTCGTCTTCGAATCTTCGGCATCGATTCTGCTTTGCAGCCATTCGCGCATGTCGCGTTCGCGGTTGTCGCAGGATTCGATCGTCAATCCCTGACTGCCGAGGGCCTCTCCACGCATCGCTTCCAACTGGGCAAATCGGGGGCTCCAGTCTTCCGATGGATCCGCCAACAGCGTTCGGGCCTGTTGTTGGAGCTCTTGTGCGGTACCGACTTTCTGCTCGGTCTTCGATCGTCGATCCTTGCGTTGATCGAGTTCCGCTTCGGTGGTTTTCAGCTCCTCTTCGACGATGATCAGCCGAGCCGTCAAGGTCTGGAGCAGGTCCGAGGCCGCTTCCAGATCGCGCTTCTCAGCCTCCAATCTGGCGATGGACACCGCGACGGGTCTCCAGTCAAGATCGCGAAAATCGGTATACTCCCCCAGTTTTGAGAGGACCGAGAGTCGCTCCTTGAGGGCCGACTGTTCCTTCTGGAGAGCGCTGATCCGGCTGGCCAGATCGGCGAGGGAGGCTTCCTGCCGTCTGGCGTCTTTCTCCAAGGCGGCAATCTTTTCGGCATTGCTCCAACCGAGGACATAGCGCCGACGATCGTCGAGGCGATGGCGGTCGTCCTTCTCGTGTCGCTCGCCGGTCGCCTTGATCTGTCCGGCCTTGGTGATCGCCCGAGTCTCGCGGCGGAACTGTTCCTGATTTGCGCAGCAGGCCAAATCGAAGCGGTGGGCCACCTCCCGTTCGATCCATTCGTAAAAGGGGGAATCGGGCTTGACCTGCAGCTTGCGCGCCGCTGAGTCCGGATGGAGCGAGGGCAGCTCGGCACGACCTCCCTCCCGCACCCGGTAGTAGACCAGCCGTCCCCGCAGATGAGATTGGTCAACCCATTCAGCCACCCTTGCGTAATGACGATCCGGCACCAGCAGAGAGAGGCCGAAGTTGCGGAGCAGCCGTTCGATCGCGCCTTCCCAGTCCCGATCCTCTTCGCGCACCTGCAGCAGTTCGCCGGCAAATGGCATCTCCTCCTCGGCGAGGTGGAGCGATTGGCAGAGCGAGCGCCGCACGAGGATCTGATTTTCGTCGATATTGCTGACGCGGGCTTTGAGCCCCTTGATCTCTGCCTGCAACTGTTCGTACTCCGCACGTTGCTGGGTGAAAGAGACGCTTGCCTCGTTGAGGTTGTTCTGGGTCCGGTCCTCGGACTCTCTGGTCGTTTGGAGCCATTGGGCGGTCTCGGCCCGCTGTCGTAGAAACTCCTCGTCGGTCGCTGCAGGGAGATGCCCGAGGGCGCGGACCAGATCTTCATAACGGGCGGCTTTCAGCTTTCGACGCTCCAGTTCATCCTGTTTCTGGAGAATTTCGTGTTCGATGCCCTCAATCCGATCCCCACCGTTCTCCGCGATGCTGCGGCGAAGATCCCGCTCTGTCCTCTGTTGAGAGCGACGCTGCTCCTCCAGCCGCTCGATCGCCGCCTGGTCGCGCCCTAACTCTTCACTCAGCGAGGCGAGCCGTTTCTCGAGGAGTTCGAGCTTGAGCGTCGCAAACCAGGGGCGCAGGGCCTCCCGGCAGGCCCGCAACCGGTCCGTCGACTCGGAGAGTTCCCGATGCCGCTCGCAATCGGCGACGAGTGGCGTCAGCATCTCCACCTGTTGCTTGGCCTTGAGGATCGCTTCGTGAGCACGATTGAGATCCTCGAAGTGGCCAATCAGCGCCGCGATCCGGGGCGCGACGTCAAAAGGTTCCAGCATGTGGCTGCGCACGAAGTCTGTCAGGTTTCCGACCGACTTGAGCGAGACGGTTTGATGGAAGAGATCCAAGGCCTGTTCATTGTCGATGCCGAACCGACGACGGAACCACGAGCCGTAGGGAGGAAAGCTGTCGAACAGCTCGACCTCGCTGGCCCGCAACTGCTTGCGCAACCCGACCATCTCCGTCCCAAATGCTGAAAAATCAGTGGCAATCGAGAGATCGCGCTCGCAGGCCGCGTAGAGCCGCGTTGGCGGCGCATTGGCATCCTTGATCCAGAAGACCTGTGCGAGGGTGACGGTCTTGTTGTAGCCAGCGTTGTGAAACACCCCAAGGATCACCGAATAGTGGTTGAAGTCGCGCAGGGCGACCGGTCGGGTACTCCCGAGCGTCTCTTGCCGCTCCGATTTGTAGAACCCCAGGACGTAGGACTTGAGGGAGCGTTCGCGGCTCTCGGCACCGGCCGCCTTGTTGTAGGCGACACGATGACTCGGCACCAGCAGCGTCGTCACGGCATCGACCAAGGTCGATTTGCCCGAACCGATGTCCCCGGTCAGAAGGCCGTTCTTCCCATCCAGGCGCAGCGTCCAGACGCGGCCGTCGAAGGTGCCCCAATTGAAGACCTCCAACCGTTGCAGGCGAAATCCGGCGAGTCGGTCATCCGCCATGAATTCCAATTCGAGAGCGTCAGCCATCCTTCGCCTCCAGCTTCCCCTCCAGTGGGAGCCCGAGCTGCTGTCGATACTCTGTCAGTCGCTTGTCAAAATCGGCAAGCCACTGCGCGTCGACGAATGCTTTGAGAATGCGTCGCACCTCGATCATCTGCCCCTGTCCGCGCAGGCGGCGGATGAAGCCGAGATCGGCAATCTTGTTCAAAGTGGCGTCGACCTGATCGATCAACCTCACCTCGTTGCTGCCCGTTGGCAGAAAGATCCGGATCAGTTCGACCACTTCCTCCCGGGAGAGAATCAGGCGCGTCTCGCCGCCTCCCGCGTCAAACTCCGCCAGCTTTTTTCGCAAGAGGGCGAGCAGCAGGCTGACGGGATAGGAGAGCTGCCTCCGCTCGATCAGCCGCGGCACGACCACTGGACTCTCCTCCTCTCCTTCCGGACGGGATCGCAAGAAAGCGTAGCCTTCCGCCTCGTCGAGGACCAGGTCGAGTCCAAGAACGACGACGTAATCCCGCACGCTCGATTGCAGGCGCAGGAGGGTTGCCCAAAGTCCCGGTTGGTCCTCCTGGTAGAGCACCCCTTTGAGCAAGGGGATCACCACGGACGAGAGTTCCAGCGTCAGCTTCTGCGACTGATAGGGGGTGCTGGCCTCGGGTGCATTCATCGTCAGCTCCTCAAGAGAATAATCCGCGGCAAGGTCGCTTGGCGGGTGAGGCCAGACTCCGTCTGCCAGCGTACCTCTTCCTCAACCTCGTCGTCGACCGCCGTTCTGGGCCACTCACTGGCCAACTGCAGATAGACCACCAGTTCGGCCAAGCCGTGGCGCAGCGGATGGCGAGTCACCACCTCGCCGAGACTGATCTGGCTGCGCCCCTGGAGTTCCTGCCGGAGATTGCGGATCAGCTCCGTCCGATCGACCACCACTTGCGCGTAGAGCACTGCCGTATCAATCTCCGCGTCCCCTTCGTCGAGGGCGATCCCGGCAATGTGCGGCTTGAGCGGCGGCCGGTAGAGAGGTCTCTCCAGAGGAAGTTCGATCGTTGCTGCTGTCTCGGCCAAGGGCATGAAATCCCCGGAGGGGATCTCTTCCTGCAACGCCAGCGCGTGGTGTTCGATCCGCTGCAGAATGTCCATGATGCGACGGTTCTCCAGCCACGCTTGATCGTCGAGAAACCTCCGCAACTGCTCGGAGAGTTTGGCCACCGTCCGCTGCGTGTGTTCTCCTGCTTCCAGCCAGTCATAATGGACCCGTTGCAGCCGGGTTTCAGGTCGCATGGCGACGATCGGCGGCAGGGACAAGACCTCTTCCAGCAGGCGTGTCAGCTCCTCTTGGCGCGATTGGGACATCAGGAAATCCCAGAAAGCGCGAAAGCTCTTCCCCTGATCGGAATCGGCGATGGCGTCCCGTTCGCCCATGATCTCTTCGAGAAGTGCCCCCTTGGCTCCCTCCCAGAGGGCGATGCGCTCCCGGACTCGCCGATCGAGCTTGCGGAAATTGTGCTCCACCTCGCGAAAGTCTGTCAGCAGCTCCCGCGCCAGTTGGAGGAACTGCTGAAAGCGGTCTTTCAATCCAGTATCGTCGAGGAGGGGAAGATCGCCCGACTGAATCCGGGCGATCTCCACGTCGATCTCGCCACGGCGTTTCTGCAGTTCGGCAATCCGCAGTTCCGGATTGGTCTGGCTTCCCTCGCTCATCTGCCGCAACAGCTCGAAGAGGGTCAGCAGCCGCGATTCCGTCCCGACGAAGGAACGCTCCGTCAGCCCTTCCAGCCAGGCCAGCGCCTTCTCTGTCGATGGTGTCAAATCGAAGTGCGGTTCGTCTGTCCCCGCCGGATAGAACTTCCGCAGCCATCCCTTGTCGTTCTCCGCCCAGTCGTTGAGATAGCCGAGCGCGGTTCCGGGAAAGGCGTCGGCCCCGAGCTGCTCCCGCAGGGCGAAGAGTTCGTCCTCCAATGCCTCGACCAGGTCGGCCTGGGACATGTTCCGAACGTTGGGCATGATGAAGACTCGATGCAGAAAACTGGCGACCAACGGCGCGAGATGGGCACAGAGCAACCGCCACGCCGGGTGGTTCTGGCGAAGCAGCTCTAATGTTGCATAGTCCAATGCCGTCATACCTCCCCCTCAGGGTTGTCGAAAGTCAGTCGCTCGATTCTTCTTCCTCCTGCGTCGAACTTAAAATGAGGAGGATCGATATTT